>NZ_JBGFCF010000002.1:0-450855 GCF_041205445.1 Falsihalocynthiibacter sp. CO-5D18 | reverse complement strand
AAGTCGACGCCAATCATTGTAACTTCGTTCATGGATGTCTCCTCCGATTTGGTGCTTTCAATATCACCACTATGGCACACTTTGATGCCGGTTCCGGGGTGAGGCATCCACACCATCAGTGGCCTGGAACAGCCCGATCCTCGACCGATGCTGGTCTTTCTGAGATTGATATGGCGTTCTTGATCCGCTGACCGGCAGGCGAATGCAAAGCAATCGCTGAGAGGTTGACCAAGACCGTTGCGCTTGAGGCTGGCATGCTTAGACCGCCGAACTGTACGCTTGGCACGCAGATGCTCCAGCAGCTCCTTCTTGAGGACGCCACGTGCTTGTATGTATAGGCTTTTGTATATCGTCTCGTGTGACACTTGTCTCTGCGCCTCTCCCGGAAACGCACGTTTGAGCCAACCCGCAATCTGCTCGGGCGACCATTTACGTCGTAGCTTTGCTGATACTGCGCGGCTCAAAGATGGATGACAAGCCAGCTTACATGTCTTGGGGCGCAAAGCGCGATCCCATGTTGCTTGGTCTGAAGCCACCGCCCGATATCCAGCAGGCCCACCATTGCGCCTAACCTCGCGGCTGATGGTCGACGGGGAGCGCCCTAATTGGTGCGCTATCATGCGTAGTGAACATTTGATGCTCAGCCCACGCGATATTTCCTCCCGCTCAAAAAGGTTCAAAGCACGGGTGCTACGCTTGCGATCTGGTGGGCGGATGCCACCCGTCGGCGAAATCACCGAAAAGACCGACGAGGAGGGCCTATCAAACACGCGCCCAATCGACCTCATGGACTCCCCACGCTGCCATCCACTGCCGACAGGCGATGCTTGCATCGCTGAGAGGGATCCCAAATCTCCGTGCGCTGCTTAGACGAATAGTAAATTCTGCGACGATACTTCATGTTCAACACTCCATCTCTTCCAAAAGATTAAAGTGTTACGTCCACCGGTTGAAACCACCGCGGAAACCGGACTTTCGCTGCACACGCAAACTAATTTAGGCAACTTGAAGAAAGCGGACACTCGGGGCTGTGACCCAGTTTTTTCAATGTGCAAACGCAGCGAAAGTCAGCAAGGAGCCCATAGCAACCGTTACTTCTTTGCTTTTTCCTCGCATGCGAAGGCTTGCGACACGATACCCCGCTTTTCATTTGTGTATTTCTGCAAAGAATCTAAAATGAACGGAATTCAGGGAGGCCTTTGTGAAAATCCTAATCTTAGTCTCAATTCTGGCCGCAATTGGTTTTGCTGCCAATGCCGAAGAACAACGCATCGAAATCAATAACGTCTACCCGCTTTCTCAAGAGAATTTTGACCTTGGCGATCATATCTTTCACCTTACGGACAACAAGGGCGGTTTTGAAGTTATTGAAGGTCCTTTGGAAGACGGAGTCACCCGATGCGTTGGTTCAGGCTTCGGATACCAAGATGGAACCAACTCTATAACTGGGATATGCGTTTTCGGTGAGGGTGAAGACACGTTCATAATGCGTTGGAAGGCTGGAGAGAAAGGCGCGGCAAACAACTGGGAAATTGTCACTGGCACGGGGCGCTATAATGGTATGACTGGCAAGGGCATTGCCACAACGGATATTGTTTCGGCGTACCAAGCTCTGCCATTGAGGCGGACTCACATTGTTGGAGTTGTGGAAGTTCCCAACTGAAAAAACATACAATCGAAGATTGTGACGAACAGACTTGTTCGCAAGACCATCGGCTCATGGCCATTCTCTCCGAAATGCAGCAGTTTATTTCGGCAAAGCGAGCAGCGAACGGCGGCAAGGTCCGCATAGCCGCCGCTTGCCCTCCGATTTGACGTTGATTTCGTGTGCAAACGCAGCGAAAGTCGGCAACGAGCCCATATTGACAGATGCTGCAACGTGCTTGAATGGCGGCTTCCACGTTCAGTTGGCAACAGCGAGGCGACATTCAAGCACGTCACCTCGCATGATGGCTTATGCCTAACGCTTGATGCCACCAAATCGCACTCCGCTAAGATCGGCCATCTCTTTCTTCCATGTGGTGATGTCACGATGAGCGAAATCAGAAAGATTATTGTGTCCACAGGCGCGCGCCAAAACCTGCATTAACTCCACCGATGCACCGAAATAACGGGCGAGTTTTTTTGCGCCGATTTGCACATCCAGTCGGGCACGCAATTCGGGTTTCTGGGTCGCGACACCGACAGGGCAGTTGTTTGAATTACACATACGTGCTGCGATACAGCCGACCGCCTGCATGGCAGAGTTTGAAACTGCGACAGCATCCGCGCCCAAGGCCATGGCTTTGGCGAAATCCTCAGCCACGCGCAGGCCACCTGTGATGACCAAGGTCACTTCACGACCTGTCTTTGCATCCAGATGCGCACGGGCACGGGCCAATGCTGGGATTGTTGGCACTGAGATATGATCGCGGAAGATCAACGGTGCAGCACCTGTACCGCCGCCGCGACCATCCAGAATGATGTAGTCGGCACTGGCCTCCAGCGCGAAGTCGATGTCGTCCTCAATGTGGTTCGCCGACAGCTTGAACCCGATAGGAATGCCACCAGATCGTTCGCGAACTTCATCGGCGATACGTTTGAAATCTGCTGGCGTTTCAAGGTCTGGGAACGTTGAAGGGGATATCGCGGATTGTCCGGGTTCCAACCCACGCACTTCCGCAATCTTACCTTGCACCTTATCGCCGGGCAGATGCCCGCCCGTGCCGGTTTTGGCACCCTGACCACCTTTGAAATGAAAGGCTTGCACGCGCGCGACCAGATCGAGGTCCCAGCCAAACCGTGCGGAGGCCAATTCGTAGAAGTAACGCGCATTCTCGGCTTGTTCTTCAGGCAGCATACCGCCTTCACCGGAGCAAATCCCAGTTCCTGCCATCTGAGCGCCGCGCGATAACGCGATCTTCGCCTCCTCGGACAATGCGCCATAGCTCATGTCCGAAACGAATAATGGGATGTCCAATTGCAACGGTTTGGCCGCACGCGGGCCAATCGTCACGGATGTCGCCACGGGCACGTCATCCAGCAATGGTTTGCGGGCCATCTGCGCCGGTAAAATCTGAATGTCATCCCAGTGCGGAAGGTCTTTGCGTGGAACACCCATTGCACCCATTTCACCGTGGTGGCCCAGTTTGGATAGCCCGTCTTTAGCCAAGGCGTGAATTCGGGCCACGGTTGGCTCTTCTGGCGTGGGTGTCGCAGTCGGGGTGTCAGACTTCGGCTTCGGTGACGGATCACCTACTTTTAGGTCACCAAGGCTTGCATGGGTTCCATCGCAGAATGGACCGTTCGCTGTCGCCTTGCACTGACATAGCGCTGCGCTGCCTGTGCTATCAGCAGTAAATTTTTGAGGCGTCACATCAGTGCCTGCATGCGACCCATCGCAAAACGGTTGGCTTTTTGACAATCCGCACCGACACCAATAGTAATCCTTGCCCTTTTCCAGATCGACTTTGGCGGGATGTTTGGCGGCGATGATCGGAACGGATTGGGTCATATCTTTGTCCTTATTGATGCTTTGAATTTCATAACTTGATAGGCTGTGAAGTGCCCTTGAGATCAAGGGTACCTTGTTTTGCCGCAAGGCGGTCTATTCTGTGGCCTTGGTGGCAATAATAACTAGTTTTTGGGTTTTGAAAGTTGGAAAACAGCCCTCGAAATCTGAGCATAAACAGCAAACCAAAGAAGACTACATCTAATACCGTCTGTACTACGGGCGCAGCATAAGGGTTTCCTCCCCCGTTGAATTGTTCAAATGCAATGGGTTCACCGATCAGCGTGAGGTTCGTTAGTGCACCAATGTGATCGACGATAGACAGCGTGAAATAGACAATTGTGAGCGTCCAAACCGTATACCCCCGCCATTTCCAAATTGCGATTGCGAGCGGCACGGCAAGGATTGCAGTAACAACGTCAAGGATCGCGGGATACATCCAACTCGGCGCATCGATGCCGTTTGCGACTCTCGTGATGAGCGGGATCGCGATGAAGCGGATTAACTGCGCTAGAATCCAGACGACGAGAGCAGTTAGGAAAATCTTGCCAGATCGACCTAAACCGATTGAAGGGTTCGTTGTCTCTGGCATGTCGTACCTCTTTGATTAGTTTTTTTGTCGCGTGTTCTGCGCAAACTATGGCGCTGGCAGCCCCGTCACATAGGTGTAGGACCCACGCACCAATTGATGTACGACGTCTAACTCGGCTTTTGTGGTGGGCGTATAGATCATGACGAAGCCCTCCCAACAGGGTCTTTGATCAGCCCAAGGGTGCGGTGTGGCCCAACCGGCGTTCACCGCGGCGCGCGCCAGTTCAGGTTCGAGTGATGCGTGCAAACTGCCGTCTGGGTGGACGTGCGCGAACTCTCTTCCGCCGACGATTGCATCAGGTTCGGCAAGGATGATATCAGTGTTCAATTGAAAGCCAACAGCGCCGGTCAAGGAAACCCGTGTTGAACCGAGTGTCACACCGGAAAGCTCTGCCACTTGTTTCAGCATCACTTCTGTTAACTCAGGGACCGCCTCCAGACCCAACTGGATATGGGGGACGCCATTGGTAGTTTCGGGGCGGGGCCCGTCACGGTTCGGGATTGACACATCCTGCGCAAAGGCAGGTGTGACGCAGGCAAAAAGGGATGCCGCAGCCAAAATGGTAAATCTTTGTGAAAATCTAATCATTCTAATTTCCTCTAATGTTTGGCCACGGCTGTGGATTTGGAAGTTACTTCGCGTGGAAGGCTTGGCTGACTGCGAAACTGTCTTCGAACCAGTTCCAAAGCACAACTTGGCCGTCACGCACTTTGGCACGTAGGGCGAAGGTGAAGTCACCAATTTCTTGGCCGGACTTCGTGGTGATCCCATTCATGTCACCAAAGATCGCGACCGTGTCGCCAGAGGCGAGAACATCGGTATTTTCCCACTTGGTGGTTTGAAAGTTTTCACTAAAGACACCGAGGAAGCCAAAGATCTCTTCTTTGCCATCCCACGGACCGATCCAAGGAAGGGTCGGATCGCCAGCGTTTAACCAAACCATGTCGTCGGCCATAAGATCGGCCATCGCACCCATGTCACCGCTGCCCATTGCCCCCATAAGGGCCAAAACAGTGTCGAGGCCTGCCTGACTTTGATCATCATTTGACTGCGCTGTTGCAGCCGAGGCAAATGTTGCGCCGGTGACCGCGGCTACAGAAGCCTTCATTGCTTGTCGTCTATTCATTTTCAGTACTCCTATTGGGTTCAATTTCTAGCGGCCAGAAAGCTGCTGCAGTGCGCCTGCCCAGTCTTCGACGTGGTATGAGCGAACGATTTTTCCGCCGGCAAGCTCATGGATGTCGATCGTCATGATATCAAAGCTGCGACCTTCACCATCGACACCAAAGAAGGGTGCAACGGGTGTACCTGTCGCGCGGCTACGCACGGTTACGAAATTACCGCTTTCATGCAGATCTTGGATGGCCCAGTTCAGGTCAGGGAGAAGCTTGGCGAAGCCACCAACTTGACCCAAGAAAGCATCGCGGCTTTTGTTTTCACCGGCATAGCCGCCAACGCTTTCCCATGTGTCAGCAGTCGCTTCAACGAAGGCAGCAGTGTGGGATTCAGAACCTGGATTGCTGAGGAGTTCATAGAAAGCCTGAACCGTATCGGCATTGTCAGCGATGGCTGACGAGGCGATTGAAGAGACGGCCAATGTCGCGACCGCAAGTAGGGATTGTGACTTTTTCATGTGAATAATTCCTCTTATGAAAAGTGAAGCCCATGAAGTTGTCGGGCGCTGTTCGAATAAGCTGGACATATTTTAATTAGATCATAAGGTGCGTTTATCAATTTTAACTGTTCGGATTACTTACCTAATGATTGATCGCCTCAGACAGATGGCCATCTTTGCCAAGACAATCGACCATGGCTCATTTCGCGGCGCGGCGCGTGAGCTGCATCTTTCGCCGTCGGTAGTCAGCCATCATATTTCACAATTGGAAGAACACCTTGGAGTTGCGCTGATTTATCGCTCAACCAGAAAGCTGACGCTCACAAACGAGGGTCAAAGGCTGTTGGCTGCAACACGCAACATGTTGGACGCGGTTGAAGGCGAATTGCTGGACCTTTCTGCGACAGCTGGTGAACCCAGTGGAGAGTTGCGCATCACACTGCCCTCCGTTCTCTCCTTGTCACACATTACGGATCAGATCGCCGCGTTCTCACTGGAATATCCGCGCATCACATTGACTGTAGATTTTTCAGACACACGCCGCGCGTTGATTGACGATGGGTTTGATTTGGCAATTCGAATGGGGCCGAGTTCAAAGAACTCAGCGACCTCACGTACTTTGTTTGAAGTGCGACGTGTGCTGGTTGCGTCCAAAGACTACCTCTCGACGCGTACTGTCGGTAACGACCCCATGGCGCTAACCGATTGGGAATGGCTTGCGCTTGCACCGGTTCAAAACGTTCCTTTGAGTTTTAGGAACAAGGACGGGGAGACCATGAAGATCAAGCCCACCCCACACATGTTTACAAACGATGCCCAAGCTTTGC
The DNA here is from genome assembly GCF_041205445.1 of Falsihalocynthiibacter sp. CO-5D18. Lineage (NCBI taxonomy): Bacteria > Pseudomonadati > Pseudomonadota > Alphaproteobacteria > Rhodobacterales > Roseobacteraceae > Falsihalocynthiibacter > Falsihalocynthiibacter sp. CO-5D18. The sequence goes on along the minus strand of NZ_JBGFCF010000002.1, from coordinate 444,331 downwards.
ATCGCCTCGCCCACGCCGGAGCTGGGCTGGCTATCGTACCTGAGTTCCTTGTCGCGCCCGACATTGACAACGGCACGATGGAAATAGTGCTGCCTGAATGGGAATTACGATCAATCAGTGTCTTTGCCGAATGGCCAGCAAACGCGCCAAAACATGGGCTCATTCACCTTGCTTTAAACGTATTGAGCCTAGCAAAATCCTAATCACGGCAGCTTGTGACAATTTCAGGAAATCCCCAAACCAGACATTGGTGCAATTGCAGCGAATTCACACTTGGTCCCGCATAGCCGACCTAGGTGCATTGTGCAGCGAACGGCGGGTCTGAGCCCATTTTGCCAAATGCTGCGCACTGCGCGAACGTCTGCTTTGCATATGGTCAGCGATTTTCATTCAGTACGGTACAGCCCTGTTGGAGCGCATCAACCAACACCCGCATTCGTTTGTTCAGACGCCTGTTGGCACGATAGACGACTTGGACATTGAATGTTTCGAATTCGAAGCTCGGCAAGACAGGGACAAGATCGCCATTGTGAACCGCTGTGGACACCAAGAAGTCAGGCAAGCGGGCTAAGCCCTTGCCCTTCTGCGTCGCGTCCAGCAAAAAAGGCCCGTTATTTGAATTCAGCGCAGGCTGGAATTCGACGTATCGCTTTTTCCCGTCACACAGAAACTCCCAACGGGCACGCCGCGCGGAGCCATAATGTAGCAACGGGTGTTTGGTTAGGTCGCAGAGCTGTTGCGGCAGGCCGTTCTTGGCGGCGTAGGACGGGCTGGCAAAGAGGCCGTGACGCGTCACTGCAAGGGGATGGTTTACGTACCCGGCCATATCTCCAGAGGTCATGCGGACGCCCAGATCATAGTTCTCGCTCTCTAGATCAACGATCCGGTCGTCAAAATCGACGGTTAGATCAATCTGCGGGTGCGCCTCCATGAAAGAGAAAAGGGTGGGCTTGAGGAACGAAAGCCCGAACTCTCTTGCGATGGAGATACTGAGTGGTCCGCTTAGGCTTTGCGCGCTGTGGACAAAATCAGCCTGTAGCTCGTCGACATCCGCGACCGTGACGCTGGCGCGCTGGTAAAGCTCCTGACCCGCTCTTGTAACCACCCACGTGCGTGGCTGCCGGTCGATCAGATGCACGCCGTAGCGGTCTTCAAGTTGCCCAAGACGGCGGCTGACAGCGGACTTGGCGATACCCAATACTTCGGCCGCGCGAGCGATCCCGCCATTTTCGACGATGCTCACAAACACACGGAGGTCTTCGATCTGGCCCATTTCGACGTTCTCATTTTGTGACCCTAAGGACCACTTTTTTTCATCTATCGTAAAAATTTGCAACCGTTAGTTTGCATCTCATCAGATCAAACAAGGGAGACAGAAATGTCCATTTCCAAGTCTATACTCTCTGCAAGCGTGATGGCCCTCGCCACCGCCGGCGGAATTTCTGCGCAAGAGGTAAACTTGCAGTCCGCCGGTGCACTGGCCTTTGACACCGGCACTGTGTTGTTCGTTGGGGACAGCCAAGCGGGCCTCGTACATGCCTTTGATCTTGGCGAGGCCCTTGCGGATCAATCTGATTACCAATTGGGGCGTGCTCAAACATTTGAAGGGCGCACAATCTTTAACAACCTCGATGTTGAAATCGCAGCCTTGCTGGGTGTGAGCGCCGAGGACGTGGTGATCAATGACATGGTCGTACACAAACCGAGCAAGCAAATCTTCTTGTCCGTGCATCGTGGCCATGGTCCGGACGCCGAGGCGGTTATCGTCTCCGTCAATAATGGTGCGCTTGATATTGTTGATCTAGCCGCCGCTGACCACACCTTACAGAGCGTTGGCCCTGTTCCGACAGACGCAACGTTTGAATTTGGTCAACCGCTCAACACATTGGCAATAACGGATATCGACTACTACGACGGGGAGCTGCTGGTAGCGGGTCTATCGAACGAAGAGTTCAGCTCCAAGCTGCGCCGCATGGCATACCCGTTTGACGATGAAGTCAGCACCTCCTCGATCGAAATTTGGCACGCTGTTCATACGCAGTATGAGACCCGCGCGCCAATCATTTCTCAGACCGTGACCGAACTTGACGGTATTCCAACATTAATCGCGATTTACGCCTGCACACCGATTGTGCGCATCCCGCTGGCCGAACTGACCGATGGTGCGGAGGTGCGTGGCACGATGATCGGCGAGATGGGGTTCGGCAACACACCGATTGATATCGTTCCCTACGTGAATGGGTGGGACGGAAGCAGTAATGTGGTGGTGACGAACACCAATCGCTCGGCTGCGTCGTTGAACCTCGCCTCCGTCGCTTCGGCTGAAGAAATGCCACACGGCGAAGGTGTGCAACCTGTCTTTTCGGTTGCAGGTGTGGACCAGTTCGCACTGCCAATGAGTGGTACAATGCATCTTGATACGTTGGACGATAGTTTTGCCGTGGTCGTGCGCCGCAGCCCAGATGATGGGCGCAACATCCAACTGCACACGCTGGCCTTGCCGTTCTTCTTTGATCGTGCTGATCACATTGTCGAGATGAACTTTGAGGATGGCCCCGATCCATTTGGCTACGGCGCGGCTGGACCGCTTGAGTTTAACTGATGACATCCTTTGGCTCTTTCATGCGGCAGGCTTTGCTTGCCGCATGTATCACCCTTCCGTTGCCAACATTTGCAGCCCCAAATGCGCAGTATGACGCAACATCAGGTGCTGTAATCCTAAGGGGGCTTTCAGAGGCGGAGCAGTCAGAGGCAATGTCGACCGAGGATGCATTGCGCTTGCAAGTTGCCAACCTCAACACAGAGCTCGGGATGCCTGTCACGCTTGATGAACTGGGCGCAGACATCGTGATCATGCCTCGTTTCGCACTCCGGGCAGGGACGGAGTATATCCTAAATCTTGATCTGGCGAAAACGTCGTATGACTTGGGCATCTCTCTGCCCGAGACTGAGGTCACGATACCAAAACTCATTGGTTTTGCGCCATCTCAGGCTGTTATCCCTGCAAATACCCTACGCCTCTATGTACAGTTTTCCGAACCCATGGCGCGCGGTCAGTTGCGCGAGGCCGTCACGCTGACCCAAAGTGACGGTGACGCAGTCCCAAGTCCGTTCTTAAACCTTGAGACCGAGCTTTGGGACCCTTCACAAACCCGCGCCACCTTGCTGTTGGACCCCGGTCGCATCAAGCAAGGAGTCGGACCTAATATGCAGGCAGGCGCTCCATTGCAGTCAGGCGAAAGCTACCAGTTGATCGTGTCTGAGCGCATGCAAAGCGCGGCTGGCGCGCCGTTGGAAACAGACGTTACACTTGCCTTGCGTGTCGGGCCGTCCGAGCGCCGCGCTATTGATCCGATGAACTGGCAAATTCTAACACCGCCTGCCGGCAGCCATGCATCCCTAACAATTGCCTTTGACCGCATCATGGACAGCGGTGCTGTGCTGCGATTGCTGCGTGTGCAGGACAGCGCACGCAATGATCTGCGCGGTCACGTTTCCAGTGATGCGGGTGGTTGGGCCTTTGCCCCTACGGAAGCATGGCAAGCGGGCGAGTATTATCTGATCGTCGATCCTGAACTTGAAGACGTCTCGGGCAACACCATCGCGGCCCCTTTTGACGCGGCCTCTGGCACCATCGGGGCAACAGTTCCGGAGGCATTGATCACAATTCAGATTAGCAAAAACTAGGCGATCCTCCGGCTCCCAATTTAGCTTGAGGCTCGCCACAGCACACACCAGTCGAAGTCAAAGAAAAGAAAGAGAAATATGTTCTCCAACGTACACAAATACGGCCTTCTGACCATCAAGGCCCTGCTTACATTCGCCTTTGTCACTGCCGGCGGCGCGAAGCTTTTGGGCGCAGAGATGATGGTGCAAACCTTCGAAGCGGTCGGTGTCGGACAGTGTTTCCGCTATGTGACCGGCATCATCGAAATTGGCGGGGCCGCCCTGCTGTGGGCGCGCGGCCGTGAGGTTTTCGGTGCGGGTTTGCTACTTTGCACCATGATCGGTGCGGTGCTGTCGCACTTTTTTATCCTCGGTCCTTCAGCCGTCCCGGCGCTAGCGCTCGGGGTTCTGGCCGCCGCGGTGGTTTTCACGCATCGCGATCAGATTTCAGCCTGACGCAACAAATTCTATCGCTGCGCCATGAAAAGGGGCGCGGCCTCGAACTCAGAGGAAAGGCAAAAACTTTTGATTGTTTCAGCAAGGCCTCTGGGTCGATCAGTGGTACACCGCTAAAAAAAGCGAGGGTGTTGGCACGTGACTAGCCGAAGTCTTTGGCAACGCCCTCTTTGTTTGAACTCGCTCGCTTTTCGATAAGACACCTTGGCCTGAGCCAGAAACTCTCTTTGATCAAATCACCCTATTGGAGTCATAAGCGCTGATGTTAGACACTCCCGCCTTATAGCCTACAAACCCAGCAAGAAGGAAAATCATAATGGCCAATGTCAAAGGCAAAAATATCTCTGTCCAGTTCGACGGTAAAAAGTGCATTCATGCGCGGCGCTGCGTCCTCGGGCTTCCAGCGGTGTTTCAACCAGGCGCCAAGGGTGCCTGGATTTTTCCAGAAAATGCAAATGCCGAAGAAATTGCAAGGATCATAGACAGTTGCCCTTCCGGCGCGCTGACCTACGAACGATACGATGACGGAACTGATGAACCGATGCCTAATGTGAACACCTCCCGCATTTGGGAAAATGGTCCAAACGAGCTCCACGGAGATATTCGTATCCCCGGTGAAGAACCGCGCAAACGCGCCGTGCTGTGTCGCTGCGGGCAATCGAAGAACAAGCCATTCTGCGACAACTCCCATATTGAAGCTGGTTTCACCGGGACTGGAGTGGCCGACGCGACTGAAAACACAGATACGCTTGAAGTGCGAGATGGCCCGCTTGAGGTCAAACCGCTCAAAAACGGCCCCGTAATGGTAGTAGGGAATCTGGAGATTATTGCGGCATCTGGCCGGCGTGTCGCTACCGGACAGAGGTTTGCGCTTTGCCGGTGTGGAGCTTCCAAGAACAAGCCGTTCTGTGATGGGAGCCATGGTGAAATTGGGTTCGAGGCGGACTGATGGTGGATCTCAAAACTTCCAAAGAAGAGAGCGATACCCGAGGAAGATACATTACCGTCGTAGATGGGCTCGAAGCTGAACTTACTTTCTCGAAAATGGGGGATACTGGCGTAATTGCAGATCACACGGGTGTCCCCGAAGCGCTGGAAGGTCGAGGTGTTGGTAAGGCGTTGGTCGAGGCATTGATTGCAGACGCACGTGACAATAACTTTAAGATCATGCCGCTTAGCCCGTTTGTCAGGGGCCAATATACACGCCACCCAGAATGGGAAGATGTGATGATGTGACGCCTGCGGATTTCATCCGTGAATTCTGGCTTGCTGCGCAAAAGTCGGTCCAGCCGGGAAAAGCAGCTTGCGGACATTGGAGTGACGGCAGCGAAGGTCTCTTTTGTCCGCATAGCCGCCGCTCGCCCTCCGATTTGACGTTGATTTCGTGTGCAAACGCAGCGAAAGTCGGCAAAGAGCCCATTGTGCCTGTTTCTGCGGCCAGCCCCAATGTCAGCTTTCCTAGGTTGGAAAAGTAATAAGCGCGCACTATTCGATCTCGAAGGACGCCTTCATGTGTGGGTGGTATACACAGAAATAATACGTTTCCATTTCAACGTTTACGATGATCTCGTTGCTTTCGTCCTGAGCAATCTCACCAGTATCCCATCCAGCCTTATCGCCTGTCGCGGTATGTGGGGCCAAATCATTGTTGGTCCAACGAATTACATCCCCAATGAGCGGTGTTACGCTTCTAGACCAAAGAACATTTCAACATCAATCAATAATGGCGCGCCAGATATCTGTATTTCGTGCGGAGAAAGCGCCGAAATGTCCGATTTTTTTCAGAGAGAAGTCACTCGGCGCGAATACTTGATCAATGACATCAGCCTTTGGGTAAAGCTCTTTCAGTCGATTCACTGTGCGCGGTGGGATCAATTGATCATCTGTAAATGCGACCGTTTTCAAAGGACATTGAAGACGGGACGGATTCAACAATGACAACCAAGGGATTGCTGAATCATTCCGGAAGAATGTTCTGGTCAAACACCATCTGCGCCACTGCCAGTATACGCCAGCAGGTAAGTCAGCGCCCAGTCCAATCCGCCTGCCGGGCAGGTATCCGGAAAAAACCGTTGCGAGAGGGCCAATAACGAACCAGAAAAGCATTGCAAGAGGCATATAGCTCAACGGATGCTCCCGCCAATTGACTGGCCCGCTCGCTACGGCAATGAACCTATCAATCTTGCTAGCGTCTTCGTGAAAACCGGTCATAAAGCCGCCAAAAGAGTGCCCAATAACCCAAAGTGGCACGCCCCGCTGATCGGCTTGTCTTATTGCAAACGTGAGAGCGGCGGCCTGATCGAGCGTTCCCCAGTCGGCCATCGTCGCATCTGAGTCTCGCATTGGTTTTTGAGAAGACGCCCCAAAATCACGGTAATCGTAAGTCAGACTAGCGATACCTTCTGCTTCTGCCAGCCAATTGGCAAATTTGGCATAGAAGGTCTGCGGGACACCAACTGCCCCGTGGATCAATACGAACGCGCGCAGTTGATCGCTGGGCACCCGCGACGTACCGACTAGGTTCGCGCCATCGGCAGAGAGGGAGACCGTTTCACTTCGGGTAATGCTTTTATCTTGCATAACACAAGCCCTTCACTAGACTATATGGTCCAGTTTAATATCGACGCTAGACCATTTAGTCTAGACCAAAACGTCTAATTCGTGCGGAGTCCGTAACTTGAGCCAACGAAAAGCTTCAAAAACCACCTCTCGTGATCGATTGGTCACTGCCGCAAACGTGGTATTTATGGAACGTGGATACCACGGAGCCACGATAGCTGATATTCTGGACGCAAGTGGTGTCCCAAAAGGATCGCTTTACCACCACTTTCCCAACGGAAAAGCCGACATAGGACTAGCCGCCGCGCAAGATGCCGGAAAACAAATGGCTTCCCTTATCGATGCAACATTTGAAGCATCGCAAACTTGGCATGCCGCAATTGATTTGTTTTGCGAGCGTCTCGCCACCTTGTTTGAGCGGACAGATCAGGGCAGCAGATGTCCTGTGGCCAGCATACTCCTTGACGGGCACCAACCGCCTTCTTCGCGCGAAGAGGCAAATATAATCTACAATAATTGGATCGATGTGACAGCTTCGAATCTTGAACGTCTTGATGCACCTAACCCGCGTGAAACCGCTGAAAAGTTATTAGTGCTCTTGCAGGGCTCATGGGTCATCGCAAGAGCAAGTGGGTCTGGTGACAAATTGCGTGACTTGCCCAAACTTGTTTTGGGAAAAATATAGGAAGCGCTTGGTGCCCGGCAAGCCCCTAGATACTCAACCCATCAGTCAAGCCAATTCGGTCGACAGTAGGCATTCGTACACATCCCAGCATTCGGTATTTTGGGCTGATTTTGTTGAAAAACTCTTCCTTGATCTAGCGGTCAGTCACTGATTCAATTCGTGTATTGAACGGGAGGTTTGGCGATGATGGGACCCATGCAGGAAGAGCAAGCGGCGCTGTTTTACGAGTTCTCGCTCGAGGATCATGTCCCGCAAGATCACTTGCTGCGGTCCATTGACCGGTTCGTCGACTTAAGCAGCAGCCGTGGTCATTTAGCTGATTTCTACAGCCACACTGGCCGCCCATCCATCGATCCAGAGTTGCTGATCCGGATGCTGTTGGTGGGATACTGCTTCGGCATTCGCTCTGAACGCCGCCTTTGTGAAGAAGTGCGCCTGAACCTGGCGTATCGGTGGTTCTGCCGTCTCGATCTGACCGGCAGCATTCCGGATCATTCGACCTTTTCCAAGAACCGCCACGGTCGTTTCCGCGAGAGCGGTTTACTACGGCACGTGTTCGAGACGACTGTCGCGCGCTGCATGCAAGAGGGGCTGGTCGGGGGTCAGGGATTTGCTGTTGATGCTAGCTTAATCTCAGCTGATGTTCAGAAGCAGAACTCCAGCAATCCTGACGATTGGGCGGCCCGCAAAACTGACCCCAATGATGCGCCGCGCGCAGTGCGCGAGTATCTCGACACCCTGAATGACGAGGCCCTTGGCGCAGCCAGTGATGTCATGCCCAAGTTTACCGCCCACGCGGACCCGGCCAGCCAGTGGACTGCGGCGCGCAAGGGGCCTGCTTTCTTTGCCTATTCAGACAATTACCTCATCGATACAGATCACGGGATCATCGTGGATGTGGATGCTTCTCGATCAATCCGGCAGGCGGAAGTGGGCGCAATGCGCAAGATGATTGACCGCACCGAAGACCGCTTTGGCCTTAAGCCCGATTGGGTGGCCGCAGACACGGCATACGGGTCTGCTGATAATCTTGTCTGGCTCACGTTGAAGCGGCAAATACTCCCCTTCATCCCTGTATTTGATAACTCCAAACGGAAGGATGGTACGTGGTCACGATCGGACTTCACCTGGGACGAAGACAACGACCTATACATCTGCCCGGAAGGCAAAGAGCTTCGCCAAACCCGACGGAATTATTCCGACGCCAACAGGCTCACACCCAAGGCTGGCCGTCGCCAATATCGCAGCCTGAAGCTGGAGTGTCAGGCATGTCCATCGAAGTCCAAATGCTGCCCAAATACTGCGACGCGCAGCATCACCCGTGAGAAATACGAAATTGTCAGAGACTTCGCCCGTCAATGCACAGCATTCGAGTTCAACGCGACGGCCCAGAAACGCCGAAAGAAGGTCGAGATGCTGTTCGCACATCTCAAACGCATCCTCGGCTTGGGCAGGCTCCGATTACGAGGACCATGTGGTGTCCAAGACGAATTTACCCTCGCCGCCACCGCCCAGAACCTCCGGAAGTTAGCAAAACTCAAGCCGTTGGTTCCCACAACAGGTTAACAAGTGGGGCGAGCATCGGACATCCAAGACAATCAATGCAGTAGCTCGCTCCAACGCTCCTAAAACAACGAGTTTTTCAACAAAATCGGCCCTTCCTACGCCTTCGCTGCGCGATCTACGAATGACAGCTCCCAGAAACAGCGCATTTCGGTGCGTCGTGCACGAACTGGTAAGGTGCGGGACTCTTCAGTCATTCGCCTATTTCTTTTCAAGGTCCGGTTTCGAGTGTCATAGTGTCTTGGTAGATTGATGAGCAAAGTCGCGATATTTGGATACGAGCTTCTTTCCGATTTGTCCCACACCATAGTGGGTCTCTTCGAGACGACTACAGGGATGGATACGTGCGTGGTTTCCTGTCGAGATGACTTCATCAGCGGTAGACAGTTCGTCGGGTAATATCTTGCGTTCTACGATGGATAGGCCCATGTCACTTAGCAGGCCCAATGCGCGGGCGCGCGTAATTCCTGGCAGCAACATATCATTGGGAACCGGAGTATGGATTTCATTGTCCATGACCAACAACAAGTTCTGCATTGTGAACTCAGCAACATCGCCTCGGGCATCCAGCATAACTGCATTGTCGAAGCCACGTTTCCGAGCCTCTCCCCATGCGCGCGTAAGCTGTGGGTAAAGGCAGGATGCCTTTGCTGTCGTGGGCGCGGTTTCGGGAAGAGGTTTGCGAAGAGGCGAAATACAAGCGCTGAAACCCTGCGAAACATCAGGCATCGGCATGACCTGAATAACCAGCGCGAAGCGGGTTGAGGTTGGATCAATCGGCCCCAAGCCGTCTTCGATCCAAAACATCGGCCGGATATACAATGCTGCATCAGATGCAAATTTCTTGGCACCGTCTCTCGCAAGTGCCTCAATGGTCTCTGCATCGCAGGTCGGGATCATGCCCATAATCTCAGCAGAACGGACCACGCGTTGGCAGTGGAGGGCCAGATCGGGAAAGACGCCGTCATAGCGACGCGCACCGTCAAATACTGTATTGCCGAGCCACGCGGCGTTGGTCGTCGCAAACATGAGCGGTGTCGCTCCGGCAAACCAATCATTATTAATGTACGTCCAAGTGTCCAACATGATGAAGTCCTTACCTTAGAAGCTTGAGCGATCCAGTTAACGAACGGACCCACTTTGATGGGCCACACAAACCGATCCCATCAAGTTTTTCTGTCATCAAGCGGCGCTCTGGGAAGACGCTCTCGTATTCTTCAAAGGAATGAAGGGACCGAGCAAATGCAGGGAATGCAACAACAGAATGATCGGTGCTTGGCGCATGTGCCTTTTCTAAAAGAGACGCGAGAGCTGCAGCATCAGCCTGCAATATTGGCACAGGCCGATCAGCGCTGTTGAATATAGTAACCCCGTTTGAATCCGTCATTCTGACGTTGCCCGCGCCGTGATGACGTGCGCCCAGGCCGATTGCGATAGTCGCAACGGTGTTTGCGAGCAGTCCTGACGCAAGCTGAGGATCGACGATAATCGCAAATCTCAGATCGCCGGTCCCGCGTAGCGGCACAATGTCGTCATTAGCAGTCATAGCTGGACCTCTTGCACGCCAACGACCGTCAGCGCCAATGTACAAAGCGTTGCCTCTGTCGTTCTCAACGGGGCGATGTCGGACAACTCATCGCGCGGAGCGGGCAAGACCCGCAATTCACCCGTCGCCCCATAGACGTCACCTACCTGTTTTTCTGATACGTCCTGTCTGACCAGCCGATGCGACCCCGCATCTGGTCCCCCAATCAATGTTGGGTGCCCCACTAGACCAAGCGTAGGAGTGGCAAGGAAACCGATGGGTTCGCTGATCTCGCCTGTCAACTGCAACTCTGCTTCGGCTAGCCGTCTGTCTTTCACGGCCACCGTTGCTCCCAAGCGGGTATCTTTCTGAATTTTACCCGCTGCAGGATGATCAAGATCATAGGACCTTGCGATCCGGACGGAGGCCATCTTCTTGGGCCAGCCCTGCAATAACCCCCTCACCATCGAGATATCTTGCGTCACGTAGATGAACGGACAGAACAGACGTTTTTGTCCCTCGTGTTCAGCCTCCAAGAGATAAAAGAATTCGTCATAGAGCGCGTAGGCTGGATCAAGCAACTCAGAGCCATCCGTCGTCGCCTGCCACTCACAGAAATGGCCGAATGCGCGGCCAGTCGGTTTACCAAAGCCCTCTGGCAAAAACCGTGCGCTGGCCTCTTTGTCGACATCGACAGCAAAGCTCATGACGCGACCTGCATAATGCCACGGCGGTGCTGTAACGAGTGAGGACTTTCCGGTGTCGCTATAAGGGGGAGTGAAGCCAGTAAACATGATGATCTCCTTTTCGAGGTAAATAATCACATTTATGACGGTCGTAATTCATTGATAATTCCGAAAAATTCTCCAATATGGGCAGAACCAATCTATGATATCCACGATTAAGAAAGAAACTACCATTTTGGAAGACGTAACCTCTGATAACATTGGCGGCTTGGACGACGCGGACCGCCGCATCCTTCAGGCGCTTCAAAAGGATGGTCGCCTGAGCAACGCGGAACTAGCTGTACAAACAGGCATGTCCACATCACCTTGCTGGCGACGAACCCGACGCCTTGAAGAACAAGGGCTCATCATGGGCTACCGTGCAATGCTGGATCGCAAACAATTAGGTATGGGCGTTCTCGTATTTGTTTCCGTCCAGATCGACACACATTCAGAAGAAGAAGCCGGTGCCTTCGAACGCGCGATTGCGACCCTTCCAAAGATTGTGTCCTGTCATTCGGTGGGGGGTGGCGCTGATTTTTTGCTGCAAGTTGTATGCCGAGACTTGGACGATTATGCAGAGTTTTCCATGAATCGCCTAAGGCGGTTGCCTGGCATCAAGGCAATGACCAGCAGCTTTGCGCTGAAAGAAATCAAGTCCGATAATGGTTGGCCGATTTAAGAAACGTAATGCAGCTGTGCTACAAGAATATTTGGCAGTGGTTGATCCATTAATGGAATTCGACGACGCAAAACTGATCGCGCCCTGTGAAATCACAGAAACCCTATCCAGGTCCGAGATACCGCCCTCTGTGTCCGACATCGCTTATACGAGCCCCGAATTCGCGAAAGCAGACTTTTATACTACCCGCAGCATCGGTCAAAGTGGGCTCGTAGCCGTCATCCGCTGCAAAATGCACCAATGTCCGCTAAAGGCGGCTGTGCTAAGACGGCAGCATAATCTCTAGCTAAGCCCGTGCTATTCCCCAATAATCCCTAATATCCAAAATCCCGAAATTGAACAAACGAAGTACAACCACTACCCATTCTCTACCCACCGACGCCATAAATCATTGAAAAGTAATTGAACTTATAGGGAAATCAATTACTCCCTATTATTGTTCTAGAGCGATAGATTGACCAAATGCAGCTTCAGAGTCAAAGGCTGCTTTCCCAATCCATTTATTGACCCTAGGTAACGTTGAGATGACAAGAAGGACTTGACCAAAGTTTAAGCAAAAGGCATTCCAATACCATGCTTATTTACAAAGTTTTTCAAGAGTCCGAATGGGCTGATTTGGTGCAAAACGGGGAAACCGAGGGCGCACCTGTGGATCTAGCGGATGGGTATATCCATTTTTCCACCGCAGAACAGTTGCGCGAAACAGTCGCGAAACATTTCGCAGGAAGCCCGACGCTTGTCCTTGTCACAATAGACGCGGATACGCTTGGAGAGGCCTTGAAATGGGAAGTCTCGCGGGGTGGAAAAGAGTTCCCGCACTTGTATCGCAAATTAAAACGCAGCGACGCGGTGGCGCACGCCCTCTTGCCAATGGGGGAGAATGGTCATGTCTTTCCCGATGATATTCCATGAGTTTTCTTGAGAAATACGGGCTGAAAGCGCTACACGCGTGCTCCCCAGAAGTAGCGCATAGCCTTTCGATTAAGGCCTTGAATGCGGGTCTTGTCCCGATGCCCGGCGGTCCGGTTGGAGGCGACAGATTGGCGACCAATCTCTGTGGTATTGACCTGCTCAACCCCATTGGGCTGGCGGCGGGCTATGACAAAAATGCCGAGGCCATTGTGCCCCTGACGCAGGCAGGTTTTGGCTTTATAGAAGTTGGGGCTGCGACACCTCATGCCCAACCTGGAAATCCCAAACCACGCCTTTTCCGCCTGACCGAAGATCGCGCCGTCATCAATCGGTTTGGTTTCAACAATCAGGGCGCGGATGCGATTGCGGCACGTCTTGCCACCGCAAAACCTCGCGTGCCTGTGGGCCTCAATTTGGGCGCAAACAAAGACAGCAACGATCGTGCAAATGATTTCGCCCGCGTAATGCGCGTTTGTGGTCCCCACGTGGCCTTCGCAACCGTCAATGTGTCGTCGCCCAATACCGAAAAACTGCGAGACTTACAGGGGGCAGATGCGCTGCGCGGCCTCCTACAGGGTGTCCTCGACGTCCGCGCTGAAGTCGCGCCCAATACACGCGTTTTCCTCAAAATTGCGCCCGACTTGAATGTTGAGGAGCTTACCCAAATAGCCGAAGTCGCAATCGAAGTAGGCATTGATGCCATCATCGCGACCAATACTACCCTTGATCGTGATGACCTAAAAAGCAGCCACAGGGACGAAATGGGGGGGCTTTCTGGAGCGCCGCTTTTTGAAAAAAGCACCCGCGTCCTCGCGCAACTGTCAAAAATCACCGATGGAAATCTTCCGCTCATTGGCGTCGGCGGGATTTCCAATGCCGCAGAGGCCTATGCCAAAATTCGGGCCGGTGCTACAGCGGTACAGCTTTATTCTGCCCTTGTTTATCAAGGGATGTCCTTGGTGCGCGACATCGCCCAAGGGCTTGAAGCCCATCTTGAGGCCGACGGGTTTAGCCATGTTTCGCAAGCCGTAGGCACCGCAAGGGACGCGTGGCTTTAGGCAGGGTTCGCGTCACGTTCAAGCGATGGATAGCGTGCGCCAAGCGTAATGGCGCGCGCAACGAAGGAAATTAACAGGGCTATCCACAACCCATGATTTCCGTACGCAGGCACCAAAACCAGCACCGCTCCGCCATAGACCAGTAAGCTTAAAAACATCATATTTCGCATATCGCGGCTGCGCGTCGCGCCTATAAAAATGCCATCCAGTATCCACGACCACATCCCGATGAGCGGTGCGGCGATCATATATCCAAGGTAAATTCGCGCCTCGGCGCGGACGGGTTCGGACTTGGCCATAAGATCGATGATGTCTTTGCCAAACAACGCAAAAACAACCGTCAAACCGATGCAAACAATGAGCGACCAAAACGTACAGAGCAGCGCGCTTTGGCGCAGATCAAAGCGGGATTTCGACCCCAAGGATTGCGCCACGAGGGCCTCCACCGCGAAAGCAAATCCGTCGAGCGCATAGGCCGTAATCATCAGGAACTGCATGAGGATTTGGTTTGCCGCCAAGGGCACGTCGCCAAAATCCGCACCAAAGAAAAGAAACGATACGAAAATCACCTGAAGCATCACAGAGCGCAGCATAATATCGCTATTGACCAAAAGCATGCGTTGTAACCGAATACGGTCAAAAACCTGCCCCCAATTTCGCCAATCGGGCGCGTAAAAAGTTGCACGACAGAACCACAGCGCAAGGGCAAAACCACCCCATTCCGCAATGACGGTCGCGATGGCGACGCCGTTCACACCCCAGTCGAAATGGAGCACAAAGAGAAAGTCGAGGCCGACATTGACGCCGTTCATCAATAACTGGATTGCCAAAACCGCGCGGGTGCGTTCCGCCGCGATAAGCCACCCTGTCAGGCCATAAATCCCAATCATTGCCGGTGCCGAATAGACGCGAATTCCCATGTAGGAGCGCGCAAGGCCTTCAACTTCGGGCGACGCGGGCGAAACGAAGAAGGCCCCCGCAAACAGGGGTACTTGCAGCAGGAAAATCCCCAAACCGGCGGTCAACCCAACAAGCAGTGCACGCGTCAAAATGGCGGCCAGTTCCGGCTGGTCATTTGCGCCCAAAGCCTGTCCCGCAAGGCCTGTCGTTCCCATGCGCAAGAACCCAAAAATCCAGTAGATCGCCGTCAGGATAATCGCCCCGATGCCCACCGCACCAATCGGCGCCGCGAGGCCAAGTTGACCGACAACTCCAGTATCCACGATCCCTAGAAAGGGGACCGTGGCATTGGAAATAACGATAGGGAGGGCAATTTTTAGAACGCGCCGGTGCGTGACTTTACGTGTCAAATTAATCGCCCTTTTGTGGCATCAAAAAATGCCCAGTCGCTTGCGCGAATAAACGAGTGCGGTTGTCTTGCCATGCTTCAACATGGACGCTGGCGTATCTCCGCCCCGACCGATTGACCCGCGCCCGTGCATAGGCATCACGGGGGAGGCCCGTGCGTAAATAATCAACGCTAAAATCAATGGTTTTCGGGAGACGTGGTAGATTGTTGGGGTCCAAGGTTTCTGCATCAAGCACCCCACTCTCCATATCCTGCCAGAGCATGCCCCACGACAGTTCAATAATCGCCGTCACCTCAAGAAAACTCGCCGTTGCTCCTCCGTGGATCGCGGGTAAAGTCGGATTTCCGATCAGGCTTTCTCTGTAGGGCAAGGTCGCGGTCAATTCGTCTCCGCGCCGATCAAACCGAATATCCAAGAACTGAATGAACGGCACGCCATGGACCAGCGCTGCCAAGGTTGAATCGCGTCGTTGTTTGATGACCTGAACGGGTTCGGGAGGGCGACGGTTCATGCTGTTTTCTCCTGCGCGCGCTCAAGTGTGAAGGCTCCCGTCGCGGAGGCTACGGGAATTTCGCCCTCATCGTCCCGCGCGGTTACCCGAATAAAGGCGACGCTGCGGGTGACGTGATAGCATTCGGCCCGTGCGACGATCCGTTGACCCGGGGTGGCGCTGCGCATGTAGTCAATCCTGAGATCGATCGTCGCGGTTGCGATTGGATTGGACGGATGGCTCATGACTGCCGCGCCACTACAGGTGTCCATTAAAGCGGAAACCGCACCACCG
The DNA here is from genome assembly GCF_041205445.1 of Falsihalocynthiibacter sp. CO-5D18. Classification (NCBI taxonomy): domain Bacteria; kingdom Pseudomonadati; phylum Pseudomonadota; class Alphaproteobacteria; order Rhodobacterales; family Roseobacteraceae; genus Falsihalocynthiibacter; species Falsihalocynthiibacter sp. CO-5D18. The sequence goes on along the minus strand of NZ_JBGFCF010000002.1, from coordinate 428,406 downwards.
TGAATCACCCCCGTTTGAGGGTCGCCAACAAAACGCGCGTCATAGGGCATCGAAATCTCTGCGACACCATCGCCAAGTTCATCAAGGGTCATCCCGAGGGCCTGCGAAAACGGAATTGCTTCAATAAATTTTCGGGCGACTTCTGTTCTGTCATGGCTCATGGGACCACCTTTCCTTAAAACGGTTATTGGCCGAACTGATTGACGCATCAAGCGCTAATAATCTGACCCGCCTAAAACCAGCGATTGAATCGCTCGTCATATGACCCTAGGTTTGGTTGTAAGGAGAACCCAAGAACATGACGCAAACACGCCTCAATTTCAAAGACATGTGTGCGAAATTCGATGTGACTCCGCGCACATTGCGGTATTATGAGTACATTGAACTACTGCAACCTGAAAAAGAGGGTCGTAGCCGCTTTTACACCGGTCGCGAAGTGGCGCGTATGGTCCTTATTCTGCGTGGACGCCGGTTTGGGTTTAGCCTCGAAGAAATCCGCCAATGGTTGATGATCTATGAAGAGGCGGGCACCAAGTCGCAAATGAATGCGTGGGTGGAAATGGCGGATCGCCAACTGATTGCGTTGCGTGCACAAGCCGTTGAGTTGCAAGAAACGATAGACGATTTGCAGAGCCTACGCGACGAGGCCCTCGGCTAGTCTGCGCCTTAAGATATCTCCTTTTTGCACGCAAAAACACCAAAAGCCCCCTTACGTGCCGTCAGGAAGAAAGTGACGTAGCGTTTCGTTTACGTTAACGTCAAGCTGTATTGTAGAGTTGCAGTGACCCTCCCATGTGTGGGTGCAGAAGCAACCACAAGGAGCGCCCCATGACCGACATGATGACCATCCGACAAATGTGTATTGCCTTTGATGTGACCCCGCGCACATTACGTTTTTACGAAGCAAAAGAGCTGATATTTCCTGTGCGTGACGGGCAACACCGTCTGTTTACAAAACGGGATCGCGCCCGCCTCAAGCTTATTTTGCAGGGGAAACGTTTTGGCTTTTCCCTTGAAGACATTCGCCAGCTTTTAGATCTCTACGACATGGATGACGCGCAATTCACCCAGTTGAACCGCACCTATCAGCTCGCCCATGAACGCCTAAAAGACATGATCGCCCAGCGCGACGAACTTACAAGTGCAATCGAAGATTTGCGCCTTCAATTAAAATGGGGCGAACAGCGCCTCGCCGAGATGCAACGCCCCAACGCGGCCGAATAAGGGAACCCCGATATGCCCAGCTATGTAGCCCCAACTCAAGATCTGCAATTCGTTTTGCATGAAGTGCTCAAAGTGTCCGAAAGCGCCGTTCCTGGCTATGATGAACTCGAGCCTGACTTCACTTTGGCGGTCATTGAGGAAGCGGGGAAAATCGCGTCCAACGTGCTTGCGCCGCTCAACTTCTCTGGCGACCGCGAAGGCTGTCGTTTGGAGAATGGCGTCGTCTACACGCCAAAGGGGTTCAAAGAAGCGTTTGAGCAGATGAAGGACGGCGGCTGGACGGCACTGGACTGCGATCCCGAATACGGCGGCCAAGGCATGCCTTACGTTTTGGCAACCTCCGTCGGCGAGATTTTCGTTTCCGCCAACATGGCGTTCAACATGTATCAGGGCCTCACGCACGGGGCCTATTCCGCGATCCACGTACACGGCACCGATGCGCAAAAACAGACATTTCTGCCCAAAATGGTGTCCTGTGAGTGGACCGGCACGATGAATCTGACCGAACCCCACTGTGGCACCGACCTTGGTTTGATGCGCACAAAAGCCGAGCCACAAGACGACGGCTCCTACGCGATCACAGGCCAGAAAATCTTCATTTCGGCTGGCGACCATGACATGTCCGAAAATGTCATTCACCTTGTGCTTGCCAAAATTCCCGGTGGTCCTGAAGGCGTCAAAGGGGTGTCGCTCTTTATTGTGCCCAAGTTCAACGTCAACGAAAACGGCTCGCTTGGCGAACGAAATGGCGTATCTGTTGGAAGCATTGAAGAGAAAATGGGCATCCACGGCAATTCGACCTGTGTGATGAACTATGATTCCGCGCGTGGGTTCCTGCTTGGGGATATGCACAAAGGTATGCGCGCCATGTTCACCATGATGAACGAAGCGCGTCTGGGCGTTGGCCTTCAAGGCTATGCCCAAGCCGAAGCCGCCTATCAAAATGCAGTCATCTATGCCAACGACCGCCTGCAAGGGCGCGCCGTGACTGGGGCGCAAAACCCCAATGGCCCTGCTGATCCCCTGATTGTGCATCCAGATATCCGTCGCAATTTGATGGATCAGAAAAGCTTCGTTGAGGCCGCCCGTACTTTTGTTATGTGGGGCGCCTCAATGATCGACGAAGGGCACAAGCTTGGCAACAAAGACGCCGAAGGCCTTGTTGGATTGCTCACCCCTGTCATCAAGGGCTTCCTGACGGACAAGGGCTTTGAGATGGCGATCAACGCCCAGCAAGTCTATGGCGGACACGGCTATATCGAAGAATGGGGCATGTCCCAATTTGCCCGCGATGCCCGTATTGCGATGATTTATGAAGGCGCGAACGGCGTTCAAGCGCTTGACCTCGTTGGTCGCAAGCTCGGAACGGATGGCGGCAAACACGTGCTGGCTTTCTTTGAAATCATCAAAAACTTCATCAAGGAAAACGCCGATCACCCTGCCCTTAAGGATGATTTCTTGCCACAGCTCAAACAGGCCAGCAAAGACCTGCAAGCGGCGAGTATGTACTTCGTGGAAAACGGTATGAAAGACCCGAACAATGCGCTCGCGGGGTCCTATGACTTCATGCATTTGTTCGGCCACACTTGTCTTGGCCTGATGTGGGCCCGCATGGCAAAAGCCGCTCATGATGCAATCGAGGGTGGCGCTTCGGACAAAGACTTCTACACTACGAAAATCGCAACTGGCCGCTATTACATGGCCCGACAATTGCCCGCAACAAGCCTGCACCTTGCCCGCATTCAAACTGGCGCGGACACGGTTATGGCCCTAGATGCGGAGCAGTTTTAAGGCCCCAAAGGAGCTTCTCATGCCCAAACGTTTTCGTCTGACTCGCCGTTTTCCTGTCGCAATGACCGAGGATGGCTATCGCCGCCTTCGCAAGTTTTCAGCAGAAGCGGGTCTAGACGAAGGCGAGGCGTTGAGCTTCCTTTTTGAGAATTTCAACTCGGTGATCCATGAGGAGAACCTCACCGTCAAGTTGCGCCTTTTCAATTCGGAACTCGAAGCCCGTAAAAAATAGCGCCTTTGAAGCACCAGAGAACAAACTTATTTCGACCGGAGGAACGCAAGAATGACCATCCAACTCTATTGCTTTGGGGAAAGCGGAAATGCCTATAAGGCGGCCCTCGCTTTGGAACTTTCGGGCCTTGAATGGAAGCCCGTATACGTCGACTTTTTCAACGGCGGGGCGCGTTCAGATGTCTATCGTGCGATAAATAATATGGGCGAAGTGCCCTGCCTTATCGACGGCGATTTGCACTTGTCTCAATCGGGCGCCATCCAAGATTACATCAGCGAGAAAACTGGAAAATTCGGTGGTCGCGATTCCGCTGAGCGCCGCGAGATTTTGCGCTGGGTTCTTTGGGACAATAACAAATTGTCCGGCGTCGCGGGCATGACGCGCTTTTTGATCAACTTCCTTCCTGAAGACAAACGTCCCGCAGAAGTGATCGCCTTTAACCAAGGCCGCCTTCTCAACACATACAAAATCCTCAATGATGCCCTCGCGGACAACGACTGGCTTGTTGGAGACAGCATTACCAACGCCGATCTTTCGTGCTGCGGCTATCTCTTTTACCCAGAGCCCTTTGGCTTTGAACGCGCAGACTGGCCCCATATCGATGCATGGCTTTCGCGCATCGAAGCCCTACCCGGCTATAAAACACCCTATGATCTGATGCCCGGCTCCCCTGCCGATCGCGCTTAAGAAGGAATCCGTTATGACCGAAGCCTATATTTATGATGCCGTGCGCAGCCCACGTGGCAAAGGCCGCAAAGACGGTGCGTTGCACGAAGTAACCTCCGTGAACCTCTCGGCGCAAATCCTGAATGCCGTCAAAGAGCGCAACAACCTCGACACCAAATCCATCGAAGACGTGATTTGGGGCAACGTCACCCAAGTTGGCGAGCAAGGTGGTTGTTTGGCACGGACCGCCGTTTTGGCCAGCGACTTTGACCAACAAGTACCCGGCCTTGCGATCAACCGTTTCTGTGCATCCGGCATGGAAGCCGTGAACCTCGCGGCGAACCAAATCAAGGGCGGCGCAGGCATGGCCTATGTCGCTGGCGGCGTTGAAATGATGGGCCGTGTTCCCATGGGAAGCGACGGCGCAGCCATCGCCGTTGACCCAACCGTTGCCATGAAAACCTACTTTGTCCCACAGGGCATTTCTGCCGATATTATCGCCACCGAATATGGCTTTACCCGCGAGCAAGCCGACGCATTGGCCGTTGAAAGCCAACGTCGCGCGGCACAGTCTTGGGCGGAAAATCGTTTCGCTAAATCCATCATCACGATCAAAGACCAAAACGGCCTGACGATTTTGGACCACGACGAATACATGCGCCCCGGAACCGATATGCAGACCCTCGGCGCGTTGAATGCCAGCTTCCAAGCGATGGGCGAAGTCATGCCCGGCTTTGATAACGTCGCCATGATGAAATACCCGCACCTTGAGAAAATTAACCACATCCACCACGCGGGGAATTCCTCGGGGATTGTGGATGGCTCCGCTGCTGTCCTGATCGGCAACAAAGAGTTTGGCGAGAAATATGGCCTCAAACCACGCGCCCGCATCCGTGCGACTGCGAAAATAGGAACCGACCCAACCATCATGTTGACCGGCCCTGTGCCCGTGACCGAAAAAATCCTCAAAGACCACGGCATGGATATTTCCGACATTGATTTGTTCGAAGTAAATGAAGCCTTCGCCGCGGTTGTTCTGCGCTTCATGCAGCGGTTTGAAGTTGATCCAGCGATTGTAAACGCGGGTGGTGGTTCGATTGCGATGGGGCATCCCCTCGGCGCGACGGGTGCGATGATTATCGGCACATTGCTCGATGAACTTGAGCGTCAGGACAAAGAGGTTGGCCTTGCCACCCTCTGCATTGCGTCTGGCATGGGCGCCGCAACAATCATCGAACGGGTCTAAAACCCGTTCAAACACCCCAACAGCAAGGAGGAACGCGACATGTCAAAAGTTGATTTGGACAAACTCCAAGCTCGAAGCGGATCTATCTATCCGGGAACCCTTGCTGGCCAAATGGACGGGCGGACGTCCCTTCGGGTCGGTGATGCAGGAGGCCTGACACAATTCGGCGCGAATATTATCATTCTCGCTCCGGGCGCGAAATCTTCCCTTCGCCATTGGCACCTCAATGAAGACGAATTTGTTATGGTCACCCAAGGGCGCGTCATGTTGCACATGGACGCGGGCGAAGAAGAAATGACCGTCGGCGAATGCGCCGCGTTCCCAGCGGGGGTTGCAGATGGTCATTGCTTCATCAACCAAAGCGACGAAGAAGCACGCTTCCTTGTCATCGGCACCCGAGCCCCACATGAGGTGGCAACCTATTCCGACATAGACATGAAAGTGGTTCTGGGCGAAGGAAATCCGGTTTTCACTCGTCACGATGGCACCCCTTTGCCGGACGATATCTAGTGGGAAAGCAGCCTTTCCCAATCACACCCTTATTTTCGAGAAACACGACCTCAAAGCGTCGACATCTCACAAGCGACGGGACTCCGGTCCAAAAGGAGAGAGTAAATGACTGATTTCACAACTCAAATCGACGCGGACGGCGTAGCGGTTATCACATGGGACGTTCCCGAAAAATCAATGAACGTCATGAGCCTCGAGGGCTTTGCAGAACTTGAAGCCGCGGTTGACGCCGCCCTTGCCGATGACGCCGTTAAGGGCATCGTCATCACCTCGGGTAAGGCAGATTTCGCGGGCGGCATGGACCTCAACGTCATTGCAAAGATGAAAGAAGACGCGGGCGACAACCCCGCCAAAGGCCTGTTCGAAGGCACTATGGCTATGCATGGCGTTTTACGTAAAATTGAGCGCGCGGGCATGGACCCCAAAACCAACAAAGGCGGCAAACCTATCGCAGCGGCCCTCCCCGGCACCGCAGTTGGGATCGGCCTTGAGCTGCCCCTTGCCTGTCACCGTATTTTCGCCGCCGACAATCCAAAAGCCAAAATAGGCCTTCCCGAAATCATGGTCGGCATTTTCCCGGGTGCTGGCGGAACAACCCGTCTGGCGCGCAAACTCGGCGCGATGGCGGCAAGCCCCTTCCTGCTTGAGGGTAAGCTCTCTGATCCTAAAAAGGCCAAGATGGCCGGTCTGATCGACGAGGTCGTCCCAGCGGAAGAACTCCTTACTGCAGCCAAGGCTTGGGTGTTGAGCGCGACAGATGCGGACATCCTCAAACCTTGGGACGCCAAAGGCTATAAAATGCCCGGCGGCGCGCCATACCATCCTGCGGGCTTCATGACCTTTGTTGGCGCTTCCGCCATGGTCCATAGCAAAACCAAAGGCGTCTACCCCGCCGCAAAAGCTCTGCTCTCTGCTGTCTATGAGGGCGCATTAGTACCCTTCGATACGGCTCTCAAAATTGAGGCGCGCTGGTTTACAAATGTCTTGATGAACCCAAGCTCCACTGCAATGATCCGCAGCCTTTTCATCAACAAAGAAGCTCTCGACAAGGGCGCAGTTCGTCCCGCAGGTATCCCCGACCAACGCGTCAAAAAGGTCGGCGTCCTCGGCGCAGGCATGATGGGCGCTGGCATCTCGCTGGTTTCTGCAAAAGCGGGCATCGACGTTGTTTTGCTGGACCAGAACCAAGAAGCCGCGGACAAGGGTAAAGCCTATTGCGCGAGTTATATGGACAAAGGAATCGCCCGTAAGAAAGCGACCGCTGAAAGCAAGGAAGCCCTCCTAAGCCGCATTACGACGACAACAGACTATGCACTGCTCTCAGATTGCGACTTGATCATCGAGGCCGTTTTTGAGGACGTAGCGATCAAGGCCGAAGTGACCGCCAAGGTCGAAGCCGTGATCGGTCCGGACTGCATTTTTGCAACCAACACGTCGACTTTGCCGATCACCGAGCTCGCCAAAGCCAGCAAACGCGCGGACCAGTACATCGGCATCCACTTCTTTAGTCCCGTTGAGAAAATGATGTTGGTCGAGATTATCAAAGGCGCTGCAACGGGCGACCGCGCTGTCGCCAAGGCTTTGGATTACTGCCGCCAAATCCGCAAGACACCCATCGTTGTGAACGACGCGCGTTTCTTTTATGCGAACCGTTGCATCATTCCCTACATCAACGAGGGCATTCGCATGGTCGCCGAAGGTGTTGAACCTGCCCTGATCGAAAACGCAGCGAAACTGGTCGGCATGCCGCTTGGTCCCCTCCAATTAACGGACGAAACCTCCATCGATTTGGGCGTAAAAATCGCTAAGGCCACCAAGGCCGCGATGGGTGACGCCTATCCAAACGAAGCCGTTGATCCGGTGCTGTTCTGGATGGCTGACGAAGGCCGTTTGGGTCGCAAAGCCAATGCAGGCTTCTATGCCTACGACGACAAGGGCAAACGCACGGGGCTTTGGGATGGTTTGGCCGCGCGGTATCCTGTTGCGGACGAACAACCGGACCTCACCGAAGTACAGCACCGTCTCCTCTTTGCTCAAGTGCTTGAGGCCGTACGGGCGCTCGACGAAGGCGTTTTGATGGATATCCGCGAGGGCGATGTTGGCGCGATTTTGGGCTGGGGCTTTGCGCCTTGGTCGGGCGGGCCGTTTAGCTGGCTTGATATCCTTGGAGCTGGTCGTGCGGTTGAGCTTTGTGATGCGCTCACCGAGAAATTCGGACCACGTTTTGAAACGCCTGATCTGCTGCGTGAAATGGCGCGGAATGGAGAAGTGTTTTACACCCGTTTTGCCACTGAAAAAGCCGCCTAATCCGCTCCGCTAAATTGAAAATACGGCGCGCTGCCTCCCAAAAGTGCGCCGTATTTTCTTAAACCTTTACCGCCAATTAAGCAGCGACGTACTCTTGAATTGAGGGTTTTGCGATATCTTCCATCGCATAGGCCTCGGCCAATAGGCGCGCTTCGGGCATTGGAAGCACATCATACGTCGGAAGGTCCAGTTCCGCGACTTCAACCATATTGGCCTGCTCGCTGCTCGGACATAAAAACAAAGCACCGATGTTTGCGAAAACCACTTGGTCTTGGGCAAATTCGATCGCTACGACGCGCAATTCTTCTGTTGCCGCCACACGTTGAATTCCGCGCAAACCTTCTAGGGCCAAAGCTGGGATCAATGCAAAAGGATCGCCAAACAGGTCTTCGGCCGCGTCGCTCTCGATCATCACGTCCTGTGTTGCCAAAAGGTAAACGGTTTCGCGGTTCCCAAGTGCCGATGAGGGAACTTCCAATAAGCTGTCCCCTGGAATTTGCGCCACTTGCTCATGGCGAACGGCTTTCACAACCTGCAAACCACCATCGAATGTAAGCACCCGATCTCCCGGAACGATTTTGGTTACATCACGCCATCCAAATTGTGTCGCGACGCGCGTTCCTGAAATCATTCCTGTGCGACTTGGCCGCTTGAAGTGGCCTCCACCATATGAGCCCGATGCTTCTGCAGTACGGTGCGCCCCCCGGCGGATAGGTTTTTTCAGCCCAAACATATCGTATCCCTCATTGAAACTGGGTGGCAGCCCAGCAGAACCAACATGGTTAACGTAGGGTGATTCCTATGCCCGCAAATCGACCAGAAGTTGTCTAAAATGCGGCACTGTTTCCCAACAGAATCCAATTGCGGAATAAGAGCGAAATTGTCTCACATTCAGAGCCACTCTAAGAAAATGAATAGGCAAACTGTTGAACATCTGCGGCCAGAAGAAGGCGGGCGTGCTCCGCATCAGCATCCGTATAATAGCTCCGATAATCTGCTTTACGCTCCGAAGTATTCACCTGCGCAATCGGCGAAAGCGAAAACCCGAGATGTTCCCAAAGGGGCAGCAGGTCTGTTTCCAAATGCTCCAACCGCAGGAAATGTGCATCCTGTGCACCACTCATATAGGACGCATAGTTGTTTAATTTCAGCGACGCCATAATCGAGGGCGCTCGGATAAACGCGGCAAACGGGAGGGTCTGGGCCAAGGTAACCGCCCTATGCGAAAAACTTTGGACACGCAGCCAGTGATAGTAACTCACCAAACGATCCCAAGGATTTCGCACCAACGTGAAGCAATAATAGCTTGGAACATCCTCATCCAGCCTCATAGCCACCGAGTAATTGGCGTGTTTGTTCATCCGTATATAGGGGAATTGAGTACGCTGGCGTTTGTGCCGCGCCTTGGCTTTTGGCGTATCCCCAATCAGAATATCATCCTTCATCGCACGCCCCTCAAGCGCAAGGCTCAGGGCGGTTCCCCCCGTTTTGGGAATATGAACAAAGAGAAACTGGCGCCCAGACGAAATAATCATATCGTGTTTTACAAAACTCCCTACAAGGATACTAGCCTCACGCGTGTACGGCGTCTTATGTTTCTGGTATATCTACCTAAATTACGGGATGTCCCGCCCTGAAATAAAGGAATTGTCGTTTGCGAACTTGTTGATCCCCCCTCCCTAAGTTAGGCTACTTTCATTCAAGAGGCAGCGCAGAGCCCACATGACCGCATTATCAGAATACGATCGGCTCGAAACCACGGGTCTTTGGCGCGAAACGCCCGAAGACCACAAGCGTGAAGTCATTGTGAGCTTTGGAAATGCGACCCTTGTTCTAAAAGATAAAGCCGAGCGCGCCTTGACCCACTGGTCCCTTCCCGCGATATCACGGCGAAATCCCGGAGAGCACCCCGCGATCTATAGTCCGGATGTAGAAGGAGGGGAGACGCTTGAACTTGATGAGACCTTTGCCATCGAAGCCATCGAGAGGGTGCTTAAAGTCATCGATCGGCGGCGTCCACAACCCGGGCGCTTGCGGCTTGTTCTCACGACCAGCATCCTCGCCGCTTTCACGGGGTTGATGGTTTTCTGGCTTCCAAACGCAATGGTCGAATACGCAACCAGCATCACACCCCAAGCCCAGCGCACTAAAATCGGCGATGACCTTTTCCAACAAATTCGGCGCGTTTCAGGGCACCCCTGCACACAGCCTCAAGCCAGCAATGCGCTCTCCAAAATGGCGCAACATTTGGGAGCAGAGCGCAACAAACTTGTGGTCGTGCGCACGGGCGTCGAAACATCCGTGAATTTGCCAGGTGGTTATATCATTTTAAACCGTCGATTGGTTGAGGATTTTGAGGATCCTAATTCGGTATCTGGCTATGTTTTGGCCGAACTCGAGCGCGCAAAAAACAACGACCCGCTTTATGAACTCTTGCAAGATCTCGGTGTGCGCGGCACGTTCCGCTTCCTAACATCGGGCCAGATCAGCATTCCTGCCCTCACCCGACACGCGGAAAAACTGCTGGCACAACCGCTCGCACCGGTCGATCCGGAACCGCTTCTCGCGAGGTTTGAGGCCGCGAATTTGCCCTCGACGCCCTATGCCTATTCGGTTGATATATCTGGGGAAACGACATTGCCCTTGATCGAAGCGGACCCTATTCCACAAGAGGCCTCAGACGCAATCATCACAGATGGCGAATGGGTCGCGCTTCAAGAGATTTGCCAATCTTAGGTTTTGGACAGACCCTACTTAACGAAGGCGTCTTTGAACCCAGCGGAATGCGCGGCATTCAACCCAACCTTAATGTCTGAGTTGCTCGCAAATGGCCCCAAATAGAGAACCTGCAAGCTTTTGCCATTTCGTTTCGTGTTTTGCACAGCCACAGGAAGCCCCATTTTCTGGAACTTTCTGATCGTCGCTTGCGCATTGCTTTCCACGCCAAACGCGCCAACCTGAATCAAACGCCCGCCCGATTTCACGGCTACGGTACGACTTGGCGTCGCTTTTGCGACACGTATGGATTTGGGTACGGTCTTTGTACCCGTCGCTGTTCGCCCTGTCCCGTTTGCGGCCTTATACCGCAAATGCGCCTGTTTTAATTCCACATCTTGGCCATTCTCGGCCACCAGTTTCATCGGTACGGTACTGGTCCACACTTTCAACATTTCCGCCTCGCCACGGGCGGTTCCAATTCCGCGCTTCGGATTCAAACGCCCATCGTCCCACACCGGTTTATATCCAGCCGGAAGCCGAGGGACGGGAGAAGCGGCGGGCGCCTGCGTCAAAACTGTTTGAGTGGACGGCACTCTTTTGACTGCTTTGGGCGCCTGCGTAACCTGAACACTTCTAACCGCCGGCGCGGCAATCAGAGCCGTGGTTGCCAACGGTTTACCGGGCTTCGCGGAACTGCTCTTTGAGGGTGTGTTCGACACTTGGACTGTGTCTTGGATCGCGCGACCCTGCAGGGAAGGCTTATACCCACAGACCAATTTTCGGCTCTGTGTTACGCGCGGCACCCATGTGATCGAACGTCCCACACCTGCCCTGATAAAGACACACCCGTTGCTGTCCACATATTGCGCGGCCGTATAACTTGCGGGTGGAATTTCAGCAGGCCCATCGGAACTCGAGAGCGTTGCTGCGTTAACAGCAACCCCAGAAAACAGGGTTGATAAGACGATGGCGACAGAATATTTTAAACGGTGCATTTTGTGCCCCCACACAATATATTGTGCGAGGATGCAGCAAAAGACTAATTTAGTAAAGGAAATGTTCGCCTATTTTGTGCCAAACATCCTATCACCCGCATCTCCTAGTCCCGGAACAATATATCCAGCGTCATTAAGGCGTTCATCCACAGATGCAGTAACGATCTGCACATCAGGATGCGCTTCTTTCATCCGCGCGATCCCTTCTGGGGCTGCCAAAAGACACAAGAAACGGATGTTTTCAGCTCCTGCCCCTTTGAGAAGATCAATCGCCGCAACCGATGAATTTCCAGTGGCTAGCATTGGATCTACCGCGATAACAAGACGGTCATTTAGCTCTGTGGGAACCTTGAAGTAGTATTGAACAGGCTGGAGCGTTTTCTCGTCGCGGTACAACCCAACAAAACCAACGCGCGCCGATGGGATCAACTCCAAAACACCATCAAGCAAGCCATTGCCCGCACGTAAAATAGAGATCAAAGCAAGCTTTTTCCCATCCAAAACGGGGGCCTGCATTTCCTGCATAGGGGTTTCAATCGTTTGGGTAGTCATCGGCAAATCAGCGGTGACCTCATAGGCTAGCAACTGGCTAATTTCCCGCAACAACTGGCGAAATACAGCGGTCGACGTCGTTTTCTCACGCATCAATGTCAGTTTATGTTGCACAAGGGGATGGTTCACAACGGTTAGGTGCTGGCTCATTTTAGGCCTCCAGTTTTTTGAGAATTTGGGCGCGTGTGGCGTCGGTACAAAATGCCGCTTCGGCCGCGCCAATATTTAAGGCGCGGAAGGTGTCGTCATCCCAACCGAATGTGCGCGAAAGCATTTCATATTCGTCTGTCATTGTGGTGTGAAAGAAGGGTGGATCATCGGTGGAAACCGTAACCTTTACGCCAGCATCACGGAGCTTTTGGATCGGATGACTCGCCCAATCCGCATAGACACCAAGCGCTATGTTCGAGCCGGGGCAAACCTCAAGCACGATATCCTTCTCAACGATTTCTCGCACCAATGCCGCATCTTCGATTGCGCGCACACCGTGGCCAATGCGTACGGCTTTGAGGTCTTGAATCGTGGCTCGTATTTCCTCGGGGCCGGACCATTCACCGGCGTGCGACGTGATTTTCAAACCCGCTTCCCGCGCCATATCAAACGCGTATGCGAAATCAGACGGCGTGCCGAATTTCTCGTCCCCGCCCATGCCAAACCCGACGACCCAATCGCCCGCCGTTTCAACGGCGCATTTCGCGGATTTCTTGGCCGCATCAGGGCCAAAGTGGCGGACGACCGTGGGGATACCGCGCAGAATAATTCCAGAGTCTTTTTCGGCTTTGTCAGCAGCCTCTTGCATCGCATGCAAATACTCGCGCCACGCAACAACATCGCCGCCGCCGCAAAAATCGGGTGCTAAAAATGTCTCAGCGTAAACTACACCATGCTCAGCGCAATTTTCAAGAACGGCGGATGTTAAACGCGCATAGTCTTCGGGTGTTTTAAGGCATGCGGTTGCCGCCTCATAGACCTTCAGAAAATCCCAAAAATCCGTGTAGGAATAGGCGCCATTCTCGTCAAAAACACCGTCGATGGACATGTTCTTTTCTTTTGCAAGGCTGCGGATAAATGCAGGAGGCGCGGCCCCCTCAAGGTGCAAATGCAATTCAACTTTTTTCAGCTTAGAAAAGCTCATATTAAGTTCCTTCCGGGCCCGTCCGAGGGCACCCCAAGATGATGCGCAAGCGTGGCTGCAACATCTGTAAATTGGCAAAGTCCGACTTCGCCCATCCCTGCTCCCCAAATCAAAACAGGCACGCGTTCGCGCGTGTGATCCGTGCCTTGCCAAGTGGGGTCATTTCCATGGTCCGCGGTGAATATCACCAAATCATCGGAACGCAACCGCGCAATGAAATCTGGGATTTGAGCGTCGAACCATTCAAGGGCGCGCGCATAGCCCGAAACATCCCGACGGTGGCCATACAGACTGTCGAACTCGACGAAATTCGCAAAGGTCAGGCTTGAATCTACGGCGGCGTCCGCATGCTCTAGAAGGCGCTGCATGAGCGTGAGATCATCGCCTTTTACAACCTCGTCAATTCCGCGCATCGAAAAAATATCGCCAATTTTTCCAATAGCATAAACGTGTTTTCCAGCGTCGTGAACCCAGTCACAAAGAGCGGGCGCGGGGGGCATAATCGCGAAGTCTTTGCGATTGGACGTGCGGGTAAACCCGTCTTTGACTGATCCGACAAACGGGCGCGCGATGACGCGACCCACTTTCATTTCATGTAGCATCGGTGCCAATTTTTTGCAAAGATCGAGAAGATTTTGCAGACCAAAACGTTCTTCATGGGCGGCTATTTGAAACACGCTATCCGCAGAGGTATAGCAAATCGGCCAGCCCGTTTCCAAGTGACGCGCGCCTTCCCGCTCGATAATTTCGGTGCCTGAGGCGTGGCAGTTTCCAAGCGTTCCCCCCGTCCCCGCCGCTTTACAAACCTCAAACAAAAGGTCATCATCAAAAGAATTCTCTTTGGGGAAATAATGCCAATCCCAAGGGACGGGCAACCCCGCAAGCTCCCAATGCCCCGAGGGCGTATCCTTGCCAATCGAAACTTCGGTGGCCGCCGCCCATTTGCCCGTCACATCCGTGAGTTTATCGGCAAACGTCGCCCCCGACGCGGCCTCGACCGCATGCCAAAGGCCAAGCGAGGCCAGATTTGGCAAGGAAAGCGCGCCGGAGCGCCCTTCCTCGGCATTTCCTGCCGCACATTCAGCGGCAATATGGCCGAGCGTATTTGCCCCTTCGTCACCAAAATCGACCGCATCCGGTGCGCCGCCACACCCAACAGAATCTAGTACAATAAGAAATGCTCGTGCCATCTAGGTCACCTTTTCGAATACAAGTTCATAGGGTTTTGGCGCGTCAGCCCCCAAAGTAATGGCTCGTGCCACAGCCTCGCAAAAGGCCAGCCCTTGCGCCTCGCTCTCGCAGTGGACCATCGCGAGCAATGTCCCCGCCTCAACGAAACTCCCCAGTCTGGCGATTTGCGAAAGGCCCACGGCGGGGTTAATCTTGTCGCTGCCAACAAGCCGCCCTCCGCCCATTGCAACGACGATATTGCCCAAGGCCTGACCGTCGATGGCCTGAACGAACCCGTCGACTTGCGCTTCTACCCCCAGCACACACCGCGCGGCGGGCAAACGATCGCGCCAACATTCGACGAAATCTTTGGGTCCACCTAAGCGCGCCACTAGGCGCCCAAAACCTTCGGCGGCATGGCCTCCATTGATCGCCTGTCTTATCTGAAGCGCGCCAATTATGCTATCACTCGCCTGCCCCGCGGAATGCAACAAGCTCCCGCCCAACTGCTCCGTCAACTCAATCAAGGGGGCCGCTTTAGGGTTTGTTAGCAACTCCATCACGGAAATGATCTCAAGCGCGTTGCCCATACTCGTTGCTAAGGGTTGGTTCATATCGGTCACAAGCGCCGTCGTGGGCGTTCCTGCCCCGTTTGCCGTTTGCACCAAGGTTTGTGCCAAATTACGCGCGTCATCCGGCGTTTGCATGAACGCTCCTGAACCCCATTTCACATCCAAAACCAGCCCCTCAAGGCCTGCCGCCAATTTCTTGGACAAAATCGATGCTGTGATCAGATCGATACTATCGACGGTCGATGTCACATCTCGAATGGCATAAAGGCGGCGATCCGCGGGCGCGATGTTGCTACTGGCACTGGCGATGGCAAAGCCGATGTCGCCGACGATCTGCTGAAAATCTTCAGTCGAAAGCTCCGTCGAGACACCCGGAATGGCTTCCAACTTATCTAGTGTCCCGCCGGTATGGCCAAGACCACGCCCTGAAATCATCGGAACGAAGGCCCCACAAGCCGCAAGGGCGGGCGCAAGCAAAAGCGACACGCAATCGCCAACGCCGCCCGTGGAATGCTTGTCTAAAATCGGCCCCGGAAGCGCCCACTCTAGTCGCTCGCCGCTGTTGCACATTGCTTCCGTCAGCGCCACACGGCCCGCGTCCGTTAACCCGTTCAAGCAAACCGCCATGGCAAATGCGCCCGCCTGTGCATCCGAAACGGCACCGCTCGCCAAACCCTGCGCAAACCACTCAATTTCCGCCCCACTCGGAGTAGTCCCCGACCGTAAACAGGCTATGATTGAGCGCGCATCCACTTAGGTATTTTCCATATGAGCTTGCGTAAAGGCTCCGGGTAAAAGCTGCCCCATCGTGAGCGTCTGCGAATTTCCCTCAAGCGTCGTCATGGTGACTTTGGTTTCTGGCTGCGCAAATTCCGCCAACTTCTGGCGGCACCCACCGCATGGGCTTACGGGCAAGGGAGAATCCGCAATCACCAAAACCTCGGTGATCTCGGTTTGGCCTGCCGCAATCATTGCCGCAATCGCGCCTGCTTCGGCACAGGTTCCTTCAGGATAGGCGACGTTCTCGACGTTACATCCAGAAAAAATCTCGCCAGATGCCGCTCGTAGGGCCGCGCCAACTTTGAAGTTTGAATAAGGCGCGTACGCACGAGCTTGAACATCAGTTGCAGCTTTAAGAAGGGGCATTTAGAACCTCATTTTACCTATTGGTCAATATTGCCCCGCCCCCAGAAGGGATGCAAGGGAAACGGTAATTCGTAATTTATTTGCAAGTGGGGCGTATTGACCTAGTGTAAGCCGTTCAGATAGGCAGTATGGCAGGTAGTTTAATGCTAAACTATATATGGGAGGCCCACCATGAGTGACGCAAAAAATGACACAATCCGGCAAGCAGCCTTGGATTATCACGAGTTTCCAAAACCCGGAAAACTGGAAATACGCGCGACGAAACCACTGGCCAATGGCCGCGACCTTGCCCGCGCTTATAGTCCAGGCGTGGCCGAGGCCAGCCTCGAGATCAAAAAAGACCCCTCAACGGCGCGCAAGTATACTTCGCGTGGCAATCTGGTGGCCGTCGTAACCAATGGGACCGCCGTTTTGGGCTTGGGCAATATCGGCGCCCTTGCCAGTAAGCCTGTCATGGAAGGCAAGGCTGTCCTCTTTAAGAAATTCGCGAATATCGACTGTTTCGACATCGAAATCAACGAATCTGATCCCGAAAAGCTGGCAGATATTATCTGTTCCCTTGAGCCAACCTTCGGCGCGATCAACCTTGAAGACATCAAAGCGCCCGATTGTTTCATCGTCGAGAAAATCTGTCGCGAGCGCATGGGCATTCCCGTTTTTCACGACGACCAGCACGGAACCGCCATAGTTGTCGGGGCCGCGGCAACCAATGCTTTGCGAGTCACGGGCAAGAAATTCGAAGACATCAAGGTTGTGTCCACGGGTGGCGGCGCCGCAGGGATTGCGTGTCTGAACATGCTATTAAAACTTGGCCTCAAGCGCGAAAATGTTTGGCTTTGTGATATCGCAGGTCTTGTCTACGAGGGCCGCACCGAAGAAATGACCCCTCAGAAAGCCGAGTTCGCCCAAGCCAGTGACAGTCGGACGTTGGATGACGTTATTGGCGGTGCGGATCTTTTCCTTGGCCTCTCAGGCCCCGGAGTTTTGAAGCCTGAAATGGTCGCAAAAATGACCAGCCAGCCGATAATTTTCGCACTGGCCAACCCGAACCCAGAAATTTCGCCCGAAGACGTGCGCAAAGTTGCGCCAGACGCGATTATTGCAACCGGGCGTAGCGATTATCCCAACCAAGTGAACAACGTGCTTTGCTTCCCCTTCATCTTCCGTGGTGCACTGGATGCGGGCGCAACTGTGATCAATGACGAAATGCAAATTGCCTGTATCGAAGGTATTGCCGAACTGGCCCGCGCAACCACTAGCGCCGAGGCCGCCGCCGCTTATCAAGGCGAACAAATGACATTTGGGCGCGACTATTTGATCCCAAAACCCTTCGATCCACGTCTCATTGGGGTCGTGGCCAGCGCCGTTGTCAAAGCCGCCGCCGCCAGCGGTGTTGCCGAACGTCCCATCGAAGATTTGGATGCCTATAAACGTGAATTGGATGGTTCCGTCTTTAGATCCGCCCTCATTATGCGCCCTGTTTTCATGGCTGCCGCCACCGCAGAGCGAAAAATCGTTTTTGCCGAGGGCGAAGACGAGCGCGTCTTGCGGGCGGCTAGCGCGATGCTAGAGGACATGACCGACAAGCCCATCCTGATTGGTCGTCCAGACGTGATCGAAAGCCGTTGTGAACGCGCTGGCCTCAACATCAGACCTGGGCGTGACTTTGACCTCGTTAACCCCGAAAATGACTCACGTTATCGCGAATATTGGCAGACATATCATAAGCTTATGGCGCGGCATGGCGTCACTCCGGATATCGCCAAAGCCATTATGCACACCAATAATACCGCCATTGGTGCCATCATGGTTCAACGCGGCGAAGCCGACAGTATGATCTGTGGAACCTTTGGCCAATACCTCTGGCACCTGAAATATGTGCAGGAAATTTTGGGAACGGGGGAAGGCGGCTTGCACCCTGTAGGCGCGCTTTCGATGATGATCCTTGAGGACGGGCCGCTCTTTATTGCCGACACCCATGTTCATCTTGAACCGACGCCCGCGCAAATTGCCGAAAGCGTGATTGGCGCTGCGCGACACGTGCAAAGGTTCGGTGTCGCTCCCAAAATTGCTATTTGTTCCTACTCTCAATTTGGCAACTTAAACGGCGGCACAGGCGAACGCGCCCGCGCGGCGCTTGATATTCTCGACAGCCAAACCCGCAGTTTTGTCTATGAGGGGGAAATGCACATTGATGCAGCCCTTGACCCCGACGTTCGAGCGCGTATTTTTCCGGATTGTCGTCTTGAGGGGGCTGCCAACGTGCTGGTCTTCACCAATGCCGACGCAGCCAGCGGGGTTCGTAACATCTTGAAAATGAAGGCAAATGGACTTGAGGTCGGCCCCATCCTGATGGGCATGGGCAACAAGGCACATATCGTTACGCCCTCAATCACGGCGCGCGGCTTGCTCAATATGAGTGCGATTTCCGGTACACCGGTTGAATATTACGAATAAAATGTGGGGCGGCAATCGGGCGCAGGTCAAGACACCTGTATCCCCTTGCCGCCCCGTTCCAGCGCCGCTATCAATGCCTAGAGAGCGCGATTCTGAGGAGGATCAACCATGGGTTTCACCCGGGTTTATGAAGCGTGGAAGAACGACCCCGAAACATTTTGGATGCAGGCCGCCGAAGGTATTGATTGGGTTAAAAAGCCAAGCAAAGCGCTCTTTGACGACAATGCTCCCCTGTATGAATGGTTCAAAGACGGACAAGTAAACGCGTGCTACAACGCCGTTGACCGTCATGTTGAGAATGGCCGCGCGGATCAAACCGCCATCATTTACGACAGCCCCATCACCCATACCAAACGCGAAATCACGTTCCTAGAGTTACGGGATCGCGTGGCCAGCTTGGCGGGGGCTTTGCGGGCCAAAGGTGTCGAAAAAGGCGACCGCGTCCTTATCTATATGCCTATGGTTCCAGAGGCGCTCGAAGCTATGCTTGCCTGCGCGCGCCTTGGGGCGATCCACTCGGTGGTCTTTGGCGGATTTGCAGCGAATGAACTTGCCGTGCGGATTGACGACGCAAAACCAAAAGCAATCATCGCCGCCTCCTGCGGGGTCGAGCCCGGACGGGTCGTCCATTATAAACCCTTGCTGGATGGCGCGATCGACCTTGCCACACACAAGCCTGATTTTTGCGTTGTTCTTCAACGAGAACAAGAGGTTGCAAAACTCATCGAGGGACGTGACTTTAATTGGCACGGATTTCAGCATGGCATAGCCCCGGCAGAATGCGTTCCCGTTTCGGGTGACCATCCCGCCTATATCCTCTATACTTCCGGCACAACAGGCGCCCCAAAGGGCGTCGTTCGCTCCACCGGCGGACACCTTGTTGCGCTAAACTGGACCATGAAAAACGTCTACAACGTCGACCCAGGCGAAGTCTTTTGGGCCGCATCGGATGTTGGTTGGGTGGTTGGACACAGCTATATTTGCTATGGTCCGCTTGTGCATGGGAACACCACAATTGTGTTCGAGGGCAAACCAATTGGCACCCCCGATGCGGGAACGTTTTGGCGAGTTATTTCCGAGCACAAAGTCGCAAGTTTCTTCACTGCACCAACGGCTTTTCGTGCTGTAAAACGCGAAGACCCGACAGGGGAGTTTATCAAAAAATACGACCTCTCCTGCCTCAAAACCGTTTATTTGGCGGGCGAGCGGGCAGACCCAGACACCATCACATGGGCGCAGGAAAAGCTGAACGTTCCGGTGATTGACCATTGGTGGCAGACCGAAACAGGCTGGGCGATCGCTGCGAACCCTATGGGAATTGAGGAGCTACCGGTAAAACTCGGCTCTCCTTCGGTTGCGATGCCCGGCTATGACGTTCAGATTTTGGACGAAGGCGGTCACCCAATGCCGACGGGTGGATTTGGGGCAATTGCCATCAAACTTCCCCTGCCGCCGGGCACACTTCCAACGCTTTGGAATGCCGAAAAGCGGTTTATGTCCAGTTACTTGGAACACTTCCCCGGCTATTACGAAACCGGCGACGCGGGTTATATCGATGACGACGGCTATCTCTATATTATGGCGCGCACCGATGACGTCATCAACGTTGCGGGCCACCGGCTTTCGACGGGGGCGATGGAAGAGGTCTTGGCCAGCCATCAGGACGTTGCGGAATGTGCCGTTATTGGTGTTGCCGACGCGCTGAAAGGTCAAATGCCGCTGGGCTTGTTGTGTCTCAATTCAGGTGTGACACGTCCAAACAGTGAAATTACCGCCGAAATCGTCAAGCTGGTGCGCGAAAAAATCGGGCCTGTTGCGGCCTTCAAAACGGCAATTGTGGTTGAAAGATTGCCAAAGACCCGTTCGGGGAAAATTCTTCGGGCGACCATGGTTAAAATCGCCGACAGCGAAGATTTCAAAATGCCCGCAACCATTGACGATCCGGTCGTGCTCGATGAAATTCGGGTCGCTTTGCAAACCGTCGGTCTGGCGCAATAGGATTGGGCGGCCCGAAAGGGCCGTCCGCACCCCGCTAAACGAATTGCTCTCGGAGAAGACGCTCTTTTAGCCCATGCCCCTCATCAAAGAGAATGCGATGCTCAATGGTTGGATCGCTATAGATTTCAACCGACAAGACGTCCTGCTCGGAGCGACTGTCGGCGGCAACCATCACGGGGCGTTTTTCGGGTTCTAGCACATCAAAGCGAACTTTGGCCGCCTTTGGAAGCAAGGCCCCACGCCAACGCCGTGGACGGAACGCGGCCATCGGTGTCAAAGCCAAAACATCAGACCCAATCGGCAAAATCGGTCCGTGCGCCGAATAGTTATAGGCCGTTGACCCAGCCGGCGTCGACACCAAGGCCCCATCGCAAATCAGTTCCGAAAGCCGCACATGCCCGTCGACAGTAATCCGCAACTTGGCGGCCTGTGGCCCCGCGCGCAAAAGCGAAACTTCGTTGATTGCCAGCTGGTCGTGCTCCACACCTTCGGTAGAAACAGAGTGCATGCGCAGCGGATTCAGAATTTCTTCCTCGACCTGTCGCAGCCGTTCCTCAAGGTTGTCATCACTGTATTTGTTCGTCAGAAAACCAACGGTGCCACAGTTCATTCCGAAAACGGGCGTGTTCAAATGTTGTGTGGAATGAAGGGTTTGCAACATCATGCCATCCCCACCAAACACTACGATCACATCGCAGTCTTCCTCAGGGGCGTCGCCAAACTGGGCCTGAAAACGGGCAAGTGCCGCCTGTGAAATGTCGGTACCGTTTGCCTTGAAGTGAATTCTAGCGCTCATGTCATTCCCATTTTCGCCCACGTTTGCCCGTGCAGATCGGAAACACAAGACCAGATAGGAAATATTTGATCACACGAATTGATGTATATGGCGCAAAATATCATACAAATGCCGCGAAACAGGCTTTTGTGAAAGGCGCGAGACCGCTACAAGGCCTAAACATTTCACGCGCCATGGAGCCCACGATGACCGTAAACAGCAACGACCCAGGTTTTTTCACCGAAAGCCTTGAGACCCGTGATCCTGAAATTTTCGCCGTAACGCGCCAAGAACTTGGCCGCCAACGCGACGAAATCGAATTGATCGCCAGCGAAAACATCGTTTCCGCAGCCGTGATGGAGGCACAAGGCACCGTCCTAACCAACAAATATGCCGAAGGTTACCCGGGAAAACGGTATTACGGTGGCTGCCAGTATGTTGATATTGCGGAACAATTGGCAATCGATCGCGCGAAACAACTTTTTGGCTGTGAATTTGCCAACGTCCAACCAAACTCAGGCTCGCAAGCCAACCAAGGTGCCTTCACGGCCCTCATCAAGCCCGGCGACACCATCCTTGGGATGAACCTTGCCTCCGGCGGGCACCTGACCCACGGCGCAGCTCCAAACCAATCCGGCAAATGGTTCAACGCCATTCAATACGGTGTGCGCCTGCAGGACAACTTGATCGACTACGATCAAATCCAAGCCCTCGCCACCGAGCACCAACCAAAACTCATCATTGCGGGCGGGTCCGCGATTCCCCGTCAGATCGACTTCGTGAAGTTCCGCGAGATTGCCGACAGCGTCGGCGCCTATTTGATGGTTGATATGGCCCACTTTGCCGGCCTTGTTGCCGCAGGAGAGCACCCTTCCCCGTTCCCATACGCAGATGTCGTGACAACCACCACGCACAAGACTTTGCGCGGCCCACGCGGCGGGATGATCCTGACCAACGACGCGGATATTGCGAAAAAAATCAATTCTGCAATCTTCCCCGGCATTCAAGGCGGCCCCTTGATGCATGTGATTGCAGGCAAGGCCGTCGCCTTTGGCGAAGCGCTGCGCCCTGAGTTCAAAGCCTACCAAAAGCGCGTGCGTGCGAACGCGGTTGCCCTTGCAGACCAGCTTATGAAAGGCGGCTTGGACATCGTAACAGGCGGCACAGACACCCATGTTATGCTGGTTGATTTGCGCCCCAAAAATGTCAAAGGCAATGCCACAGAGAAAGCGCTGCAACGCGCCAACATCACAACAAACAAGAACGGTATCCCGTTTGACCCTGAGAAACCCTTCGTAACATCGGGCATTCGTTTGGGAACACCCGCAGGCACTACACGCGGATTCGACGAAGCTGAATTCCGTGAAATTGCCGATATGATCGTCGAAGTTGTGGACGGCCTCGCCGCAAATGGCGAAGACGGAAACCACGATATCGAAGCGGCCGTAAAAATCAAAGTCGCCGCACTCTGTGCGCGCTTCCCAATTTACGACAACCTCTAAGATATTGAAAAACGGTGAAGCCTTGCCTCCGCGCTAGGCTTCACCGACACGCCTATTTACAGATACCCACGCCAGACGAGTACTGTCGTAAAAAGCGCCGCTGGAATGAGAATTCCCAACGCTACCCCACTCAAAACACTTAGAAAAACATCTGTGCGGCGTTTGCTTTTGTCGATCCCTTTAAGGTGCTTGAGGCAATTTAGATACGACTTTTCAACCCGCCCAGAATCTACAAAACGCTGCAACTTCGGATTTTGCGAGGCTGCTGCCGCGCTCGCCAGAAATTCCGCGTCCTTGCGCACATGTCGCGGCAAAAGACGCCCACCACGCCGCAGTTTTCCGTCAAGCCCTGTGCCGCCAACGGACAGTTGTTTTTTCAAAAGGGTCGCAACCTCATCGGCGCAGTCTCGGGGGGATCTTGAATTCATAAATACCTCGTCGCAAGACCATACAGGCCAAAGGGATTCAGCTCAAGCCACTGGCCTAAAGGAATTTTTCGAGGTACAGAAAGATATGTTGAAAACCTATACACAGGGTCATTCAAGCGCCCTCCCGCCCCTCTTAATCGTGCACGGCCTGTTTGGATCGGCGCGCAATTGGGGTGTCATAGCAAAACGCCTCGCTGAGGACCGCGTTGTCCACACTGTCGATATGCGCAACCACGGCGAGAGTCCGCGATATTCATCGCAAAGCTATATGGATATGGCCGATGACCTTGCGCATGTCATCAACGACCTCGGCGCGCCCATGGATGTATTGGGGCATTCGATGGGGGGAAAAGCCGCGATGGTACTGGCGGTTCAATCACCTGATCTTGTGAACCGGTTGCTCGTCGCGGATATTGCGCCGGTTGCGTATTCTCATACGCAAATGCCCCTTATTGAGGCGATGCGGTCACTGGACCTTGCGCAGGTTGAGAAACGTTCTGATGCTGATCGTCTACTGCGCGATGCAATTCCAGAGGACGGTGTGCGCGCGTTTTTGCTGCAATCCCTTGACGTTAAGGCGCAGGAATGGCGTCTTAATCTGGACGTTTTGGCAGATCAAATGGATAGGATTCTTGGTTTTCCTGAGTTGACGGGCGTGTTTGACAAGCCGACGCTGTTTTTATCTGGCGGCGCATCAGAGTATGTTTTGCCCGCGCATCGCCCCCTCATTAAAGCGTTGTTTTCAAACGTCTATTTTGCCAAAATGCCCGACGTCGGGCATTGGCTGCACGCCGAAAACCCACGTGACTTTGAGGCCAGTATTCGGGCGTTTTTCAGCTAGCTTTAAAGATCTGCAATTTTCTTGGAAACAAAATAAGAGACCGGAAAACCCGCGACAAACCCAAGGGCGGCCGCGATCAAAATCGGGGACAGTGTATCGTTGCCTGTGACCAGAGCGATGATGACGCCGAGGCCTGCCATACTGGGGGCAATTATGGTAAACATCAGCAGTGTTAAACGGTTCATATCAGGCTCCTTTTGCGCGTCCTGCGGGGAACATTACGGGTTTTCTCGGAGCTTACCTTGATCTATGTCATCTAGCTCTTTTTTACAAATTCCGTCAGGATAACAATACGTTGCCCTTCTACGCGGCCTTCGATGTGGCCTGCGTTGTCGGACACGAGAGAGATGTTTCGTACCGCAGTGCCTTGCTTGGCGGTGAAGCCTGCGCCTTTTACGGGGAGGGCTTTGACGAGGGTGACTGAATCCCCTGCGGAGAGCACGTTTCCGTTGCAATCTTTGTGGATCAAGGTGGGGGTTTCGGCGCCGGCTTTGGCCCATTCTAGAGTGGCGTCGTCAAGGTAGAGCATATCAAAAAGGTCGTGTGCCCATGCTTCGGCTTTGAGGCGATCCAGCAAGCGCCAGACGAGGACTTTTACGGGTTCGTGCTCGCTCCACATGGCAGAAGTCAAGCAACGCCAATGACTTGGGTCGAGTTCACCGTCAATCTGTGCGCGGCATTTCTGGCAAATATGAGCCGACATGTGCACGGTGTTGTCGGAATTCGGGCCCACATCATGGACCCCCAAGGCGTCGCTTGAGCCGCATAATTCACATTGATCGCCGGAACGAGCTGAGAGGGCATTAAGGGGCATTGGGGGATCTCCAAGGGAACATTTTTATCATCTATCTGTAGCAGAGCGACACTTGGTTTGCCAAGGGCACTCGTTAACGCGCCGCGCGTTGAAACAGGCGAAAGTTTAAAGTTTTTAAATACTCTGAGGGTCGATTTTTAAACTTTTTAAAGAGGGTAACGATGGTTTTTGAGGTGAATGCGACGGAGTTGCGGTGGGAAATGTCGCGGATTTTGGGTCAGGTTCAGCACGGCAAGAAAATTGCGGTGATCGCGATGCATGGCAAGCCTATTGGGGCGATTGTGCCGATGGAGGACCTGCACCGCATTTGGGAGAAACAGGACGACGAGACCCACGGGGAGCGCGACCCTGAAACGGGGAAGCGGCCGAGCGTGCTGATGACGAAATACGGGATTTGGTCGGATGCGCTGGCGGCGCGGATTCGGTGGGTGAAGGAGATGGGGGAATGACGTTTTGGTTTTTTGGGGGGCGCGGTTTGGTTTTGGTGAGGGGATTTTGGGGGTGAATGGTTTGAGGGGGGTGCAACGGGATTGGGATGCGGCGCACGATCCGAGGGGTGGAAGCGAAGCGCCCGCGCATTCTTGAAAACGGCGGGGGCGGATCGGGCGCTGCCTGATTTGGAAAATCAGGCAGTTAGCAACAGAACTAAAACACCTACACTTAGCCCCCCATTTTCCAGACCATGTCTATTGGAGCACGCCGTAGTGGATTTTTACTGTGGCGGAGGCGACACAGAACAGCATTCGAAGTAGGGTATAAATATGCGTATAATGAGGGTGGGGTGAGGCTCCATTCTTTTTGCACCACGCGAGCGAAAAGAGTGAAAAATAAGGCCAACTACCCATGAATCAAATCAAGTCGAGTGCCAAAAACGCCTCTGTGCCTATAGGTCAACGAAAAAAACCAGTGGATAACTCAAACAATTACGTTGCTGTCTCCATTGGCAAGGCTGTATTGTGTATTTAGCCCAGCAGGAGACACAATATATTGTACTCCGAATAGTTTCTAGCAACACGTTAGGTGCTTTGGGCTGTACACTCCCTTCCAAAAGGAATGTACCGTCGCATCGCGACAGAGCCGGCGCTGCTAGGGAAGAATTTCCAAACTCTTTCCCTAGCAGTCCACCTAAAATCATACAGGTTTCGTTGAAGAGCTCAACAGTTCTTGCAAGCTTAAGTGACAAATTCTCACATAAGCCATGAGAATAGAAAACCCCGCCAGAGGCGGGGTTAGGTATTAATCGTCCATTTTCAACGCATTGATAAAGGCTTGCTGCGGGATTTCTACTTTCCCGAATTGACGCATTTTCTTTTTGCCTTTTTTCTGCTTTTCGAGCAGCTTTTTCTTGCGGGTCATGTCGCCGCCGTAGCATTTCGCGGTCACGTCTTTGCGCATGGCAGAGAGGGTTTCGCGGGCAACGACGCGGCCACCGATGGCGGCTTGGATCGGGATTTTGAACATGTGACGCGGGATCAGGTCTTTGAGTTTTTCAACCATGGCGCGGCCCCGTTGTTCGGCGCGATCACGGTGGACCATGGTGGAGAGCGCGTCGACGGGTTCCTCGTTGACGAGGACGGTCATTTTCACGAGGAAATCTTCTTGGTAGCCGGTCATTTGATAATCAAAGGACGCGTAGCCTTTGGTTACGGATTTCAGACGGTCGTAGAAATCGAAGACGACTTCGTTGAGCGGCAAATCATAGACGACCATGGCGCGGGCGCCCGCGTAGGTGAGGTCGAGTTGCACGCCGCGGCGGTCTTGGCAAAGCTTGAGGACGTCGCCGAGGTACTCGTCTGGCACAAGGATTGTGGCCTTGATGCGCGGCTCTTTGATGTGCTCGACATAGGTGAGATCGGGCATGTCGGCGGGGTTGTGCAGTTCGAGATCGGTGCCGTCCTTCATCTGGATGTGATAGATAACCGAGGGCGCGGTGGTGATCAGATCGATGTCATATTCGCGCTCGATCCGGTCGCGGATCACCTCAAGGTGGAGGAGGCCAAGGAAGCCACAGCGGAAGCCAAAGCCCAGCGCGGCGGAGGTTTCCATCTCGTAGCTGAAGGAGGCGTCGTTGAGGGCGAGTTTTTCGATGGAATCGCGCAGGTCTTCGAATTCGGCGGCATCAACGGGGAAAAGGCCACAGAAAACAACGGGTTGCGCAGGCTTAAAGCCAGGAAGGGCCGTGGTACAACCGCCTTTTTCATGGGTGATCGTATCGCCCACACGAGTGTCGCGGACCTGTTTGATTGAGGCGGTCAGGAAGCCGATTTCACCGGGTCCAAGCTCGTCGATCATGATCATACCGGGTTTAAAAACGCCGATACGCTCGACCGGATGGACCGAGCCGTTTTGCATCATGCGGATTTTGTCGCCCTTTTTGAGGACGCCATCGATGATGCGCACAAGGACGATCACGCCGAGGTAGGAGTCATACCAACTGTCGACCAGCATGGCTTTGAGCGGCGCGGAACGGTCGCCTTTGGGGGCGGGAAGACGGGTGACGATGGCCTCGAGGGTTTCGTGGATGCCTTGGCCGGTTTTGGCGGAAACTTGGATGGCGCCAGAGGCGTCGATGCCGATGACGTCTTCGATTTGCTCGGCGACGCGATCACAATCCGCCGCTGGCAGGTCGATTTTGTTTAGAATCGGGACGATTTCGTGGTCGGCATCCAGAGCGTGGTACACATTGGCGAGGGTTTGGGCCTCAACGCCTTGGCTGGCGTCCACAACAAGGAGCGAGCCCTCGACGGCGCGCATGCTGCGCGACACTTCATAGGCGAAATCCACGTGACCGGGGGTGTCGATCAGATTGAGGACATAATCGAGCCCGTCGTCTGCTTTGTAATTGATGCGCACGGTGTTGGCCTTGATCGTAATGCCACGTTCGCGCTCGATGTCCATGCTGTCGAGCATCTGGGCCTGCATATCGCGCAGAGCCACAGTGCCGGTCTCTTGGATGAGCCGGTCAGCGAGGGTGGATTTACCGTGGTCGATATGCGCCACGATTGAGAAATTGCGGATTTTATCAAGATCAGTCATAGCGTTTGATATGCGGTGGAATTGTGGTCTGGTCAAGCGGGGTTGATCGTTTGGAGGGGCAGTTCGGCGTTATTTTGAACGAATTCTGGTGGGGGCGGTTCATTGCCTGCGATTCTAGCGGTTTTGGGACTTGGGCAATCAGGCGTAAAACCCAAATCCTGTGGCTTTTGGGCATATGGACCGCAATATATATGGAATTGATTTGCGATGAAAAATTTGCAATATTGTCAGGGTAGCAGGCCCAGTGATGATCCCGAAGCGGGCGGACTGAGCGAAATCAAACTATAGGCAATTCTTATGAAACCTTTTAAAATGGCCGTTCTAGCCCTTTGCATGTCCCCATTGGCGACAGTTTCCCTCCCCGTTTCAGAAGTTCACGCTGCAAAGACAATTGAGCGTGCATGTGTGAAATCGGAGCGCAAAGCCGCATCCAAACCCTTGTGCGGGTGTATTCAGGATGTTGCGGATATGATGCTTTCCCGCAGCGATCAAAAAACTGCAGCGAAGTTTTTTGATGACCCCCACAGGGCGCAAGAAATCCGCCAGTCGAACAATCGCAGCCACGAGAAATTCTGGCTTCGGTACAAAGAGTTCGGCCAAACGGCGGCCACATTCTGCAGGGGTTAAGCGGCTGATTTTAGGTGAATAAGGGCGCGTTTTGCCACGCCCCTATCCCTTCCGTTTATTGCGAGACTTCGGGTGTTTCGTGATCCATTGAAGAGTGGTCGGCTTCGTCCTCTGGCGTGCGATCATTGTCTACAGGAATTTCAACCGCGACATCGCCCGCGTTTTCAAAATGCAGGACGATTGAAACAGTCTCGCCATTTGCCAACCCCTTGTCCAATCCCATTATCATGACGTGATCCCCACCGCGTTTAAGTTGGTACATCCCATCGGCCGGAATCGCGAATCCCTCCTCCACATGCATCATTTTCATAACGCCGTTGCCCATATCCTTGTGGGTATGCAACTCAACACGCGGAGCGATATCGGACGACACACCAATAAGCTGGTCGGCCTCACCCGCGTTCATAACTTCAAAAAACGCCGCACCGGTTTTGGCCACGGGTGTCGCGGAGCGCGCATAGGCGTCGTGGATCAGGATTTCGGCACTTGCGGGCAAGGCAAAAGCGGCGATAAACGCGGCGGCGAGCGGCGCGCGTAGGGAGAAAGTGAAAGACATTGGATGTCCTTTCGTAATGATTTTGGGGTGTTAGAGTGTTTTGACGAGGGGTGTCAGGCCAAAGGTGGCGCGCGCGGACTGTGGGCCTTGCTGCGCGCGGGACGTGTGGGGAATGCCACCGAAACGCGCCGCAAATCCGCAGATGTAAACACCATATCCGTTGTGAACGTCGACGCGGGAGCCTCAAGGATAACGGCGGAAAGGAGGCAATCGGGACAGGTTGTGCGCGCCTCGACGGGCTGCCCCTGTGCATCAATTTGAACAACGCGCGGACCGTATCCCGTGCAAAGAACCATCTCGCCGACGGCTGCCCCCCGCATTTGCCCCATTGCGGTCGCCATGCTGGTCAAAACCATAACCAGCGCTAAAACAGCGGCGAGCATTGATGTGGATTTTGAACGAGGGATAAACATACGCCAACTATAGGCCTCCCACTGGGGGAGGCAAAGCGACAAAACGGCGCGTAAGTGAAAAGCAAAAAGCCCCACCAAAAAGGTGAGGCTTTTAAAACTGATCATCCAGAGACTCACCTATTGGCAAGTGACCGAGCGATATTAGGCTGCTGTAGCTTGCGCTTTAGCGATGTCTTTTTTGACTTTCTGAGCGGAGATAGAAAGCTCAGTGTCTTTTGCTTTGGCAAGATATGCGTCCAGACCACCACGGTGATCAACGGAGCGAAGAGCCGCAGCAGAGATTCTGAATTTGAACGTGCGACCGAGCATTTCGGACTGCAACGAAACGTCGTTCAAGTTCGGCAAGAACCGACGACGCGTACGGTTTTTAGCATGGCTGACATTGTTGCCAGACATAGGGCCTTTTCCAGTCAATTCGCAACGACGTGACATGATGTATTCCTCAGATCGTGGCCGATCACGGGCGTATCCCGATCTGTGGCCGATAACATAAAATGGGCATCCGAAAAGGGATACCCTGAATTCCGTCTGGGGCTGATACGCGGAATCACTGGGGCCGTCAAGCGGCTGGCGGGTTTGATTGCCCAGAATTCGTGCAAAAAGCGCCTTGGGGTGAATTATCTGCGAATTGTCAGTCTTTCAAGGCCCCAAGCACCGTGGCGGCGGCGGCAGATGGGGTGGACTCGCCGCGCTGAACGGCATCCATTTCGCGCTCAAAAGCGGATTTCAGGGTAAAATCCTCGGTGAGTCGGGCCAAAAGGCCAGCTTCGACTTCTTCGCGAAACCACGCTGCCGCTTGAGCTGTGCGATTCTTCTGCCAGATCCCGGCCGATTTGCGCCATGCAATCAACGCTTGGACTTCGGCCCAGATCGCGTCCAGCCCGTTTTCCTCAATGGCGGAGGCAAGCATGGCCTTGGGAAAGCCCTCGGGGTCTTGCTCGCGCTTGCGCAACAACATCAAGGCCCCCGCGTAATCGGCACAGGTGCGGGTCGCGGCGGGCTTGAGGTCACCGTCGGCCTTGTTGACCACAATCATGTCAGCGATTTCCATGATGCCGCGCTTCACGCCCTGCAGCTCATCGCCACCTGCGGGGGCCATTAGGAGGAGGAAGACGTCGGATATGCCCGCGACCATGGTTTCGCTTTGGCCCACGCCGACGGTTTCGATGAGGATGATGTCAAACCCTGCGGCCTCGCAGAGGATGGTCGCTTCGCGTGTGCGGCGGGCAACACCGCCTAGACGGTTGCTGCTGGGGGTGGGGCGGATATAGGCGTTGGCTTCGCGCGCCAACAGGTTCATGCGGGTTTTATCGCCCAGAATAGAGCCGCCAGAGCGCGTCGAGCTTGGATCCACAGCGAGGACCGCCACGCGCAACCCCTGCCCCACCAGCATCATGCCAAAGCTCTCGATGAAGGTGGATTTGCCGACCCCTGGCGTGCCGGACAAGCCAATCCGAAGAGCTTGTCGGGCGGGTTGGGGTCCGGCGGCGCGCAGCGCATCGAGCAAGGCAAGCGCCTCTACACGGTGGCTGGGCTTGGCGCTTTCAATCAAGGTGATCGTCCGCGCAAGGGCACGGCGATTCCCGTTAAGCACCGATTCTGCGCGTTCTGTAATAGTCTGTGCGCTCAATTGGCAGCCTTTCGCCGGTTTTCGTAACGCGATATAGTCATGATATTGGATAACAATTCCTTTTACCCCATCTTTTTGACATACCTTGAGTAAAGACAAGAAGGAACACTCATTTCATGCGGACATTCAATTTACGCCTTATTGCAGCCAGTCTTGGCGTGGCGACACTGCTGGCGATCGGCGGCACCACCGCGCAGGCGCAAGCCGAAAACGGCGATTTCAAGCTCTATATCGGCGGCATCCCTGCAGGGCAGCTGACAATTAGCGCTCAAAACAATGGCAAGGCCTATCAGGTTGCGGGCTACGTGCGCAGCACCGGTCTTATCGGCTCGCTTGTAAAGGTCAGCTACAAAGCACAGGTCAAAGGCGCGGTGAAAAACGGCAAACTCAGCCCACAATCCTATGCCGAACAGGCCGACACGGGGCGGCGCGAACAAAGTTCGCAGTTGAATTACAAAAACGGCGTGCCGCAAGTTCTCAAGCTTGATCCACCACGCACCAAACGGGACTATGATGTAAATCCCGCGGGGCAAAAAGGCACGCTCGATCCGCTCTCCATGATCTATAGCGCTTTGCGGAACGTGGAAGAGAGTGACGCCTGTACCTTGAATCAGAAGATGTTTGACGGGCGACGCCTGAGCGAAATCGTACTCGGTGCTCCAAGCAAGAACGGGAACGAAATTTCCTGTAGTGGGGTTTATCGCAGGCTCGGTGGCTTCTCCCCCGAAGACATGCAAGAACGCACCGACTTCCGCTTCACCTTGACCTATGGGGCCTTAAGCGACGGCCGCTATGGTGTTCAGCGCATCAGTTCTGAGTCCCTTTTTGGCAAGGTCGTCATCAAACGAAAGTAACGACGTGCGCCACGAAAAACTGCCTATAGATGACGCCCTCCCTGCGCTGGTTGCGGCCCTCCGAAGTGAGGGCCGTGTCGTTTTGCAGGCCCCTCCTGGGGCGGGGAAAACGACACGCGTTCCTTTGGTGCTTCTGGAAGCTGGCCTCGCGGATTTGAGCGAAGGTGGGGGCCGTATTCTCATGCTCGAACCGCGCCGTTTGGCCACCCGTGCAGCGGCGGAACGGATGGCGCAATCCTTGGGCGAGAAGGTTGGCCAGACCGTCGGCTATCGAATCAAAGGCGAGAGCGTTGTCGGCCCCGCCACGCGCATCGAGGTCGTGACCGAAGGCATTCTGACGCGGATGATTCAGTCGGACGCGGAGCTTTCCGGCGTGTCCGTCGTGATCTTTGATGAATTCCACGAACGCAGCTTGAATGCCGATTTGGGGTTGGCGCTGGCTTGGGAAATCCGCGGCGCGTTGCGGCCCGATCTCAAACTTGTGGTCATG
Source organism: Falsihalocynthiibacter sp. CO-5D18 (assembly GCF_041205445.1). Lineage (NCBI taxonomy): Bacteria > Pseudomonadati > Pseudomonadota > Alphaproteobacteria > Rhodobacterales > Roseobacteraceae > Falsihalocynthiibacter > Falsihalocynthiibacter sp. CO-5D18. The sequence goes on along the minus strand of NZ_JBGFCF010000002.1, from coordinate 395,721 downwards.
TCCGCCACGTTGGATGCCGCCCCCGTCGCCGCTCTGCTTAACGACGCACCGATTGTCACCTCGGAGGGGCGGGCCTTTGCCGTCGAGACCTTGCACCTACCCAAACCTCTTGCCAAAACCATCCGTTTTGAACAGGCCTCCGCGGATTTGGTTGCGCAGGCGGCCCAAGAAACCGAGGGCGGCATTCTGGTTTTCCTCCCCGGCGAGGGCGAAATACGGCGCGTCGCAGGGCTACTTGCGGGACGCGTTTCTTCCGACATCACCATCCATACGCTTTTTGGCGCCATGAGTTTCGCCGATCAACGCGCCGCAATTTCCCCCGCAAAATCGGGGCGAAAGATTGTTCTGGCCACCTCCATCGCCGAAACCTCCCTCACCATTCAGGACATCCAGGTCGTGGTTGATTGTGGCCGCGCGCGCCGTGCGCGGTTTGATCCCAATTCTGGCATGTCGCGCCTTGTGACCGAGCCCGTGTCCCGCGCCGAAGCAGAACAACGCCGTGGCCGCGCGGGGCGGGTCTCTGCTGGCACATGCTATCGACTTTGGACCAAGGGCCAAGAGGGCGCCCTGCCCGCCTTTGCGCCCGCCGAAGTCGAAGCCGCAGACCTGACCTCGCTTGTGCTTGAACTTGCCCTTTGGGGGGCCGCCTCACCAGACGAGTTAGCGTTTCTCACACCGCCGAGTGCGGGTGGCTTTGCCGAGGCAAAACGGCTCCTGCTGGAGTTGGGCGCGCTGGACGTAAGCGGCAGAATTACACCGCATGGCCGTAAAATCGCCGCCCTTCCCGTACATCCGCGACTTGGACATATGCTCCTTTTGGGCGGCGCGGCGGGTGCACCACTGGCCGCGCTTATTGCGGGCCGAGATCCCTTAAGGGGTGGTCCCTCTGACGTAAACCTACGCTTGAAAGCGATCGAAAACCCGACCGCGTTCCAACGCGCACATCCTTACACGCTTCATCGTGCGACCATCGAAACCCTACGAAGTGACGCCAAAGCGTTGGCGCGGCTGGTATCACATATCAAACATTCGGGGGCGAAATACTCTTCGGCTGAACTGGCCTCTTTGGCCTATCCAGATCGCATTGCATTGCGTCGATCTGGCTCCGCGCCCCGGTTCCTTTTGTCCGGCGGTAAGGGCGCAATTATGGACGACACAGACCCGCTGTCAAAAGTGGACCTCTTGGTCGCCACCGATTTGGACGGCGCTCTTCATGAGGCGCGCATTCGTCAAGCGATCGCCCTGCCCGCGTCAAGCCTGCGCAGGCTGTTTGCCGATCAAATTCAATGGCAAAATACCTGTCGATGGTCACGCCGAGAGAAAAAAGTAGTCGCACGGCGAGAGGAGCGTTTGGGGGCGTTGGTGTTGACGGATCAGCATTGGAGCGACGCGCCAGAAGGCCAAATTGCCCAATCCGCGCTGGAGGGGATTCGCGAAATCGGCCTACCGCACACTGCGGCCTCGGATCGCCTTCTTGCGCGGATTGCCCTGTTTGAATCGGATGGCTTTCCCGTGACGGAAAGCCAAAGCCTTTTGGACAGCGCCGAGACATGGCTTCTCCCCCATCTACTGGGCCTCAAAACCGAGGGACAACTGCGGAATTTCGATCCATCCGAAGCCCTGCGCCAAATGCTGACGTGGGAGCAAACCCAAACCCTTGACCGCCTCGCGCCCGCGAGTTTTGTGACGCCGCTTGGGAATAAAGTGCCGATTGACTACGCGGGAGAGGCGCCCGAAATCGCCGTGCGTTTGCAAGAAATGTTTGGCGTTTCGCAGCATCCAACGGTTGGCCCTACGCGCATCCCTTTGCGAATCACTCTTCTTTCGCCCGCACGCAAACCCTTGCAAACAACGGCGGATCTTCCGGGGTTTTGGGCGACATCCTATGTGGATGTGCGAAAAGATATGCGGGGGCGCTATCCGAAACATCCGTGGCCGGACGACCCGACGCAGGAAAAACCAACCCTGCGCGCCAAGCCTCGGAAGTAGGCAAACGTTGCCTTTTACTTAAAATTAACGTATGTTTAGCAAAAATAATAAAAACGAGGCGAGTAGAATGACGAATGCACTCAAGAAAGCTTGGGCAGAATACGTGTCCCCAATATTCAAACGCCCCGCGCGGGTGCAGGTTGCTGCGCTTTGCTATCAGGGCAAGGGAGTGGACAAACGCGTCCTTTTAATTACCAGCCGCGATACGGGCCGCTGGATTTTACCAAAAGGTTGGCCCATTGACGGACTCGATGCGCCCAACGCTGCGATGCAGGAAGCTTGGGAAGAAGCGGGCGTCAAAGGCGAAGTCAACAGCACCCCCATCGGGCAATTTTCGTACGAAAAGTCGATGGATTCCGGTGGAATTTCTTGGTGTGATACGTCCGTATTTGAAATGACCGTGACGGAAATTTGCGATAAATTCCCTGAAGCTGATCAGCGCGAACGCAAATGGGTGACGCCAACGGAAGCGGCGAATATGGTTCAGGAACCAGAACTAAGTGCTATTTTGGCGGCATTGTAACAGTTTCTCGACAAAACTCTTGATCCACTCGGCTGCGACGTTTAGCGCTTCCGCAACGTAGCCGAGGGGTAACACATGTCGGATTCTCCAAAGACCAACCAGTGGCAGACGCTGGACAAAGATCTTAACCGGATCAGCCAGCTTGAGTCAGCGACCGCATATGTGTCGCGGCCATTGGTGGCTCCAGGTATCGCGCTCGCCTTTATTGCGCTGACCATCATTACCGCCGCCATTTTCTTTGACGCCACCTCTTCCAATTTCGTTGTGATCGCCGCGGCAGGTTTTGGCGCGTATATGGCGATCAATATTGGCGCCAACGACGTCGCGAACAACATGGGTCCAGCGGTTGGCGCCAACGCCCTGACTTTGGGATCGGCCATTGTTATTGCTGCATTTTTCGAGAGTGCCGGGGCCTTGATTGCGGGCGGAGATGTTGTTTCGACGATCTCAAAAGGGATTATCGACCCTGCGAGCTTTACGGATACCAAAGTATTCATCTGGGCCATGATGGCCGCCTTGATCAGCTCGGCCCTTTGGGTCAACCTCGCAACCTTCGTCGGCGCACCTGTTTCCACCACCCACTCTGTGGTTGGCGGCGTTATGGGCGCGGGGATCGCGGCGGCTGGCTTTTCTGTAGTGAATTGGCCAACGATGGGAACAATTGCGGCAAGTTGGGTAATTTCTCCGGTTTTGGGCGGCGCAATCGCGGCGGCGTGTCTGGCATTTATCAAAGCGAAAATCATCTATCAGGACGACAAAATCGCAGCAGCGCGCAAGTGGGTGCCTGTTTTGATGGGCGTCATGGCGGCGGCTTTTTCGGCATACCTTGCGCTTAAAGGCTTGAAAAAAATCATCGAAATTGACATCGGCATGGCGTTGTTGATTGGCGCGGGTATCGGCGCGGTTGTCTATGTTGTTTCTGCGCCGCTGATCAAACGCCAGTCTGAAGGGCTTGAGAATCGCAACAAATCCCTCAAGGCGCTTTTTGCGGCCCCCCTCGTGATTTCGGCCGCCATGCTGTCGTTTGCGCATGGGGCCAATGACGTTGCGAATGCGGTGGGGCCATTGGCGGCCATCGTCCACGCTGCTGAATTTGGCGACTTTTCGTCGAAGGTTGAAATTCCCCTTTGGGTTATGGTGATTGGGGCGCTTGGCATTTCGTTTGGTCTCGTGCTGTTTGGTCCAAAACTCATCCGCATGGTGGGTAGCCAGATCACCAAGCTCAACCCGATGCGCGCCTATTGCGTTGCCCTTTCCGCTGCGGTCACCGTAATTATCGCCAGCTGGTTGGGCCTGCCTGTGAGTTCAACGCATATCGCAATTGGCGGAATTTTCGGCGTTGGATTTTATCGCGAATGGAGTACGGAACGTCGCCTTGCCAAGAGCCGCGAAACGCGCGCACCAGAGAAACGCATCGCGGTTGAGGAGCGGCGTCGGCGCAAATTGGTGCGTCGCAGCCACTTTATGACAATCATCGCGGCATGGGTGATCACCGTGCCCGCAGCCGCGATAATGTCGGCTGGAATTTTCTACTTCCTCAACTTCGTCATTGGCTAAAACAAGAACGCCGAGAGTCTTACAAGACACTCGGCGTTGCAATTAGTGGTAGCGTAGGCCCGTATTTACTTAGGGTTCATCGCCCATGGCCCGTGATGAGCACCCGGTTGATCAACCCGTTCAAACCCATGCGCCCCAAAGAAGTCCCGTTGCGCTTGCACCAAATCCGTCGTGCCGCGCGCTTGGCGCATCGTGTCGAAATAGGCCAAAGCGGCGGAGAACGCAGGGGTCGGTTGGCCATTCATCGCAGCGGAGGCAACCACACGGCGCAATGCCGCGGAACCTGCGATCAGGCGTTTGGCAAAGGCAGGCGCAAGGATCAAGCGCCCTTTGGGCATGTCACCACGGAAGGCGGCCGAAATATCATCAAGCAGAGCTGAACGAATGATACATCCTGCGCGCCAAATTTCGGCGACCCGCGCCATATCCAAGTCCCATTTATAGGTTTCAGACGCAGCCGTTAGAATGTCAAAGCCCTGTGCATAGGCCAAAATTCGCGCGGCAAGGAGTGCCTCGGCGAGGTCTTCTTCGCTTACAGATGCGCCGCCTTCAGGGGTAACTTTCAGGATTTCAGCTCCCGCTTCACGCACGTCTTTGACCGCAGACCAACTGCGTGCGCCGACGGCGGCCTCAATCGTGGAGGCGGACTGTCCAAGGCCAAGGGCTTCGATCACCGTCCAACGGCCCGTGCCCTTTTGCCCAGCACGGTCGAGGATAATGTCGACCATCGCTTTGCCGGTTTCAGCGTCGACGGAACCAAGTGCTTTACCTGTGATTTCAACGAGGTAGCTCTTGAGATCACCCTCGTTCCAGCGGTCGAACAAGGCCCCTGCTTCGGCTGCGGATTTCCCCTGTCCGTCGCGCAAAATACCCCAAACTTCGGCGATCAATTGCATGTCGGCATATTCGATACCGTTGTGAACTGTTTTTACAAAGTGACCCGCGCCATCGGGGCCAAGATGCGCGGCACAGGGGTCGCCTTGATATTTCGCGGCGATTGCCATGATGATCGGCTCAATCGGGGTGAAGCTTTCGACGGGGCCGCCGACCATGATGGACGGGCCGAAACGCGCGCCCTCTTCACCACCAGAAACGCCCATGCCAATGAAGCGGAGCCCTTCGGCGGCAAGGGCTGCGTCGCGGCGACGGGTGTCGTGGAAGTTGGTGTTGCCAGCGTCAATGATGGTGTCGCCTTGGTCGAGATAGGGCTTCAGGGCCTTAATTTGATCGTCAAAAGCTTGTCCTGCGGGCACCATCAAAATGATCGCGCGGGGCGTTTTGAGGGATGCGACGAAGCTTGCGATATCATCGCATCCAACAAGGTTTTTAGCCAAATCTCCGGCGTCGCGCGTAAATTCCGCGACGCGGGAAACTGTGCGGTTCGTCACCGCGATTTTATAGCCATTGTCCGCGATGTTGAGCGCAAGCGCGCTGCCCATTGTGCCAAGTCCAATCAGGCCGATTGCAGCCTTATCCCCATTATCCGACATGTGATGTCCCTTAAATCTGTGGTCGTGTTTGCGTTAACGACCACAAATAGGACTTTAAACGCCAAGACACCAGCGCATCACGGCTTTTTGTGCATGAAGACGGTTTTCGGCCTCATCAAAAATCACCGATTGCGGGCCGTCCATGACCTCGTTTGTCACCTCTTCTTCGCGGTGGGCCGGAAGGCAGTGCATAAACAAAGCGTCGTTTTTTGCGTTTTGCATCAAGCCTTTATTCACCTGATAGGGGTAAAGAAGGTTGTGGCGACGTTGGCGCGCGGATTGGGGATCATGCATGGAAACCCATGTATCGGCGACCACGAGGTCGGCGCCCTCAACGGCTTTTTCAGCATCGCGTTCGATCTCGATTTTGCTGCCTTTTGCACGTGCAGCCGCGATGAATTCGGCTTCGGGATCAAGTTGTTCGGGGCCTGAAAAGGTGAGATCGAATCCAAACTGGCCCGCGGCATGGATAAAGGAGGCGGCGACGTTGTTGCCATCGCCCATCCAAACGACTTTCTTGCCTTTGATCGGGCCGTTGTGCTCCTCAAAGGTCTGGATGTCGGCCATGATTTGGCAGGGATGCGTGCGGTTTGTCAGGCCGTTGATCACCGGTACAGAGGCGTTTTCGGCAAGCTCCAGAAGGGTGGATTCCTCAAATGTGCGGATCATAATCAGATCGACATAGCGCGAGAGAACACGGGCGGTATCGGCGATGCTTTCGCCGTGACCGAGTTGCATATCGCTACCAGAAAGGACCAGCGTTTGGCCGCCCATCTGGCGCACGCCCACGTCAAAAGAAACGCGCGTGCGGGTTGAGGGTTTTTCAAAGATCAGCGCGACCATTTGGCCCGCGAGGGGTTGTTCGGCGTCAAGGGTGCCCTTTGGCAGGCCAGCGCGCGCTTTTTTCATTGTGTGCGCTTGTTCAATCATCGCCCGCAAATCGGCGGGATCAGTTTTGTGGATATCGAGAAAATGGTTCATTTGTAATTCCTTAGCGAGCCGAGGTTGCTTAGAGCAAGGCGTTTTCGATCGTTTTTGCTGTGGCATCCAGGCGCGCGAACGCTTGGGCGATATCTTCGTCGGCGAGGTTTAGCGGGGGCAGCAGGCGGATGACATTATCGGCGGCAGGGACAGTGATAACCTCATTTTGGTAACCAGCAGCAACGATGTCACCAGGGGCGGGCACACATTTGAGGCCGAGCATAAGACCCATTCCGCGCACCTCGGTGAACACGTCAGGATGGGAGGCGACAAGCCCTTCTAGCCCCTGCCGTAAGAGGCCCGCTTTGCGGTTCACCTCGGCGAGGAATTCGGGCGTGTTGATTTCGCGCATCACGGCATTTCCGACGGCGCAGGCCAAAGGATTGCCACCATAAGTCGAGCCGTGCGTGCCAGCGGTCATGCCAGATGCGGCATTTTCGGTAGCGAGAACCGCACCAATCGGGAAGCCGCCGCCGATACCCTTGGCGACCATCATGATGTCGGGGGTAATCCCCGCCCATTCATGCGCGAAAAGGCGGCCTGTGCGGCCCATACCGCATTGAACTTCATCAAGAATAAGCAGAATGCCTGCCTCGTCACAGATCGCGCGCAGGGCCTTGAGGTCGGCGTCGGGAAGCACGCGAATGCCGCCTTCGCCTTGGATGGGTTCAATCAGGATTGCTGCCGTTTTGTCGGACAGTGCCTCTTTGACGGCCTCAGTATCGCCAAAGGGGAGATGGACGAAACCGGCGACGAGGGGGCCAAAGCCCTTGGTCATTTTTTCCGATCCCGCCGCAGCAATACCTGCCGCGGAACGCCCGTGGAACGAGCCGTCGAACGTTAGGATTTCGACACGTTCAGGTTCGCTTTTATCAAACCAATATTTCCGCGCCATTTTCACGGCGAGTTCACAGGCTTCGGTACCCGAATTGGTGAAAAACACGGTGTCGGCGAAGCTGGCTTCGACCAAAGCATTCGCCAGCGCGGTTTGTTGGGGGATTTCATAGAGGTTGGAGGTGTGCCACAGGTTTTGCGCCTGCTCGGTCAAGGCCGCAACAAGTGTGGGGTTTGCATGGCCCAAAGCGGCGACAGCGATCCCTGCCCCAAGGTCCAAGAATCGGCGTCCGTCAGCTTCAATCAACCAAGCGCCTTCGCCTTTAACGAAGGTAAGGGGAGCGCGATTGTAGGTCGGAAGAACGGATGAAATCATCGGGTTGGTCCTTGTAAAAGAGACTTTGGTGCCGCATGGGCACAGGCATGTCAAGATTTTGGAGAGGGGTGCGCGATTTTGCGCAGGATCAATAGCGAATAGGCCGCAGCTTGCCTAGCGTCGGCGTCGGTTCGAGATATTTGTGCTTATGATCATGCCGACGCGTATATCGACATCTCTGCCCCTTGGGAAGAATAAATTTCCGTTAAGCTTTAAGGCGGTAGCCTTTGGCGAACCAAACCCAACACAGAGCCATCACTGCCAATGTCGCCGCCGTACACACAACAAGACCAAGCCACGGCGTTTGGGTATGGCCGATCACGCCATAACGCGCACCATCAATTAGGTAATAGACCGGATTGGCGCGGGTGATGGTTTGAATGAGCGGCGGCAGGGTGTCGATGGTGTAAAATGTCCCCGAAAGAAACGCGAGGGGGGTGACGATAAAATTGGTGATCGCAGCCATTTGATCGAATTTATTGGAATAGATTCCGGCCACAATTCCCACGGCGCCCATCATGGAACTGCCAAGGAAAACAAAGACAAGAGCCCAAATCGGATGCTGAATTTCAATTCCGAGGAAAAAGAGCATGCCAAGTCCAATCGCGACGGCAACCATCATTCCGCGCACCACTGATCCCGCCATATAACCAAGGAGAAGTTCGAGGGCAGACAGTGGCGGCATGAGGGTGTCGACGATATTCCCCTGCACTTTTGAGACTACAATTGACGAGGAGGTATTGGCGAAAGCATTCTGGATGACGGTCATCATCAGGATACCGGGCGCGAGGAAATGCAGGAACGGCACCCCTGCGATATCGCCACGCGTTGGGCCGATGGCGACGCTGAAAATGGCCAAGAAAAGGGCGGCCGTTACGAGGGGGGCGAGAAGCGTTTGTGTCCAGACGACGACAAACCGGCGGGTTTCGCGGCGGGCAAGTGTTGCCATCCCCAGCCAATTGATGCGACCGAAACGACGTTCTCCGAGGGTATTTTCGTTATGCACTGCCATTTTCCTTCAACTTATCGTAGCGATTCACGTGGATTCCGACTCTGTGTCTTGTATCCCGTGTCAGGGTGTTTAAAATAGAGGGAGAATAGAATTCTTTCAGGCTGCAGGTGCGGGCCATTCTTGGTGCGCGCGTAGCCCTACTTAAGGAACAGATATGTCCTGGACAGATGAGCGCGTAGAGACCCTCAAAAAGATGTGGGGCGAAGGACAATCTGCGAGTCAGATTGCTAAAGAACTTGGTGGCGTGACGCGCAATGCCGTTATCGGCAAAGTGCACCGTTTGGGTCTGTCTAATCGCACGACCACAGCGAAAACCACACCCGAGAAGAAAGCCGCCCCCGCGAAACCTGCGGCACGGACAAAAGCCGCCGAACCGCGCGTTGAGCCTAAAGTTGAGGCCAAGCCGGTGAGCCCCGAGCCGACGCGCCCGATCCCAATTCGCAAGGCCATCATTCCTGCGGGCCAACCCTTGCCGCCGCAACCCTCGGCAAATGAGATCAGCCCAGAAGCCATGGCCTCTGTGCGCGAAGTTGAGAAAACAGCGAAGAAGCTGACCCTCATGCAACTAACCGAGCGGACCTGCAAATGGCCAATTGGCGACCCTGCGACCGAAGAGTTTTGGTTCTGTGGTTTGGACACCAAGGCCGGCAAACCCTATTGCGAAGCGCATGTGGGCGTGGCCTTCCAGCCGATGAGCAGCCGCCGCGAGCGTCGCCGCTAGACAGTCGGAACAGTATTTTAAAAGGCGCCCGTTTGTGGCGCCTTTTTTATTTGCGTGATTAGTTTTGCCCTAGGAGTTTCAGCAATTCTTTGGTCGCGGTTTCTTCAAGAGTGCGCCGCGCCGCATCTTCTAGGCTCTCATCTTTTTTCTGCTTCACGCCAAGTTTTTTAATCGCATTGGCTTTTGCAGCTTTCTCAGCGTCTTTCAGCTTTTTCTCTAGAACCGCTTTCTCCGCACTCAACTCCTGATTAACGATCGCCTCAAGATCGAGCGAAAAACGAAGGTCGGCCCATGGACCACGTATAAGCAACGGCACGCGAACCCCACCAGTCCCGTCAGGGGAAACAAGCGCGGTCGGCGTTAGGCGATAGACCAATAATTTCTGGCTCAGATTGGTTTTTCCACGCCCTTCCGCAATAAGCCCATTGGCCCTAAATGCGAGGTCGGTCCCCGACATAATCCCATCGGTGATATTAAATGTCGCATCAATACTTTCGAAAACGGTGCGCTGCCCCGTGCCTCGATACCCAAGATCCAAGGTGCGGATCATTTGCTCAACATCGACCCCCTTCAGGACGCCTTTCTGGACATTGATCGCGCCCTGCCCCGAGAGGCTCTTTACAATCGCATCCAAATTATTGCCGACCCCAAGGAATTTCACCCGAACGTCTGCCGGGCTTACCAAACGGTCAAAGTCAACGAGCGCCCCAAGAAGTTGGTCCGTCTGAACGCCCTTCATGGTTAAATCGCCGCCAACCGAAAGGCCACCACGCCCATTCACCACGAATTCACCCGCGAGATCACCGCCATAAGCTTTGACCTTTTTGAGATCAAAAACCGCCCTGCCTGCATTCAACTTCATCAGGACTTGGCTTGGTCCAAATTCGACGACACCAAGATCAAGAGACGTCGCCGTCAATGAAATTTCCGCGTCTACCGCAGAGAGGCCTGAGACATCAATTGGAGCCGTCGACCATCCGCCGGAGTTTGCGGTCAGACTTGTCTGGCTTTGTGTGCTCGCCCCTTGAAGCTCAGGGAGGCTCAAGTCTTGGGCGGTAAATATCCCTTTAATGACGGGCCGATCTTTGCCAGCTTTAAAATCAATATCCCCACGCAGAACTTGGGTTCCGATCTTATACTCGCCACCCCGCACATATGTTGCCCCATCCGGAGTGCGAACAAGTTTCCCCTTCATGCTTAGGGCTTTGGGACCCGCGTTGTTCCCCGCATTTATCGCGTTCAAAAGGGGCGATCCTGCGGCAATTGAGGCCACCAAATCTCCGTCCATAACCAGTCCGGACAAACCGAGCTTGCCCGTATAGGAAATTTTGGCGCCCCCTAACGACGCGGTTGTGTCCAAAGTGGCAATATCGCCCAGCAAAAAGCCCATCGGACGATCCAAACCCGCCTGAACGTCCAGACTGGCCCCTTTGTATTGTCCGCTCAAAGACACCCGGATTTCCCCGTCAGATTCGGGGAAACGCGCTTCAAAGTTTACGTCACTGAGAGATTCCCGCAGCCCTGAGGCATCGTCATAAAAATGAATCTCTCCGTCTTTAATGCCTGCGTATTCAACAGTAACGCGCCGCGGTCCGCTTGAGGGCGCTTTCGCCACTTGGGCCGTTGCCGCCGCCGTGGGTTTTCCAGAAAAGTCCCAGTTTTTTCGACCATCTTTTGCCACCGACAACCGAATGTTGGGTTGCAGGATTTTAATGTCTCTAAACTCAAAATTTCCCTGCAGCAGGGGCAATAACTCCACCCCAATCGTCAGGCCCTCGGCCGTGAGCAACGGCGCGTCTTCGGCCCAAGGCGCGTTCGCAACCGCGATGGGGCCCGTCGTTACCGAAAGGCGGGGGAATATTTTGGTCGTCACGTCGCCCGAGAGGGTCACTTCGCGGCCCGTAAATTCCGCAATCTGCCCGGCGGCGATTTCAGCGAGTTTCTTGCCGGGAATGAGGGCAATCGCGAAGACACCCAGCACAGCCAAAGTCGCAACAATCATGAAGGCTCTAAAAATCCACCGCATCGTTCACCTCACTTTTTTCTATTCCCTTTAATCTAGGGGGGATGGATGCATGAAACAATGGGCGCATCCTCCACTGCGCAACACAACAACGCGATATTGCTCCGTCGCGAACTCGGGTGTATAGCGCAGGGATGAGCCAGAATCCTCCAGAACTCCGCCCCGATCTCGCGCCCCGCGCGATCATCACCGATCCTATCCGCGCCGATCAGCCCAAAATTGGGATGGTCAGCCTTGGTTGCCCCAAGGCCCTTGTCGATAGTGAGCGGATTCTGACGCGTTTACGCGCCGAAGGATACGCGATTTCGCCAGATTATGCGGGTGCGGAAGCCGTGATTGTGAACACCTGCGGCTTCCTTGATAGCGCGAAAGCCGAGAGCCTTGAGGCCATCGGTGAAGCCCTTAAAGAAAACGGAAAAGTAATTGTTACCGGATGCTTGGGCGCGAACCCCGAGTATATCACGGGGGCGCATCCCAGCGTTTTGGCTGTGACAGGCCCGCATCAATATGAGCAGGTTTTGGACGCGGTGCACAGCGCTGTTCCGCCGAATCCAAATCCGTTCATCGATCTTTTGCCCGCCCGTGGGGTTTCACTGACGCCGCGTCATTTCAGCTATCTCAAAATTTCTGAAGGGTGCAATCACAAGTGCAAATTCTGCATTATCCCTGACATGCGCGGCAAGTTGATGAGCCGCCCAGCCCATGCGATTCTTCGCGAGGCTGAAAAGCTGGTGGAAGCGGGTGTTCGCGAACTTTTGGTGATTTCGCAAGATACCAGTGCATATGGTCTGGACAGAAAATACGATTTAAATCCGTGGAAAGACCGCGAAGTACGTAGCCACATCACCGATTTGGCGCGGGAACTTGGCGATATGGATGCGTGGATTCGCCTCCACTATGTGTACCCGTATCCCCATGTGCGCGATCTTATTCCACTGATGGCGGATGGGCTTATTCTGCCCTATCTCGACATTCCGTTCCAACATTCGCACCCCGATGTCCTGCGCCGCATGGCGCGTCCGGCAGCGGGAGCAAAAACCTTGGACGAGATCAATGCGTGGCGCGAAATTTGTCCTGACATGACTTTGCGCAGCACGTTTATTGTTGGTTTCCCCGGCGAAACGGAAGCGGAATTTGAGCATTTGTTAGAGTGGCTGGATGAGGCCCAACTCGACCGCGTTGGATGCTTTAAATACGAAGACGTTGCGGGTGCGCGCAGTAATGCCCTGCCCGATCACGTGTCGCCAGAAGTGAAAGAAGAACGCTGGCATCGGTTTATGGAAAGATCACAGGCCATTTCAGCCGCAAAGCTGGAGAAAAAAGTTGGATTTGTGCAAGAAGTCATCGTGGACGAAGTCGACGATGAAGCCGCGACATGTCGCACAAAGGCCGATGCTCCGGAAATTGACGGCAACCTGTTCATCGACGAAGGGTTTGAAAATCTGAAGCCGGGCGACATTGTCAAAGTCATGGTCGACGAAGCCAGCGAATATGATCTGTGGGGGACGCTGGTTAAAAACTAGCGCCTTTCTTGGAAGAAACTCTTGAGTAACTCTTCGGAATCACGCGCGCCAATTCCATCATATACTTCGGGTACGTGGTGCGCTTGGGAATGCGCGAATATACGTGGCCCGCGCTCGACCCCACCGGATTTGGGGTCACTCGCGCCGTAATATAAGCGCCGAATCCGTGCCGCTGAAATCGCCGCCGCGCACATTGGACAGGGCTCAAGGGTGACATAGAGGTCGCAAGCAGACAGCCGCTCAGACTTTAACAAGCGACACGCTTCGCGCAGAACGAGGATTTCCGCATGCGCGGTGGGATCACAATCCGCACGCGTCTGATTCCCTGCGACGGCCAAAACCTTCCCGTCGGGGCCAACCAACGCGGCGCCGACCGGTACCTCGCCACGAATGGCGGCCGATTTGGCTTCCAAAAGGGCCAGATTCATATAGCTTTGAAACGGTTGCATGCTGCTTTGTGCCTGTTTCGTCGCCACGTGCCAAGCGGCTTTCTATTTCCCAAATGGTGAGGTAAAGCGGGTCATGGAAAATTCTAGTGAAAAAACCGGCGAACGCATCGCCAAGATTATGGCTCGCGCAGGCGTCGCATCGCGCCGCGAAGTGGAGCGCATGATTGAAGCAGGCCGTGTCTCGGTGAACGGCAAGATTATTGAAAGCCCCGCGTTGAACGTAACGGGGGCGGACAAAATTTGCGTTGATGATCAGCCAATTTCCGAACCTGAACACGCCCGCCTCTGGCTCTACTACAAGCCGCTGGGCCTTGTGACATCCAATAGCGATGAAAAAGACCGTGAAACAGTTTTTGATACGTTGCCGGTCGAACTTGGCCGCGTTTTGAGTGTTGGTCGCCTCGATATCAACTCTGAAGGATTGCTCCTTCTGACCAACGACGGCGGGATCAAACGTAAGCTCGAGCTCCCTTCAACGGGCTGGCTGCGCCGCTATCGTGTGCGGGTAAACGGACGCCCAACGGAAGAGTCTTTGGCCCCCCTGCGCGCCGGAATCGTTGTTGATGGCGAAAAATTTCAGCCGATGAACGTTAGTTTTGACCGCCAACAAGGGGCCAATGCGTGGCTTACTGTATCGATTCGCGAAGGTAAAAACCGTGAAATTCGCCGTGCGATGGCCGCAGTTGACCTGACAGTAAACCGATTGTTGCGCGTGTCTTATGGGCCGTTTCGACTGGGCGAACTTAAGCCAGGCGATATCGAAGAAGTAAAAACACGCGTTCTTCGCGATCAACTTGGCCAAGAGCCTTTGGCCGATGAAGATGAAAAACCTCGTATCGTGCGCCAGCGCAAACCCGTCGGGAAAATGCCGCGTCACGGAACCGAGCTTGATGCTCCTGCCAGCAAAGGTCCACGGGGCGGCGGCAAACGCACGGGTAAACCTGCGGACAAACGGTCCTTCCCCGATCGAAGCGGTGGAAAATCCGCGCCTTCCCGTCCGAGTGGTAAACCGCAAGGAAAACCGCGCGGCAGGTAAGCCCAATAGGGCCCGTATCCGCCCGTTTTTTTGGAGCCGTTCCCTTTAACGACCTCAATTCTCTGGCGAAGGCTCGCCAGAGATCACACTTATATCGAAAATACACTTTCAACTTCGGGGCCTTTTGCTATCATGAAGTCCTAAAGTGCTTTATAGAAAACAAATGTTTCTACACATCTAATTGAGGGACCTTATGGCAGAGACCGGACTTAAAAAGCTCTCATTTGTCCTGCTACTTGCGCTCGTCCTTTATGTGACCTTTTCGGGAGCGGTATAATGGCACAGCGGTATGGTGGCCAGTTTAGCCCCCAAGGTTCGTCTTCCCAGACGGATGCGCCCAATCCGTTTCGTGGCAAGAAGCCTGCTCCCGCGAAAGCACGGATTAACCTGTTGTTTGCCGCGCCTATTCCCCTTGCCATACTGGCATTTTTCCGGTCTCCAGCAGAAATGGCGGCGTCCCTTCTCGCTGTCGCGCTACTTCTTGGGGCCGCTTGGTTGACCCGCGAGGGTGTCGCTGCGCAAGAAGCCTATGAAGCCAGAAGTGTTGCCCGCCGCCCCGCCTTTCCCCGAAAGTTATTTGCGGCAATCTTAATGGGCGCAGGCCTGTCTGTCGCGGGATTCGCGAGTGGGAGCGCCTTTTTGGCGGTCATTATTTTCGGTGCCCTTGGCTTTATTCTACACATTGCTTCCTTTGGGGTGGACCCAATGAAAGACAAAGGCGCGGATGGGGTCGACCTGTTTCAGCAAGACCGCGTAGCACGCGTTGTCCAAGAAGGTGAGAGCTATTTGACGAGCATGGATGCCGCCATCAAGCGTACCGAGGACCGCCGATTGATCGCTCAAGTCCAAGATTTTGCGGACGTTGCCCGCCAATTGTTTAGAACCGTGGAAGAAGACCCGCGTGATTTAACGTCGGCGCGAAAATTCATGGGCGTCTATCTAAAGGCTGCACGCGACGCGACCATCAAATTTTCCGACATCTACAATCGCAATCAAAACCAAACAGCCCGCGAGGACTATGAGGGATTACTAGAATATTTAGGCGACAATTTTGCTGCACGCATTTCAAAACTGCTCGAGGACAATACCGTCGACCTAGATATTGAAATTGAGGTTCTTCGTGAGCGCCTTGCTCGCGAAAATTTGTAACGAGGGGATTTTTATGACCGAAACTATTCGCAAAGAAGCCGAAAAAGCCAAGCCATTGGTTGATGAAGTTGTGGCCATTGAATTGCCAGAGCCCAAGACCGATCTGGTATCGCTTAAGGCCGCGCCCGCCCCCATTGCCGCGGAAATCCAGCGGCGCATGGACGAGTTAGATATGAGTGACACGGGGTCGATCGTGAATTTCGGATCCTCAGCCCAAGCCGAACTTCAGGTCATCAGCCAAGCCATGCTGGCGGATGTTAAAAACAAGGATGTAGGCCCCGCAGGCGACAGTTTGAGTGGAATCGTATCGGCAATTCGTGGCTTTAGCGTTTCCGAACTGGATGTCCGCCGCAAGCGAAGCTGGTGGGAAAGAATCACGGGCCAAGCCGCACCTTTCGCCCAATTCCTTGCACAGTTTGAAGACGTACAGGGCCAGATCGATAAAATCACCGACGACCTATTGGCGCATGAACACACGCTCCTCAAAGACATCAAATCCCTAGATCAGCTATATGGAAAAACCTTGAATTTCTATGATGAACTTGGGCTGTACATCACCGCCGGAGCGGAAAAAATGGAAGTTTTGGACGGTACCGATATTCCCAAGAAAGAGGGTGAAGTAACCGCCGCGGACCCTGAACACGCCGTGATGGTTGCGCAAGAACTGCGCGATTTACGATCTGCGCGAGACGACCTTGAGCGCCGCGTGCATGACCTCAAGCTCACGCGTCAAGTTACGATGCAAAGCCTTCCGTCCATTCGGCTTGTCCAAGAAAACGACAAATCTTTGGTCACGAAAATCAACTCGACATTGGTGAACACAGTTCCCCTTTGGGAAACGCAACTGGCGCAAGCCGTTACAATTCAACGCAGCAGCGAAGCCGCACATGCGGTCCGCGACGCCAATGATTTAACCAATGAATTACTCACCTCCAATGCAACCAATTTGCGTCAGGCGAACACGGTTGTGCGCAAAGAGATGGAGCGCGGTGTGTTTGATATTGAAGCAGTTAAGATCGCCAACCAAGAGCTTATTGGTACGATTAACGATAGCCTCGCGCTTGCGGACGAAGGGAAACGGCGCCGTGCGGAGGCCGAAGTTGAACTTATCAAAATGGAAAAAGACCTCAAGGAAACTTTGGCAGCCGCGAAATCACGTGACGACGGTACGGGGCATCAGATTGGGGCGGCTGTCGGAAGCGAATGAGGCTTAAAGCTCCGATAAAACTGGCAATGTTCGTCATCGGCCTCTCGCTCCTTTTGGGGTGCGAGGCAGACGTGGTATCAAGCAAGCCACCGGAGCCTAAACCCGTCGCGCCACCCAAAGGGCGGTCAGAGTTAAGTCAATTCTACCTGAATAGCTTTAGCCGGCTGCAAGAAGACTTTCTTGTGAAAGGGCTTTTGCGGACAGATGGCGGCGGTGTGGATGTTGCGTTTACTGCCAACGATCTGGCCGAGAACTTCATGAAAATCGCTTTTTTTGCGGAGTTTTCCATGGTCAACGGACGGCTCGTGGCACAGGAAGTCGCTTTCCCAATGCGCCGCTGGAAAAATCCCGTGGTCATAAACGTTATCCTTGGTGAAACCCTAACAGAGTCCCAACAACGCGCGGATCAAGCGGAAGTTAAGCGTTTTGCAAGCCGTTTGGAACGCGTAACCGGCCATCCGATTCAAATGGGATCACGGCAATCGGCCAACTTATTTGTGTTGATCTTAAACGAAGATGAACGTCTCGCGGCGGGCCCATTGTTGCGGGAAATTATCCCAGAAATTTCGAACGTCGATATACAAGCCCTCACTCAAATTACGAAAAATGACCTGTGTATCGCGCAATCCTACAGTGAGGGGCATGCCTCCAAATACATCGGGCGCGCGCTTGTGATCATTCGGGACGAACATCCCGACCTCCTGCGCAAATCCTGTATTCACGAGGAAATCGCACAAAGCCTCGGCCTTTCAAATGACAGCGACGCTGCGCGCCCCTCAATTTTCAACGACGACGAAGAATTTGGACTTTTAACCACGCATGATGAATACCTTTTGCGCATTCTCTATGATCCGCGCCTTACCCCCGGAATGGATGCGCAAACAGCCCGCCCGATTGTCGATCAAATTGCCCGCGAGCTGATGGCCCCTGAAACACCTGAAAAGATTGGAAGAATATAATGGGAATTTTTGATTTTTTAACGGGTGAGTTTATTGACGTCATTCAATGGACGGATGACACGCGTGACACAATGGTTTGGCGTTTTGAACGGGAAGGTCACGAGATAAAATACGGGGCAAAGCTGACGGTGCGTGAAGGTCAATCGGCGGTTTTCATCCACGAAGGCCAAATGGCGGATGTGTTCACCCCCGGGCTTTATATGTTGGAAACCAACAACATGCCCGTGATGACAACGCTTCAACACTGGGATCATGGGTTTGAAAGCCCGTTCAAATCCGAAATCTATTTCGTAAATACAACGCGCTTTAACGACCTTAAATGGGGCACCAAAAACCCGATTATGTGTCGGGACCCCGAATTTGGCCCTATTCGCCTGCGCGCTTTTGGAACCTATTCCGTGCGCGTGACCGATCCTGGGGTATTCCTGCGTGAAATCGTTGGGACGGACGGCGAATTTACGATGGACGAAATTAGCTTTCAAATTCGCAATATAATTGTTCAGGAATTTAGTCGCTCCATTGCGGGCTCTGGCATTCCTGTCCTCGATATGGCTGCGAACACCGGCGACCTGAGTAAACTTGTTGCCGCCCAAATCAGCGCAACGCTGGCGGAATACGGCCTCTCGATCCCCGAACTTTACATTGAGAACATCAGCCTCCCGCCCGCCGTCGAAGCGGTTTTGGACAAACACACCTCTGTTGGACTCGCGGGCGACTTGGGGAAATACACGCAATTTTCCGCCGCTGAAGCCATGACCACGGCGGCCCAAAACCCCGCAGGCGGCGGTATGGCCGCTGGACTTGGTGCGGGCATGGGCATGGCGATGGCGAGCCAATTTGCTGGACCATGGGGCGCGCATACTGTGCAGGCAGCGGCGCCCGCGACTCCCCCGCCCGCGCCGGTTGAACACGTGTGGCATACGGCAAACAATGGCGAGACATCCGGCCCGTTTTCGCGGGCAACAATGGGACGCATGGCACAGGACGGGCAACTCACGCGCGAGACATTTGTTTGGACTGCGGGGCAAGACGGGTGGAAAAAGGCTTCTGAAATTGGGGCGCTCGCCACTTTGTTCACCATAATGCCCCCTCCCCCTCCTGGTGCTGAATAGTCAGAGAATCGGAGCGTTTCGCGTTATGAATACCATTGAGAATACGCCTCAAGAGGAGCACCTATTTCCGTGCGAAAACTGTGGGGCAGACCTGAGGTTTTCCCCCAAAACAGGTGTGCTCACATGCAATCAATGCGGCTTTCAAGAAGACCGTGTGGAGCCCAAAACGACCATTCTTGAATTGGATTTCAAATCTGCTTTGGCAGATGCGCTGCCATCCGCCGAGATCGAAGAGAACCGCGTCACAAGTTGCCCCAATTGCGGCGCGCAGGTGGGGTTTGACGGAGAAAACCACGCATCCGAGTGCCCTTTTTGCGCCACTCCGGTTGTTGTTGATACTGGTTCTCACCGTCAGATTAAGCCAAGTGCTGTCCTCCCGTTTCAACTCGAAGAAACAACCGCCCACGATGCGATGTCAGCATGGCTTGGGCGGCTGTGGTTCGCTCCGAATGGACTAAAAGCATATGCAAGAAAAGGGCGGAGAATGCAGGGAATATACGTTCCCTACTGGACATTTGATGCAGATACTAAGTCGCGGTATCGGGGGCAACGCGGAACGGAGTATCAGACAACATCGACTCATTTTGAAAATGGGAAAAAAGTTCAACGCACTGTAACCAAGGTTCGATGGAGCCCAGTATCAGGTCGCGTTTCGCGCCTTTTTGATGATGTTTTGGTGCTCGCCAGTAAAGCTTTGCCGACCCGTTATACACAGGCGTTGGAGCCATGGGATCTTAGCGGATTGGAACCGTTTCAAGCGTTTTACCTCGCTGGCTTCAAGGCAGAAGGTTACTCAATCGACTTGGAAAATGGATTCTCGTTTGCGCGAGAGAAAATGGATCGCCAGATTTTACGCGATGTGAAGTTTGATATCGGCGGGGATCGCCAACAGGTTGGCGCAATCGAAACCTCCGTTAGCGACGTAACTTTTAAACACATTCTTCTACCGGTTTGGCTCGCAGCCTATAAGTATCAAGGCAAAACATACCGTTTTGTTGTAAATGGTCAAACTGGCCGCGTAGAAGGCGAGAGGCCATATTCGGCATGGAAAATCGCGTTTTCAGTCCTTTTGGCCTTGGGGCTCGCCGCCGTTTTTGGGTATTTTTACGCGCAGTCGACCTAACGCATTACTAACCTTAGACACAGATTTTAAGTCGAGGTGTTTTCCCAAAGGGTAATTGTGACTGAGCAAGCCTTAAGGGACTATTTTCAATCAACTTTTTTGGTGGGGCGTAACCCTACTCAAATTCATATTGTTCAGAAGGTTGATTTCACGGTCTATTTCCACGCCCAGAGACCTGTGCTCTTTTCGACGGCATCGTTGAGTAGCCCAGCTTACTACATCGTTTCACTCGCCAGATTTCATTTGTGCCGCCACGAGGGTTTCAGACAAGAACTAACCAATGCCTTAATCCAAAACCACAGCAGCCTTAAACTTGTCCGAAAAGTTTCGCCGCTTCGTCATTCTCGTATCCATTCATTCGTGTTGGATACACCTTAGCACGCGGTCCAGTTTTGCCGGACCACTTCAGTGGCCCAAGGTCGGCGGAAAGTGTACATTTACCCCAAGGGCTGCGGTCAGCCTGGAGGCAACTTGGAGCGCAGGTAAGTTGGCGTAAAACTTATACCACAATCGAACGCATTTAGGCAAAGACCGATGGGTTTATGAGAAACATTTATTGCTTACTAATTCAGGAAAAAACCGGCTCACATTTTTACTGTTGCCCAATAATTAATTGGACAACAGTTTGTTTGTTTTCGAACTAAAAATCTTCCCAACTCTCAGCTGTTGAGGAAAGCACTTGGCCTCCATTCCCCACCATTCTTACATTCGCCGTTGGTTTTTCAGTTGGCTTTTGAGCTTCATTTTTTTGCATTTGAGGTGGTCTTCGAGCGGCCTCCCCCTCGCGAGATAAAAGGAATTGGGCCATAGTCGTCGCGAGGTTCTCAGCCTCGCTGGTCAATGCGTGACTTGCGGCAGTCGTTTCTTCAAACATTGCAGCGTTCTGTTGCGTGACCTGATCCAGTTGGTTGACCGCGATGTTTATTTCCGCAAGACCTCGAGATTGTTCATCTGCTGATACAGCAATTTCTCCTACATGTGTCGAAATTTCAGACACGCGATCAAAAATCCCCCTCAATGCATCACCCGTTTGGTCAACGAGTTGCACACCTCGTTTCACATGCCCCTCACTGGCTGAAATGAGAGCATTAATCTCGCTTGCGGCTTGTGACGACCGTTGAGCAAGATCACGCACTTCGGTTGCCACAACTGCGAATCCTCGACCTGCATCGCCCGCATTCGCCGCCTCAACACCTGCGTTCAGTGCCAAAAGGTTTGTTTGAAAGGCAATCTCGTCAATTACCGAAGTAATCTTTGAAATCTGTTGTGAAGAGCTCGCAATTTCGCTCATCGCTGCGACTGCTTCACGAACCACTTCACCGCTGGCCTCCGCATTATCACGCGCTTCGATTACCATTTTCCGCGCGATACCTGCCCCTTCCGCCGCTGAACTCACTGAAGATGTCATTTCATCAAGTGCTGCCGCGGTTTGCTCAAGGGTTGCTGCCTGGGTTTCGGTACGGCGAGAAAGGTCGTCTGCCGCCTTGGAGATTTCGTTGGTTTCCCCCCGGATCATTTCAGAATTTTCAACAACACTCCCCATGGCTTTTCGCAAGGCGTCAATCGCTTCATTGAAGTCACTACGGAGTTGCTCGTACTGTGGTGAAAACTCTATTTCAATTGATGCTGTTAGGTCACCTTTGGACAAACTATTGAGACCCGCTCGTAGACCCTCGACAACCGCATCCTGTTCTTTCGTTGAAGCCTTACGCTGCTCTTCCGCTCTTTGGATTTCCCGTTGTGTGGTTGTGACATCTGTACCGATAAAAACCAGACGGTTCACGTTTCCTTGGCGACCAGTTACAGGGCTAAAGCTTCCGTCGAAGATAAGATTTTCGCCAGATGGGATGCCGCACTCAAACTGTCCAAAAAATGGCTTACCTTTAGAAAGCGCGGGCCAGTAATCTCTTTCTTCTGCAGAAGCCTCCAAATTCTCGGAAAAAACATCGCGGCAATGATGCCCGAGAAGTTGAGTTTCCTCACTCCCGTAAGATCTGCAAAAATTATCGTTAGCTTTTACCAGTTCTCCGGCGGCGTTAAATTCCACACGCACTTGACTGGAATCTAACGATGTAAGGATCGCCTGATTCAGCCGTTCTTCCGTTACATCTTTCCATTCAATGACTCGACCAATCGAGATTCCATTAACGTCAACGACATCGTTGATTGATTGTTCGACACGGGTTTCGCCCATGACAATGTCGGATATATGTGGAAGATTGTCTGAATCCTCCGGAATACTTTCCGCCCCGCTACCTTCTCCGTGAAAAATCGAGAAATGTTTACCAACAATTTCCGACGGATTTAGCTTTTTGAGTTTGCTGGAAAGGTTCTCTTGGTTTGCCATCATAATCTTCGAAAAGGCACTGTTAATGTAGTTAATCGTTAGGTCCTGATCTACCATCAGCATAGCAGAGGATGACGATTCAAATGCGGCCCCCTTAAACAAGCTCTCTCGAGACGTCGCTTCCGCCTCTAATAGAGTTGTCCTAAAGTCTTCGAGGGTTCGCGCGATGTCTCCGATTTCATCTTTGCGTTTGAGGTTTGGAACCTCGATTGTGTAATTTCCATGCGCAACATCATCCATCGCCGTGCGATGACGTACCAACGGCTTCGACAAAAAGCCGCGCAGCAAAATCGAAACAATGACAAGAGCAACAAGGAACACTATCCCTGCTATGAGGTTTGTCTTTTTTTGAAGATCCGCTATGTGTGAGATCGCTGGATCCGGGCTCCAGAGCATAGCGACAACACCTACCACGCTGCTGTCCTTTCCAAATAGCGAAGGGACCGCCACGTAAAACCCATCACCAGCAGTCTCGATTTCACCGGTTTCCATTGCTTTTGTCGCTAAGTTTTTGAGGTCTGAAACTAAAGCTTCTTGTCCCAAATATGTATACAAGACCTCCCCTTTTGCATCCAGAACGATAGCTTCCAACGCGGAGTCGCCAGAGGACTGAACCGCTCCCTGGATGATCGTTTCTAGAGCCTGCGGGTTTGCAAACCTTATCGAGCCCGCACTTTGAACTGCCGAAAAGGATGTGAGATTTATTGCGAGTTCCTTTGTATTTTCTCGAGCAACATTGTACTGAGCATCCAGAGATAACGCCGTCATTGTGCCGGCAACAGCGGCGGTGCAAAGGGCAACAATTGCGGAGACCCTAAAGAAAACCGTTCGCGTGGTGCCCTTAAGGTTCTTAAAAATAGATATCACTTTCATACCGGTTTCCTCATTGAGACGATCTATTGGGGAAGTGCATGACGCTAGACGACCTAACTGCGCACTCTTGCCTTTTTGCTAATGGGAAACTCTTACAAGAAATTTAAAACTGGTCGTTTTTTTTGCCCAGCTTGAAAATAATTTCATTCAAATTGAAGTCATTCTTCTTCAAACTCTTACTTTTCACAACAAATCCAAACACCTAGCGCCATGGGGCATATACTTTACGGTTTTAAAAGGAAAACTCTAGGTTTCCCTTGCAACCTCTGAAACAAGCATAGACAAATTAGGCGCGCCCGAATTGGCGCTTGTTGGTGTACTTAAGGGCATGAAAAGGCTCACATGGTTAAGAACATACAAAAGGGATCGGCCCTTTCTCTAAAGAGTAAATATGATCTGCGCACGCAATTTGGCGCTATCTGCTATCGCGTTGCGAATGGAAAAATCCAGATACTCTTGATCACGAGCCGACGCTCTCGCCTGTGGATTGTTCCCAAAGGCTGGCCAATCAACGGAAAAACACCTGCTCAATCGGCCGCCATTGAGGCGTGGGAAGAAGCGGGCGCGATCGGCGTTATGGGTGACGCTTGTATCGGCTTGTATTCGCATACTAAAAAGGCAACTAAGGGCGAAATCCTTCCGGTTATGGTTTCCCTTTTTGCCTTACAGGTGAAGCGTACCGCGAAAAAGTTTCCCGAAAAAAGCCAGCGCAAACGTAAATGGGTGAGCCGTAAGAAGGCAGCAAGTATGGTTTCTGACCCCGAACTTGGAAAAATTCTGCGCGGTTTCACGCCAGAAAATTTCTAAATGCGGATTCAGGTGTTGGTTGGAGAAATTCACAAGGTCATGTTAACCTTGTTACGGCAAAACTAGTTTGCACATAGCTTGAAAGGCCCGAAATGATCCGCTTTGCCCTGAAATGCGACCACGACCACTGTTTTGAGAGCTGGTTTCAATCTGGTTCAGCATTTGACAAGGTCAAATCGGCGGGGATGGTGTCGTGCCCAGCCTGCGGCTCAACGGATGTCGTTAAAACTTTGATGTCCCCTCAGGTTCAAACAACGCGCAAGGCCTCAAAGGAGGGTGACACTCCACATCCAGCCTCTGAGACCCTTTCGCCCCCTCCAGATCAATCTGAGTTTATCCAAACACCGTCAAAAGAACTTGAGGCCAAAATTGCCGCACTTAAGGCCCATGTCGAGGCCACCTCAGACTACGTTGGCAAGAATTTCGCCAAAGAAGCGCGCGCGATGCATGAGGGTGACACCCCAGAGCGCACAATCTATGGCGAGGCAAATATGGCAGAAGCCCTGTCGTTAATCGAAGACGGCATAAGCGTGGCTCCCCTCCCCTTTATTCCCGCGCGTAAGACAAATTAGGGGCAAACGGCGCTCATTTGGCATAATAATCGACACGGAACGCCCCTTCTGACCCTTCCCCGCTTGCGCTGAACCAAACTTCCTCCTAAGACACCAGCGGTTTAACCCTAAAGGAGCATCCATGCCTCTTCTGGTCATGAAATTTGGCGGCACGTCCGTTGCCACCCTCGATCGCATCCGCCGCGCCGCAAAGCGTGTTGGCGTCGAAGTCGCGAATGGCTATGACGTCATCGTCATTGTTTCGGCGATGTCCGGCAAAACGAATGAGCTTGTCGGGTGGGTTCGCGAGACCTCCCCTATGTTTGACGCGCGTGAATATGATGCCGTTGTCAGTTCGGGCGAGCAGGTCACGGCGGGGCTTATGGCCCTCACGCTTCAGGAAATGGATGTTCCGGCGCGCAGTTGGCAAGGCTGGCAAGTTCCGGTCAAAACGACGTCTGCGCATAGCGCCGCCCGCATCGAAGACATTCTCACCGAGAACATCAACGGCAAATTCGCCGAAGGAATGCGCGTTGCAGTTGTTGCTGGCTTTCAAGGCGTGAGCCCTGAGGGGCGGACGACGACGCTTGGACGCGGAGGTTCGGACACAACGGCTGTGGCGTTTGCTGCGGCCTTTGGCGCGGAGCGCTGCGATATTTATACCGATGTGGATGGTGTCTATACCACCGATCCCCGCATCAGTTCCAAGGCGCGCAAACTTGACAAAATCGCCTTTGAAGAAATGCTCGAATTGGCTTCGCTGGGCGCCAAGGTCCTTCAGACCCGCTCTGTCGAACTGGCCATGCGCTATAAAGTGAAATTGCGCGTCCTTTCGAGCTTTGACGAACAAACAGACACATCCGGCACCCTAGTGTGCGACGAGGAGGAAATCATGGAAAGCAATGTAGTATCTGGCGTCGCCTATAGCCGCGACGAAGCTAAAATGACCTTGATTTCGGTTGCTGACCGTCCGGGTATTGCCGCCGCGATCTTTGGGCCACTGTCCGAAGCGGGCGTCAACGTCGATATGATTGTTCAGAACATATCCGAGGAAGGCCGTACGGATATGACCTTCTCCTGTCCTACCGAAGACGTCCTGCGGGCCGAAAACGCGATGGCGACAGCCAAGGCTGCGGGCCACATCAATTATCATGATTTGGTCGCGGACACGGATGTCGCGAAAGTCAGTGTCGTTGGCATAGGTATGCGCTCACACGCGGGTGTCGCCGCCAAAATGTTTGGCGCACTCAACTCTGAGGGGATCAATATTAAGGTCATCACAACCTCCGAGATCAAAATATCTGTGCTGATTGACCGAAAATATATGGAACTTGCGGTCCAAGCCCTGCATGATGTTTTTGAACTGCACAAATCACCATAATTAAGGGGCCAAATGCCCAATTTATCAGGAAAGTCTACCCAAAGTGAGAGCCGAAAGCTGCTTGGGCGGCTTCGCGAGGCATTGGCAGAGGATTCCGAAGGTCAAAAACGCCTCGACCGGATCACGAGTTTAATCGCGGATTCGATCGCAACTGAAGTATGTTCGATCTATTTGTTTCGAGATCAAGACACTTTGGAACTTTGCGCATCCGAGGGCTTGAAAGCGGAAGCGGTCCACCAAACGCGGCTACGCCTCGGCGAAGGCCTCGTGGGGCGCGTGGCCAAAAGCGGCAGCATCGTCAACTCCGCCAACGCCCCCAGCGAGCGTGGGTTTCGCTTTATGCCAGAAACGGGGGAGGAAATTTACTCCAGCTTCCTTGGGATTCCAGTGCAGCGTTTGGGGGAAACTCTCGGGGTTTTGGTCGTCCAATCCAAAGACGCTCGGAGCTATTCCGAGGACGAAGTTTACGCGTTAGAAGTTGTTGCTATGGTTCTCGCTGAAATGGCCGAACTTGGGGCCTTCGTGGGCGACGGCGCAGCCCTCTCGGCGCGTCATCAACACCCAGTTATGATCCGCGGCGGCGTCGGCCAAGAAGGCACCGCAGTTGGCAATGTCTACTTGCACGAGCCGCGCGTCGTGGTCACAAACCCAATTGCCGACGACCCGCAGGCCGAAGAAATACGTCTGGATGCGGCCGTAGATACCTTGCGCGTCTCCGTGGACGAATTGCTGCTCGGTGCGGTACAAGGGGACAAAGAACAGTTGCAGGTCCTTGAGACCTATCGGATGTTCGCCAATTCCAAAGGGTGGATGCGGCGCATCAAGGAAGACATCTCGCGTGGACTGTCCGCCGAAGCTGCGGTTGAAAAAGAACAGTCCACCGCCCGTACGCGGATGAGCCAAGTGCCCGATGCCTACTTGCGCGAGCGCTTGCACGATTTAGACGACCTCTCTAATCGGCTGCTTAGAATTCTAACGGGGCAAGGCAAAGATACCGGCGCGGAGATGCCACAAAATGCTGTGCTGGTCGCACGAAATATCGGCCCCGGTGAACTGCTGGAATACGGCAGATCGCTTCGAGGTATTGTTCTAGAGGAAGGGTCTGTGGGCAGCCACGCGACCATTATTGCCCGCGCCCTTGCGATCCCTTTGATTATCAACGCCAGCCGCATCACGACCGAAGCCCTCAATGGCGATTATATCCTTGTGGATGGCGAGCAGGGCATCGTTCATTTGCGTCCAGACGATTCCGTCAAAGCAGCGTTTCACGACAAAATCGCGATGCAAACCACCGCGGCGGAGCGCTATTCGTCCATCCGCGACAAGCCGGCAATAACGCTCGATGGCACTGAAATTCGTCTATCGATGAACGCGGGGCTGATGGCAGATTTACCATCTCTCAAGAGTTCGGGCGCGCAGGGTGTCGGGCTTTTTCGTACCGAGTTGCAGTTCCTCGTCCGCAATAAAATGCCGCGTCGTGGTGAACTTGTTGAGCTGTATAAACGCGTCTTGAACGCGGCTGACGGGCAGCGGGTGAACTTCCGAACGCTTGATATTGGGTCTGACAAAGTACTGCCCTATATGAAGCCACAGGATGAACCAAACCCCGCGATGGGTTGGCGAGCAATCCGCCTTGGGCTCGACAAACCTGGTGTCATGCGCATGCAACTGCAGGCCTTTATCCGAGCCTGCGAAGGGCGTCCCTTGACGGTGATGTTCCCGTTTGTTGCGCAATTCGATGAGTATATTCAGGCGCGGGAGATTTTTGAGAAGGTACTCGAAAACGAAGCCCGTTTGGGTCATATTCTTCCAGAGCGCGTCGAAATTGGCGCGATGCTGGAAACCCCTTCATTGGCGTTTGCGCCGGAGCAATTCTTTAAAATGTGCGATTTTATTTCCGTGGGCGGGAATGATCTCAAACAGTTTTTCTTTGCTGCCGACCGCGAAAACGAACGGGTTCGCAAACGCTACGACACGTTGAACGTAAGCTTTTTGAGCTTCTTGGAGGGGATCGTCGAACGCTGTGTTGCCTCGGGAACTCCTATATCCTTTTGCGGTGAAGATGCCGGTCGCCCGGTCGAGGCCCTCTGCTTTGCGGCTATGGGATTTCGCGCCCTTTCGATGCGCCCTGCTTCCATTGGTCCGGTGAAAAACCTGTTGCGGCGCGTTGACCTAGCGGAAGCAAAATCGGTTATCGATGCGGCACGCGCCTCTGGTGCGCAATCTGTTCGACCTGCCGTAGTAGAGTGGATCTCCAACCTTTAAGCTGGAAAACCAATATGTCTGGCGCCATTTTTTACGAGTATTTTTTGTTTGGAGATCGCCTGTGATTGGGCCTCTTATTTTTGCATCTATTGTCGCGGGTCTCGCGGCCATTGCAGCCCTGTTGAACGGCAGCACTCTCTTGGGTGCATTTATCGTTTATTCGGGAACAGGCGCGGTGACGGTACTTTGCGTCGCGCTCTTAATGTACACTTTGCCGCGATTGCGCAGATTTTTCGGTTTGCAAAACGACTAGACGTATTTGCAAACCTCCCCCACACACCTATCCCACGCGCCCGACGTCAGCGAATAGCCCAGCACACGCGCAGGGTTGCTTGGTGCTGGCATGACAACGTCTGGCAAGGTGTCAAAGCCAAAGCGCTGATAATACGGCAGATCCCCGACAAGGAGCACCCGCTCCCATCCCGCGACGCGTGCCAAATCAAGGCTGGTGCGCATCAGTAAGTCGCCCAAGCCTTCGCCCTGCCGAGTCGGATGAACCGCAATCGGGCCTAGGAGTAAGGCCGCCTTCGGGCCGACTAAAACGGGCCAGTACCGGATCGCTGCGGCAAGGGTGTTATCGGTGTCCCGCGCCACAAGGGAAAACTCTGCAACTTGCGAAACGCCTTCACGCAATCGGTAGGACGACAGCGCCTCGCGCCCCGGCGCAAAGCACAGATCGTAAAGCGCCTCAACTTCCCACAGGTCCGCTGGTTTTTCTTGTTCGATCCTGTACACGCGGCGCTCCGAAAATGGGTTCTGACGCGAACCTGCTCTTTTTCTCTGGCAACGCCACTAGCACAGCGTTACCTCTTGTTCAAACACAAGAAAGGCCGCCAATGTTTTATGAACCTAAAAATGGGCATGGTTTCCCGCATAACCCATTTAATGCCCTTGTCACGCCCCGCCCCATTGGATGGATTTCCACGCGGGACAGAAACGGAAACGACAACCTCGCGCCTTACTCGTTTTTCAACGCGGTCGCCTATGAACCACCACAGGTTATGTTTGCATCAACGAGCGCAAAGGATGACCGCGACGGCACAAAAGACAGCGTTGCCAACATTCGCGAGACGGGTGTTTTCTGTGTGAACATCGTTGAATATGCCATGCGCGACGCGATGAATGTGACCTCGGGAAGCTATGCAAAAGACGTCGACGAATTTTCCCTCGCGGAGCTTGAAAAAGCGGAATGTTCAGTTATTTCGGCCTCACGTGTCGCCCTTGCCCCGGCGAACTTGGAATGCAAGCTGACCAAGATCGTTCAATTGCCTGGTGAAGCCAACTTCGCGGTTTTCGGCGAGGTAGTGGGCGTGCACTTGCGCGATAATTGCCTTGTGGACGGTGTTTTTGATGTTTCCACATTCAGCCCACTCGCGCGACTGGGGTATAAAGACTACGCGCGAGTGGAAACGGTTTTCAGCCTCAAACGTCCCGGCGAAGAATAGGAATTTTGATATGCGCGACACGATGATTGGTGTGATTGGCGGCTCTGGCCTGTATGAAATTGACGGGCTTGAGAACGCGGAATGGACGCGTGTTGAAACGCCTTGGGGCGAGTCGAGTGATGCCGTTTTGACGGGCGTTTTGGATGGCGTCAAAATGGCCTTTTTACCGCGCCATGGACGTGGGCACCGCCTTAGCCCGACAACCGTACCGTATCGGGCAAATATTGACGCATTGAAACGCATTGGCGTTACGGATGTGATCTCGGTTTCGGCCTGTGGCAGTTTCCGCGAAGAGATGGCACCGGGTGATTTCGTGATTGTGGATCAATTCATTGACCGCACCTTCGCGCGTGAAAAATCGTTCTTTGGCACCGGTTGCGTCGCGCATGTTTCCGTCGCCCACCCCACCTGCCCGCGCCTCTCAGCGGCCTGCCTCACGGCGGCAAAAGATCAAGGGATCACCGTCCATGACGGCGGCACGTATTTGGCGATGGAGGGGCCGCAATTCTCGACGCTCGCAGAAAGTAAAATGTACCGCGAAAGCTGGGGCGCAGACGTGATCGGCATGACAAATATGCCCGAAGCAAAACTCGCCCGCGAGGCCGAACTCTGCTATGCGTCCGTCGCGATGATCACCGATTACGACAGCTGGCATCCCGATCATGGCGAGGTCGACGTCACCCAAATCATCCAAACATTGATGGGCAATGCAACCAAAGCGCGCGGCTTGGTCGCACGCCTGCCCACCCTCTTAGGAGCACAGCGCGACGATTGTGAACATGGCTGTGACAAGGCACTGGAATACGCCATTCTCACGGCCCCCGACGCAAGGGACCCAGCCCTTGTGGCCAAGCTCGACGCCGTCGCAGGCCGTGTCCTCAACCGATAGTCTCGCCCCCCTTTTTTCGAAAGCAGAATGGACAAAACGATGCAAAAAAAGACCGTTCAAGACTACATTCGTACGATTGTTGATTTCCCGCACGAGGGCATCCTTTTTCGCGATGTCACAACCCTTTTTGCCGACCCACGCGGGTTTCGCATGGCGGTAGACCAAATGCTGCATCCCTATGCGGGCATGCGGATCGACAAGGTGGTTGGGCTTGAGGCTCGCGGATTTATCCTTGGTGGCGCGATTGCGCACCAGCTTTCGGTCGGCTTTGTGCCCGTGCGCAAAAAGGGCAAACTTCCTGGCACCACGATCAGTGAAGAATACTCGCTGGAATACGGCGAGGCGATTGTGGAAATCCATGATGACGCCATCAAACCGGGGGAAAAAATCCTTCTGGTTGATGATCTGCTTGCGACAGGTGGTACCGCCGAAGCCGGAATTAAGTTGATTGAACGATTGGGCGGTGAAATCGTGAGCTGTGCGTTTGTGATCGACCTTCCTGATCTTGGCGGACGTGAAAAGCTCGAAAAAATGGGTATGGATGTCACATCGATTTGTGAATTTGGCGGACTGTAATCGTCTCTCGAAGTAATAGTTTATTAAAACTTTAGTCTTAGACCCATGCTTGCCAGTTGGGAGCAGCTGGCATTTGCTTACATGTTCCGATTGACGCCTCGTCGTTCGCGGCGGGGCGTTGATTTTTCAACTATGCGTGCAAATTGCCGATGACGGCTCCGGGATTCATGATTCCGTTCGGATCAAGGGCCGTTTTGATCGCCCGCATCGCCGCGATTTTTCCCGGATCACCATAATGTGCCAAGTCCTTGGCCTTCAGGCGTCCAATTCCGTGTTCGGCACTGATGGAGCCGCCCATTTCGCTCACCAAATCATGCACACAGCGCTGAATATCATCACGTATAGCATCGTATTCGTGGCGGTCGCGCCCGCGTGCGGGGAAGGCATTGAAATGCAGGTTCCCATCACCGAGATGTCCAAAACAATTCACCCGTATATCGCCAAGCTTTGCAAGACGCGCGAGCCCTTCGATGACAAAGGCCGCGATACTTCCAAGCGGCAGAGAAACATCATGCGAGACAATGGAGCCTATCGCCTTATTGGCTTGGGGAATCCGCTCTCGGACCTCCCAAAACTGGCGCCGCTGGGCTTCGTTTTGTGCGATAGCTCCGTCCGAAATCAATCCCGCCGCATGCCCTTCCTCAAACAAGCGCTCGAGCAAAGCGTCCGGATCACGCCCTCTTGCAGTTCCTAGGTCAATCAGAACCATCCACTCTGGTTTGTTCTCAAAGGGTTGCCGAACATCCGGTAGCTTCTCTGAAAGGAACTCGAGGCCCGTTTTGTGAATGAGTTCAAAGGCAGAAACTTCGCTGGGTGCAATGGTTTGTGCGAGATTAAGCAGCGCGAGGGCCGCCGTTGGATCCTCTACAACAAAAACTCCCGTGCCATTTTCGGCGGGACGCGGGTAAAGTTTCAACGCAGCGGCGGTAATCACGCCCAATGCGCCCTCGGAACCGATCATCAAATTGCGCAAATCAAACCCCGTGTTGTCTTTGCGCAAGCGCGTGAGCCCGTTCCAAATTTGCCCCGAGGGGAGCACCACTTCGAGCCCCAAACACAAGTCGCGCGTATTTCCGTATCGCAACACATTCAAACCGCCCGCATTTGTCGCCAAATTACCGCCAATACGGCACGATCCTTCGGACGCAAGGGATAGCGGAAACAGGCGATCCACAGCTTGTGCCGCAGATTGCACATTGGCCAGAATTGCGCCCGCTTCAGCGATGAGGACGTTTTCTTGTGGGTAAGTTGCACGAATTTGGGTCATACGTTCAAGCGAGAGAATGAGAGGTAGGGGCCCTTGGGGGGCAACTTGCCCGCCAACCAAACCCGTCCCGCCACCGAAAGGAATAACGCCAATCCGCGCCGCATTGCAGGCGGTGATGATCTTGGAAACCTCCTCAACCGTGCTTGGCGTGGCGACATGTGTGCCCAAACCTATATAGCGACCACGCGGCTCCTCCACGTCGGCAGGTGTGGCAAGGCGCAGGGCCTTATCGGGCAACATCGCAGACAGCTTCTCGACGAAATCGTTGGTGAGCGGATTGAGCATAGGTCCTCCTAACGTACGCCGGTTCTCCCCCGACGATCGCCCCGTAGATTGGCATATAGAACATGGTTGCGCCAGCGTCCCGCGATCTGAAGGTAACTTTGCGCGACCCCTTCATACTTGAAACCTGACTTCTCTAAGACGCCCCGCGACGCGACATTTTCAGGAAGGCAGGCCGCCTCAATGCGCGACAAATCGAGTGTGGAAAACGCATAGTGGCTCAGGGCCTCGATGGCCTCGCGCATGTAGCCTTGGCGCGCGTATTCTTCGCCAACCCAATACCCAAGTGTGCCCGATTGCGCGGGGCCACGGCGAATATTATCCAAAGTGACCGCCCCCAAAATCTCTCCCGATTGGCGCAAGGTTAGAAACAATGGCAACGCGGTCCCTGTCGTGACAGCGCGTTGTGCCCAATAAACACGATTGGTAAAGGCTTTACGCGTCAAATGATCCGCCGCCCACGCGGGTTCCCATTGCGACAGGTGAGATTGGCTGTTGTGACGCAATGCGGCCCAGTTTCGGTAATCCGAATGTTGTGGCAGCCGAAGCGTCATGCGCTCCGAATCCACCAGAACTTTTCTACGCTTAAAAAGCATCAGCCAACCAAACGCCCACGGATACCCTCGATTGAAACCGATTTCGCGTTTGGCCCATAGGTGGCCAGTGAGATACGCGCATTTTCGGCCATTTCACGGGCCATATCGGCGACACCTTGCCGTGAAACCGCATCAATTTTAGTAACGGTTTCAGACAAGCTTGGGACACGGCCCCAAATTGAAATCATCCGCGCAAGGCGTTCTGCGCGGCTTGACGGGCTTTCGAGGCCCATGAGCATTCCGGCCTTCATTTGTGTACGGGCACGATCGATTTCGCGTTCCGACATGTCCTCGGCGGCGCGGCGGATTTCGCTCACGGTGATTTCGGCCAATTCGGGCAATTTTTCGCCAGACGTGCCCGCATAAATCGTGGTTGAGCCGCCGTCCGAAAATGCGCCCGCTTGGGCGAAGATCGTATAGCAAAGGCCCCGTTTTTCTCGAACCTCTTGGAACAAGCGGCTCGACATACCGCCTCCAAGAGTTGAGGCAAGGACTTGGCTGGTGTAAATAGCGTCGTCTGTATAGCTGGGTCCATCGAAATTAAGCGCGAAATGCGCTTGCTCAAGATCCTTTTCAACACGGGTCTCGCCGCCCTTAAAGGTTGCCGTGACTTCCTGAGCGCTGTCTCGATTTGGCAGGTGGCCAAAAAGCGCGGTCGCGGCTTCAACGAGGGCCGCGTGATCGACCTCCCCTGCTGCAGATAGGATCATTTGTGCGGGGCCGTAACGTTCCTTCACAAATCCAACCAGATCGTCACGGGTGAAATTCTTCACGCGCTCTTCGGGGCCAAGAATCGTTCGGCCAATCGGCTGGTCCGGATAGGAAACGTTCTGGAGCCAATCGAAAATCACGTCGTCCGGTGTATCAAGCGCTTGGCCGATTTCTTGCAAAATCACGCCACGCTCAATCTCGATTTCTTCGGGGGAAAACGTGGGATTGAGCAGAATATCGGAAATAACATCAAGGCCAAGGGGCACGTCCTGCCCCAAAACACGCACGTAATAGGCTGTCATTTCGCGGCTGGTATAGGCATTGATATAGCCGCCGACATCCTCGATCGCTTCGGCTATTTCGAGGCTACTGCGCGTTGTCGTGCCTTTGAATGCCATATGCTCAAGAAAATGCGCGATGCCGTTTTGCTCAAGCCGCTCGTGACGACCGCCTGCCATCACCCAAATGCCGATGCTCGCGCTTTTAAGTCCGGGCATGTTTTCAGAAACAATGCGAAACCCGTTATCGAGAGTTGTAAGTTGGCTGGTCAAAGAGCGCGCCTTTCGTGAACCAACGCCATAAGCGCGGCCAAATCATTTGGAACGCGGGTCACGCGTTCGGGTTTGTTGCCGAGATCTGCCATATGAGCGGGCAACGTAGGATGAATACCGCAGGCCGCCTCGACGGCTGCGGGGAATTTAGCGGGATGTGCCGTTGAGAGCGTGATCATGGGAACCGATCCCAGATGCTCTTTTGCGACCTTAACCGCGACCGCAGTGTGCGGGCAAAGGACGTGGCCCGTTGTGGCGGCCATTTCCTTGATCGTTGCGGCACATTCTTCCTCGGAAGCACGACCAGAGGTGAAGGTTTCGCGCAGGCTCTCGAGGGGGCCTTGGGAAATTTTGAAACTACCCGATTTCAGCTCTTCCATCAGTTGCGCCACGGCTTTGCCATCGCGACCATACATATCAAACAACGCGCGCTCGAAATTGCTGGAGACTTGAATGTCCATGCTGGGGCTGCGGCTTGGGATCGTTTTGGCCTTGGTATAGGCGCCAGTTACCAAGGTGCGGTGCAGAATGTCGTTATGGTTTGTGGCAATCACGAGTTCGCGAATAGGCAGGCCCATTTTCTTGGCAATGTAGCCTGCAAAAATATCACCGAAATTGCCGGTCGGAACCGTAAAGGAGACTTCGCGATATGGCGCGCCGAGCGCCACAGCTGATGAAAAATAATAGACGACCTGAGCCAGAACTCGTGCCCAATTTATCGAATTCACCCCCGCAAGTTTGACACCTTCGCGGAAGTCAAAGTCGTTAAACATATCCTTGAGGCGGGCTTGGCAATCATCAAAATCCCCGTCCATCGCGAGGGCGTGAACGTTGCTCTCGGTGGGGGTGGTCATTTGGCGACGTTGAATCTCCGACACGCGACCGTGGGGAAACAGGATAAAAACGTCGACATTGCTAAGGCCTTTAAAGGCTTCGATTGCTGCGGACCCTGTGTCGCCCGATGTGGCCCCAACGATAGTTACACGCTTGCCTGAACGGCTCAAGGACGCTTGAAACAATTGCCCGATGAGTTGCATCGCGAAGTCTTTGAAGGCGAGCGTCGGGCCGTGGAACAATTCGAGTAGAAAGTGGTTTTGATCCAACTGCACCAGCGGCGCGCGCGCGGTGTGGCGAAAACCTGCGTAAGCCCGTGCAATGATCGCTTTGAATTCGTCGTCCGTGAAGGCGTCCCCAATGAAGGGGC
Organism: Falsihalocynthiibacter sp. CO-5D18; assembly: GCF_041205445.1. Lineage (NCBI taxonomy): Bacteria > Pseudomonadati > Pseudomonadota > Alphaproteobacteria > Rhodobacterales > Roseobacteraceae > Falsihalocynthiibacter > Falsihalocynthiibacter sp. CO-5D18. Next base: position 359,912 of record NZ_JBGFCF010000002.1, on the reverse strand, counting down.
GCATCACCGCGAAGGCGATTTCTTCGTAGGATTTTCCCGCAAGGGCTGCGATGTCTTCAGGGGACATGACAGGGATTTCCGCAGGCACAAAAAGGCCCCCGTCCCGCGCAAGGCCAGTCATCATCGCATCTTCAAAACTCAGTTCGGGCGCTTGGCCCCGTGTCGAAATATAGTGCATTTTTCTCTCGCCTCTAGACGGTTCTCTGCCTGATACGCCACAGAAGGAACGCTGTCATCCCAAACCATACCAACGCCAGCCCAAACCACGTCACAACATACTCCAAATGCTTGTTTGGGATGCCCGCCGAATCGACAGGGAACGAGGTCGTGACAAGATTTGGCTCTGTTGACGTGCGCTGAACAAGCATGACGGGTTCGGTGTTAAGGGCTTCGGCCATGGCTGGAATATCGCGCCCGAACCAGATGCCTGCGTTGAGGTCTGGCGGCGGGGTCGCGTTACTGATTTCATCGGGCCAGAGCAAATTACCGACGATTTCGGCCTCAACGGCGGGGCGGGGCGCGTTTTTCGCTGAAATCGCAACGAAACCACGATCCAATAGTACGCGACGTCCGTCGGCCATTTCCAGCGGCGCAATCACCCGATAACCCGGTCCGATTTTTTGAACGCTGGCTAAGATGGTAATTTCCTGTGGACCGATAACGCCTTTGGCCTGCACGGGCAGGAATTGATCCGTCGCTTCGGTTGGGTTTAGCGGAATATCAACAGGTTCAGACAGAATTTTCGTGTCAATTGCGGCCAACACTTCTGTTTTCCACGTCAGACGTTGGAGCTGCCACGTCCCAAGCGCGCACAGAATCGCTGTGCCAATCAAACCAAAGATCAAAGGGATGAGCATTTTGCGGCGCATGGAGTGCAACCTTATTACTTAAAACTGGAAAGGCGCGGACGATGCCCGCGCCTTTTTTATTTTATAACGGCGCCGTTAAGCACCCGTCAAATTTAGCCGCCCCAAACGTAGACCGCTGCGAAGAGGAAGAGCCACACAACGTCCACAAAGTGCCAGTACCAAGCAGCAGCTTCGAAGCCGACATGGCTTTCAGGAGTGAAGTGCCCCTTGAGGGCGCGGATCAAACAAACACCCAAGAAGATTGTGCCGATGAGAACGTGGAAACCGTGGAAACCCGTCGCCATAAAGAAGTTCGCGCCGTAAATATTGCCCGAGAACGCGAAGGCCGCATGGCTATATTCATAGGCTTGGAACAAGGTGAACACCGCGCCAAGACCAATTGCGAGAGCAAGGCCAGTTACGAGATCTTTGCGGTTATTTTCATGTGCGAGCGCATGGTGCGCCCAAGTCGCTGCTGCACCGGAGCACAGGAGGATCAACGTATTGATCAGCGGCAAATGCCAAGGATCAAATGTTTCGATACCGATTGGCGGCCAAACGCCATCGATTGCCGGGGAATCTGGACCCATTGGATAGATCGCGTTTTTAAAGAAACTCCAGAACCATGCGGCAAAGAACATAACTTCGGACATGATGAACATGATCACGCCATAGCGCAGACCGATTTTAACAACTGGCGTGTGGTCGCCTTGTTGGGCTTCGGTCACCATCTCGCTCCACCACGCGTACATAACGTAAAGGACGCCAGCGAGGCCGATGAAGAACATGAACGGAGTGATATCACTCATCCACATAACCGCACCGAAAAGCATAATGAAGCCCGATAATGCGCCCAAGAGCGGCAGGATCGAAGGGTTGAGAATGTGGTAGTCGTGATTTTTAGCGTGTGCCATGGGGATCCCCTGTTTGGGACTTAGTTAACATTAGCCGCGGGTGTGGTCGAGAGGTTCGCCACATCTTCAGGCAGTTCGGTTTCGTAGAACGTATAGGACAGCGTAATGTGATGCACGTATTTTGCATCCCTGTCCGTAACGATTTCGGGATCGACGTAAAAGCTGACCGGCATCATGACGGTTTCGCCCGGTCGCAACACCTGTTCGGTGAAGCAAAAACAATCGATTTTCGTGAAAAAGCCGCCCGCTTCATAGGGAGCAACATTATAGGCGGCGGTTCCCGCGATAACGCGGTCGGTCGGATTTGTGGCCTCATAGAACGCAAGGCCGGTTTCACCGATACGTATTTCCATCTCCCGAACAACGGGTTTGAATTCCCACGACATGCCGCCAGCCACATTGCCGTCAAACCGAATGGTGATGGTTTGATCGAGTATCTCGTCAGAGCCAGCCGCGGCAACGCCCGTGGTGCCGCCAAAGCCTGTGACTTTGCAGAACCAGCTGTAAAATGGCACCGAGGCCCATGCGAGGGCGCCCATGAGGACCACCACGCTTACTGCTTGCGCGGCCGTTTTATGGGTGTTTTTCATCGCCATCAGTTCGTGCCCCCTGTTACCGGCTCTAAGGTCCGGCTCGGCGTATGGTCATAGGCTTCGACCGGTTCGCCGCGCTGCACTTTGGCCAGTGTCAGGGCAAAAACGATAACGACGAATGCCAGTAAAAGCCCACCGACGCCGTAGTTGCGGCCTTGGCGGCGCTGGTGAAGTTCGTGCTCAACGTGCGGTGCCATTATAGGATCGCTCCCCAGGTAAGGCCCACGGCGGATTGCACCAAGAGGGCTGTGAAATGCAGAAAGAGGTAGTAAAGCGACAGGCGAAAGAATTTACGCTCGCTTTTGTATTTGTCAGCTTCCGCGTCGGCTTCTTGGCGTTTCCAAAGGCCAAAAGCTCCCCAGATAAACATGAGGTTCAGAACAGCAGATACCGCAAAGTAAATCGGACCGCCGATGGACGTAAAACTAATGCTCAACGCAACAGGGGCGAGCAAAAGCGTATAGACCAAAATATGGTTTCGGGTGGATTTACGGCCATGGGTTACCGTTAGCATCGGCACTTTGGCTTTGGTGTAATCGTCGTTCATAAACAACGCGAGCGCCCAGAAATGCGGAGGTGTCCACATAAATATAATCGCAAACATAAGAATGGATTCGATAGAAATACCACCGGTCGCAACCGCCCAGCCAATCATCGGAGGGAAGGCACCAGCGGCCCCGCCAATCACGATGTTTTGAGGCGTCCAACGCTTGAGCCAAATGGTATAAATCACAACGTAAAAGAAGATCGTAAAGGCCAGAAGCGCGCCGGCAAACACATTGCCCGCAAGTCCCAGCATGACAACGGCAATGCCAGAAAGCGCCATGCCGATGCCCAACGCCTCGCCTTCGGCGACTTTGCCGGAGGGAATTGGGCGACCTTGGGTGCGTTTCATCACGCGATCAATATCGGCGTCCCACCACATATTCAGCGCGCCAGAAGCCCCGCCGCCCAGTGCGATAAAGAGAATAGAGGTAAAAACCACAAAAGGATGCACGGGATTGGGCGCAACCAACACGCCCACGAGGGCAGTAAAAACGACCAGCGACATCACCCGTGGTTTCAACAGAGCAACAAAGTCGCCAAAACCGGCTTCGCCTGTATCGGCGGAGGTATGAGTCTGTAGGCTTGCGTCGCTCATGTGGGTTTCCTTGGGGCAGATCTTGGTAGGTCAATGGCTCTGCGGCGTCCTGTACGGACACCGCAAAATCGCTCGAATAGGTTGGTCTAGTTGCTTGAGGCAACCGTAAGAGGCAGCGGTATACCCGCATATTCTTCGATCGCACCAAGGAGCCATTCGTCATAAACTTCTTGGCTCACAACCTTAACCGTAATCGGCATGTAAGAGTGGTCTTTGCCGCACAACTCGGAGCACTGGCCAAAATAAACGCCTTCTTTTTCCGCAGCAAACCAAAGTTCCGCAAGGCGACCAGGGACCGCATCCTGTTTCACGCCAAATGCGGGAACAGTCCAGCTGTGGATCACGTCGGCACCTGTCACCTGAACAACAATCGTTTTGTTCACGGGGATCACAAGCGCAGTTGTTGTCGCCAAGAGGAACTCGTCGGGGGAATACCCGTGACGCTCAAGCATAGCATCCATAGCAGCATCGCGCACATAAGGCGTTACGTCGCCGTCTTCTTCTTCCAAAGATGCGGGCTGGCCGAGCATGTAGCTGTCGAATTCAACACCGTGGTCAACGTATTCGTAGGTCCAAAACCATTTATTCCCAGTGGCTTTGATCGTAATATCAGCAACCGGAATGGTTTGTTGCTTGAACAGAACGGGCAAGGAAAACGCGCCGATAAAGACCAAGATCACAATAGGTACGAGGGTCCACGCAACTTCGAGGGGCGAGTTATGTGTGAATGTCGCGGGATTTGGGTTGCGTTTGGCAGAGTAGCGAAATGCGATCCAGAGGATCAAACCCGTTACGAAAATCACAATCGCTGTGATGATATAGAGAATCATGCCATCGAGCCATTGAAGCTCGCGCGCAACCTCGGTCGCGGCGAATTGAAAGCCCGTAGATTTGTCGACAGGTTTGCCGATAACTTCTAGATTGCCCAATGCATCTTGAGCATTTGCTGCGCTGGCGAATGCTAGCATCGAAGCTGAGAGGCCTGAAATCTTGGTCAAAAATCGCATAGTTGTTTCCTGTTCGCTCGGGCTTTAGAGCCCCTGCTATAGCCTTCATCCCGCCCTTCGGCTGGAATCCCATTGTGTTTGTTGCGTCAAAAACCATATTAGACGCAACAGAACAAGCAATTTACGCGCGGCAAACAGCCGCTTCACCTCTTTTTGGTGTAAAATCTGGAGAATATCCATGCCCAATGATCGTTTTCGCCCTTTCGACACGATAATAGATAAAGCTGCGGCCCTTTCCGTTTTGCAAAATGCAACTGCTGGCGCGGATGATGGCGAATTGTTTTTGGAGCGTCGCAGTTCTGAAGCTTTGGTTTTTGATGACGGACGGGTGAAAACGGCGAGCTATGACGCGAGTGAAGGATTTGGCCTTCGCGCGGTGCGTGGCGAAACTTCCGGCTATGCCCATTCCACAGAAATGACCGTCAAGGCGATGCTACGTGCGGCAGAAACCGCGCGCCTTGCGGTTGGTGATGGCGGCGGCACCCTCGCCATGGCTCCCGTCCAAACGAACCGGCGCCTTTATTCCGACGACAACCCGATTGAGCAAACGACCTTCCCCGTCAAAATCGACCTTCTCAAGGAAATCGATGCTTTCACGCGCGGCCTCGACAAACGAATCATTCAGGTTTCCGCGACCCTTGCGGCCTCCATGCAAGAAGTCGAAATCCTGCGCCCCGACGGATTGCACGTCCGTGATGCCCGCCCCATGAGCCGTTTGAACATTTCGGTGATTGTTGAAGAGAATGGCCGTCGCGAATCTGGTGGCACGGGAGGTGGTGGTCGCGCCGCCTTAACTGGTTTACTTGAACCGGAACATTGGCAGTCTGTAGCCCGCGAGGCTTTGCGCATTGCGCTGGTGAACTTGCGTGCTGTGCCCGCCCCTGCTGGGGTTATGGACGTGGTACTTGGCGCAGGTTGGCCCGGAATTTTGCTGCATGAAGCGGTCGGGCACGGACTTGAAGGCGATTTTAATCGCAAAGGGACCTCGGCTTTTAGCGGTCTTATAGGCCAACAAGTTGCTGCTAAGGGCGTGACAATTCTGGACGATGGCACAATTCCTGATCGGCGAGGCTCCATTAGTTTTGATGACGAAGGGACTGCTAGTGGCAAGAATGTCCTTATTGAGGACGGCATTTTGGTTGGCTATATGCAGGATCGCCAAAACGCGCGCCTCATGGGGGTTGAACCTACGGGCAACGGGCGGCGTGAAAGCTATGCGCATACGCCAATGCCACGGATGACCAATACTTATATGCTTGGTGGTGACACCCCCCCTGCCGATATTGTTGCCGACCTTAAAGACGGTATTTATGCGGTTGGATTTGGCGGCGGACAGGTTGATATTACGTCAGGCAAGTTCGTTTTTTCCTGTACCGAAGCCTATGCCGTGAAAAACGGTGTCATCGGAGATGCCGTCAAGGGAGCAACCCTGATCGGCGACGGCCCAAAGGCAATGCAGAAAATTCGCGCTATCGGCAACGATATGGCCCTTGATCCCGGCATCGGAAATTGCGGTAAGGCCGGACAATGGGTGCCCGTTGGCGTGGGGCAACCGACCCTGTTGATCGGAGGATTGACCGTCGGCGGAAGCGCCGCATAGTGGACCGCGTCCGCGCCTTTGATCCACGCGATGAGGCCGCCCTTGCGGTTTTGTGGCACGACGCGTGGCATATGGCGCATGGTGCCCATGTGCCCGCAACCTTGCTCCCCAATCGGCAATTGGATTATTTCCAACGCACCCTCCAAACCTTTGCCGCGCAGACGCGCGTCATTGGACAGGTGGGTGCACCGTTTGGGTTCTACTTGCGCATTGGAAACTATGTTGATCGACTGTTCGTTGGCGTGCGCAAACGGGGGTATGGCGCCGCACTCTTAAACGATGCCGAAACCGAAATGCGGCGAGAGGGGATATCGGAGGGCGAACTCGGATGCCTTGTTGAAAACACCCCCGCACGAGGATTTTACGAAGCGCAGGGCTGGCAGTTTATCCACATGAAAATGGAGAAAATATTGGAGGAACACGGTGGTGGAAACCTAAACGATTGCATTTATCGCAAAAAGCTCTGAATTTGTTCACAAGTTATTAACCATCCTGATTCTAGTCTGAAGGAGTAAGCAGACGGAGCCACGATGACCGAAGATACTATTTCTTCTACCCCACCCCTCACCCCACCCACCACGGAAGAAATGCGTGCGTCGTGGCTCCGTCTTTTACGCTCTCGCCGCGTTGGTATTTCCACTTTCTACCGCTTGCTTAACGAGCATGGCTCCGCAGAGGTCGCACTTGAAGCGCTTCCAGATGTCGCCCGTGCCGCCGGAGCCTTCGACTATCAAATTTGCCCAATCGGCGTTGTAGAGGCAGAACTTCGCGCTGCATATAAAGTTGGCGCGCAGATGATTTGTTACGGCGACCCGCGCTATCCCAAAACCCTCATGGAACTCGAAGACGCCCCACCCCTGTTTTGGGCGATTGGCGACACCGCCCTCCTTGCCCGCCCGAAAATCAGTATCGTCGGCGCGCGAAATGCAAGTTCCCTTGGTGAACGCATGGCGCGCAAATTGGCCGCGGGCCTCTCGGAGCAGGGGTTCGTCGTGGTTTCCGGACTTGCCCGCGGCATTGATGCAGTGTGCCATGACGCCGCCCTCAAAGGGGGCACGATCGCGGTTCAAGCAGGTGGGGTGGATAAAATCTATCCCCGTGAGAACACCGATCTTTTCTGGGAAATCGGCGCCAAGGGCTTGCGCATTTCCGAAGACCCCATTGGCCTAACGCCACAGGCCCGCCATTTCCCCAAGCGCAACCGGATCATCTCTGGGTTATCCCGCGGTCTTGTCGTTGTCGAAGCCGCCGCGCGTTCGGGCACTTTGATCACAGCGCGCAATGCCCTCGATCAAGGTCGCGATGTCATGGCCGTTCCGGGGCACCCGTTTGATGCCCGCTCGGCTGGAAGCAATATGCTGTTGCGCGATGGGGCGACAATGGTGCGCCACTTGGATGACGTTCTCGAACAACTTTCCGGCATCGTCGGCGATCTTGAACAGACGCTCGCGCCGCAAACACCCCAATTCGAAGTTTTCAAAGAACCACCCGCGCGCACCTTGAGCGACACATCACAACTGCACCAAATGATCCTCAACCGCCTCGGCCCGACGCCTCTCGCTGAGGACCAATTGATCCGCGACCTAAATCTCTCGGCCCATCAAGTCAGTTCCGAACTTGTAACTTTGGAGATCGACGGGCACATAGAGCGGGCAAGTGGCGGGCTTTTGACGCGTGTAAATTAGGAGTTTCATCACTCCCATTGACAATCAGTCCAATCCGACCACATTTTGCGCCGCCAATAGCTCCCAGTGAGTCGAGAGGAAATTTATGCCCGTTGTTGTCGTTGAATCGCCCGCGAAAGCCAAAACAATCAATAGCTATCTGGGGAGCAATTACACCGTTCTCGCCAGTTATGGCCACGTTCGCGATTTGCCCGCCAAGAACGGTTCCGTCGATACGGACGCCGATTTCGAGATGAAATGGGAAATCGGATATGACAGCCGTAAGCACGTCAAAGCCATCGCCGACGCACTTGCCCTCGACAATGAATTGATCCTCGCGACCGACCCCGACCGCGAAGGCGAAGCAATTTCATGGCACCTTCAGGAAGCCCTGACCAAACGCAAAGTGATCAAAAAAGACACACCCGTCAGCCGCGTGGTCTTTAATGCCATCACAAAATCCGCCGTCACCGAGGCGATGAAAAATCCGCGCCAAGTCGACACCCCGTTGGTCGAAGCCTATTTGGCCCGCCGCGCACTCGACTATCTGGTTGGCTTTAACCTGTCGCCCGTTTTGTGGCGCAAACTGCCCGGTGCTAAATCCGCAGGGCGGGTGCAATCCGTTTGTTTGCGTCTCATCGTTGAACGTGAGGCAGAAATCGATGCCTTTGATGCACGCGAGTATTGGTCCGTCAAAGCGATGATTGGCACACCCCGTGGCCAACAATTCGAAGCCCGCCTGACCGTATTGGGCGGCAATAAACTAGATAAATTCGATCTACCCACAGCCACCGACGCGGAATTGGCCGTTCAAGCAGTTTCAAGCCGGTCCTTGTCCGTACTAATGGTTGAAGCCAAACCGGCCAACCGTAGCCCCTCTGCGCCCTTCATGACATCGACCCTTCAGCAAGAAGCCAGCCGCAAGTTTGGCTTTGGCGCGCGTCAAACCATGAGCACCGCGCAACGCCTGTATGAAGCGGGTTACATCACTTACATGCGGACAGACGGGATCGATATGGCACCAGAAGCCATCACCGAAGCCCGCGCCGCGATCACCGACAGATATGGTGCCAACTATATCCCTGAAAAACCCCGTGTTTACAAAAACAAAGCCAAGAATGCCCAAGAGGCCCACGAGTGTATTCGCCCCACGGATATGACCTTGGATGCCAGCAAACTGGCGAAACTCGAGGCCGATCAACGCAAGCTTTATGATCTCATTTGGAAACGTACTTTGGCAAGCCAAATGGCCGGTGCGGTTCTGGAACGTACCTCCGTGGATATCGGCTCAGACGACGGCCAAGTTGTGCTGCGCGCGACGGGCCAGGTTGTTGCGTTTGACGGTTTCATGAAGGTCTATACCGAAGGCCGCGACGATACCGATGACGAGGACGAAAAACGTCTGCCGCAAATTTCCGAAGGCGATGCTGCCCCCCTCGTCGCGGGCGCATTGAGTGCTGATTTTGCTAAAGGTGAAAAATCTGACAGTGTTGTTGAAGCTGTGGGTGCTGGGATGCAACGCAATAGCGGCGCGATCATGACAGAAAATGCCGCCATTTTGGGCCAACAGCACTTTACCCAACCGCCCCCTCGCTTCACCGAGGCCACTTTGGTGAAACGCATGGAAGAATTGGGCATTGGCCGCCCGTCCACATACGCAAGTATTGTGACCACGATTCAAGACCGTGAGTATGTGCGCAAAGACAAAAATCGCCTTATTCCCGAAGATAAAGGTAAAATCGTTACCGTCTTTTTGATGAATTATTTCCGCAAATATGTGGGGTATGATTTCACGGCTGACCTCGAAAGCCAGCTCGATGACGTGAGCGCAGGCGAACGGGATTATAAAGAGGTGTTGCGGCATTTCTGGAAAGACTTTTCGGTCGCCATTGGAGAAACCACGGAACTACGGATTTCCGAAGTTCTCGACCACCTTGATGACGTCCTTGCACCAACACTCTATCCACCGCGCGAAGATGGGTCCGACCCCCGCATTTGTCCAAAATGCGGCGAAGGCCAACTACACCTAAAAACCTCCAAAACCGGCGGTTTTGTTGGCTGTGGCAATTATCCAGAATGCCGTTACACCCGCCCAATCGGTGGCGAAGGCGACGCAACAGGCGAACGTGTTTTAGGCGAAGACGCCGGAGACGAAATCAGCCTGCGTTCGGGACGTTTTGGACCCTATGTTCAACGGGGCGAAGTCACCGAAGAAAACAAAAAGCCGCCGCGTGCGAGCTTGCCGCGCGGCTGGGAACCCGACGCGTTGGACCTTGAAAAAGCACTGACATTGTTGAGCCTCCCCCGCCAAATCGGCCCACACCCCGAAGACGGGGAGATGGTCGAAAGCAACATCGGACGCTATGGCCCATATGTGAAGCATGGCAAAATCTACGCGAACATTCCTGATGTAGAGGAAGTCTTCACCATCGGGATGAACCGCGCCATGGAAGTGCTGGCGCAAAAGGCAGCCAAAACGGGCCGTGGCGCAGCCGTCGCCCCGTTGAAAGAACTCGGCGAACATCCTGAAGAGGGCGGCCCAATTAATGTCATGGAAGGCCGCTATGGCCCGTATGTAAAATGGGCAAAGATCAACGCGACAATTCCAAAAGACGTTGAGCCAAACGACGTCACAATGGAACTCGCGCTAACTTGGATCGCTGAAAAAGCCGCGAAAAAGCCAACGCGGAAAAAAGCGGCTCCTAAAAAAGCAGCCGCTAAGAAACCCGCGGCCAAGAAGGCGCCCGCCAAGAAACCCGCGGCCAAAAAGACTGCAGCTAAGAAAGCCCCCGCGAAGAAAACGGCGGCGGCGAAAGCGGATGATGGCGACGTCGTCGAATAGAACAAACCCACATCTATAAATAATCAAGCCGCGCCCTTCCTAAGGAGCGCGGCTTTTTTCTGCGTCGCAGCAAAGTCGTTGACACGCGCCCGTACAAAGGCAAAACTCCGCCATCGAGAGAGAGCAGTTAGGGAGTTTGAAATGAAAAAGATCTACGGATCAGCAGCCGAGGCCCTTGATGGCTTGCTGTTTGATGACATGTTCATCGCAGCGGGCGGGTTTGGCCTTTGCGGCATACCGGAATTGCTTTTGGCCGCAATTCGGGACGCAGGCACCAAGAATCTGACCTTTGCATCCAACAATGCGGGTGTTGACGATTTTGGTATTGGAATTTTGCTGCAAACCAAGCAGGTCAAAAAAATGTTGTCCTCATACGTCGGAGAAAACGCAGAGTTTATGCGCCAATATCTATCCGGCGAATTGGATTTGGAATTCAACCCCCAAGGAACTTTGGCGGAACGCATGCGCGCAGGCGGCTGTGGAATCCCCGGTTTCTACACCAAAACGGGCGTTGGCACCGTTATTGCAGAAGGCAAGGAACACAAAGATTTCCGTGGCGAGACCTTTATCCTTGAAGAAGGTATTTTCGCCGATCTTTCTCTCGTTAAAGCATGGAAAGCCGACGAAACTGGCAACCTCGTGTTCCGCAAAACCGCCCGTAATTTCAATCCCCCCGCCGCAATGTGCGGCAAGGTCTGTGTGGTTGAGGTTGAGGAAATTGTACCTACCGGAAGCCTTGACCCTGACTCGATCCATTTGCCCGGCATTTATGTGCATCGGATCATTCAAGGCGATCACGAGAAACGTATCGAACAACGCACAGTGCGGGGGGCCTAGACCATGTGGGATCGCAATCAAATGGCCGAACGGGCCGCGCAGGAATTACAGGACGGCTGGTACGTGAACCTTGGGATCGGCATCCCAACACTCGTTTCCAACTACATTCCCGAGGGTATCGAAGTGACTCTTCAAAGCGAGAATGGTATGTTGGGCATGGGCCCCTTCCCCATTGCAGGCGAGGAAGACGCCGACCTGATCAACGCTGGGAAACAAACGATTACCGAACTGCCGCAAACCGCATATTTTGATAGCGCGCAAAGCTTTGGCATGATCCGTGGTGGCAAAATTGCCATGGCTATTCTCGGCGCGATGGAAGTTGCCGAAAACGGCGACCTCGCGAATTGGATGATTCCGGGCAAGCTCGTCAAGGGTATGGGCGGCGCGATGGACCTTGTTGCCGGCGTCGGTCGCGTTGTGGTTGTGATGGATCACACGAATAAAAAGGGCGAAAGCAAACTTCTTAAGGAATGCACTCTACCCCTTACTGGACAAAAATGTGTTGATCGCATCATCACCAACTTGGGTGTTTTCGATGTGGTCGAGGGCGGATTAAAGCTTATTGAACTTGCCGAGGGGGTGAGCGAAGAAGACGCACGCGCCAGCACGCAAGCCACGTTGGTTTAAACCGAGATCAGAATATTTTAGGGCTGCATTTCTGGATGTGGCCCCAAATAGTAATCAAAATTTAGCTTTTTCACGGTTTTTGTTCCCAATTTGGAAACAGCATCATATTCTTGCCCTAATTAGCATCTAAATCGCAGGCAATGATGACGAGCACCCATACCCCCAAAACGGTAGAAACCGTCGCGCCCCTGCGCCTGCCACCTGTGCATAGATGGCGCGACATTGCGCTATTTGCGGGTCTTTTCGGGCTGGTGATTGCGGGGCTCTTTGGTATTGCCGCCGCAACAGGCTGGGAAGAAACGTGGACTCACATTAAAAACCTCGCCGTTTGGCAAGTTGCGATTTTGCTTCTGCTTTCCCTTGTGAACTACGTCATGCGTGGCCTGCGTTGGCATATTTTGGTGCGTCGGTTGGGGCTCGATTTGAACTTCTCTCAAAATCTACGCCATTTTCTGGGCGGCTTTGCAATGAGTGTGACCCCCGGGCGTTTGGGGGAATTCGTGCGTATGCGATGGATTCGCCGTGAAACTGGGATGCCCGCGGAAAAAACCGCGCCATTGATGTTGATGGATCGGGCGAGCGACCTCGCCGTTATGGCGCTCCTGCTGGCGATCGGTTTGCTGGCGGCGGCAAGTGGGCCCCGTGGTGCGATACCGGTTGCTATTGTCGCTTTGGTAATGGCGTTTGTGGTTACTCGCCCCGCTCTGCTAAGGTTTGTGGTGAATGGCCTTTATAAAACCATCGGCCGCAAGCCACGCTTTTTTGTCCGTGTCCGGCGCGCGTCCGACAGTCTTGCCCAATTTTCACACGGCCCTACGATGTTTATGGCGCTTATACTGGGCGGTATCGGTTGGTTCGCCGAGGGCACATCTTTTTACTATTTAATGAGTTGGCTGGGTTCGGACATTTCGCTCGCAACCTGTGTCGTGATCTTTGTCTTTTCAACACTGGCAGGTGGGCTGACGGGCGCACCGGGTGGAGTGGGTGGTGCAGAAGCGGCGATGATCGCGCTGCTGTCGCTCGAAGGCATTCCGCTTTCAATGAGTATTCCGGCGACTGCCGTAATTCGCCTAACGACCCTTTGGTTTGCGATTGCCATCGGGTTTGTGATTTTTCCAATTGCCGAGAAATATTCGAAACGAGGGGCCTATGCGCTGGAAGTCTGAAAAAGTAAGTGGATGGGGCCGCGTGTTGAGCGCATCAAGTGAAGTTGCACGTCCTGAACGGATGCATGCCTTTGAAACCCTATCCGAAGGTGATTTGGCTCCGGCATTTGGCAATTGCCGCTCTTATGGTGATGCGCCCCTAAACAACAATGGCCGCAGCATTGATATGACGCGCCTTGATCGCATCCTTGGATTTGATGCCGAAACAGGCATTTTGGAAGTCGAAGCTGGGTGCCGGTTGGGCGAGTTGACCCGCCTTTTCGCGCCCCAAGGCTGGCTTCCTGCTGTGCTTCCGGGAACAGGGTTTGCGACCATTGGCGGCGCGATCGCGATGGATGTGCACGGGAAGAACCATCACGTCGCGGGAAGTTTCGGCCAACATGTTGTCTCGATCACGCTGCTTGTAGATGGCAAGAAAAAGACAATCTCGTCCAAAAGTAATGCCTCCCTTTTCAAGGCCACTCTCGGCGGTCTAGGCCAAACGGGCATTATCCTTTCTGCTAAAATCACGATGCTGCCCTGCAAGGGCGACGTCATCATGGTGACCGAACGGCGCGTGGATGGGTTTGACGAATTCCTCTCCCTTCTCGACACCTCGTCGGCGACTTATACCGTTGGCTGGATTGACGCGACGGCCAAGGGGAACGCCTTGGGACGCGGCATTTTGGAAGAAGGAGAAACGGGGTCTGGCCTTGTACCTGCACGACAGAAATCCAAATCTATCCCCTTCAACGCGCCTAGTTTTGCGCTTTCGCCCCTCACCGTACGCCTATTCAACAAGCTGTATTTCAAACGGGTACCAGATCATGGTCGCACATTGGTTAAGCCAATCACCGATTTCTTTTTCCCCCTCGACCGGATTCACGACTGGAACAAACTCTATGGAAAACGTGGTTTTCACCAGTTTCAATGCGTCGTGCCAATTGATCAAGCCCCTGCTCTGCGCGAAATGCTCACGCAAATAGCGCATTCTGGATTGGCGAGCCCGCTTGCTGTTTTGAAACGGATGGGAGAAGGAAGCGAAGGGTTTATGTCATTCCCAATGGAAGGCTACGCCTTGGCTGTGGATTTTCCCAACACCGAAGCGGCACGCGTTTTGATCCCGCGGCTTGAAAAACTCACCGCCGAAGCCGGTGGCCGGATTTACTTGGCCAAGGATTCTATGTCCAGTGGCGTACGTATCCGCTCAATGTATCCCGATTATGAAAAATGGCGCGACGAGGTCGAAAAATCCGACCCGAATGGTGCTTTAAAAACCGACCTTATCCGCAGACTCGAGCTTAGGAGCACAAAATGACCGAAACATGGATCATTCTCGGCGCAACCTCGTCCATGGCACGCGCCTTTAGCCGTGCCGTCAGCGAAAAAGGCGCAACTGTCCTCCTTGCAGGCCGAGACATGGACGATTTGAAAACCGCGGCCTTGGATTGCAAAACGCGCGGCGCGCGCAGGGCCGAAGCCGTTAAGTTTGACGCTCGCAAGCCTGAAGGCTTTGAAGCGATCATTGAGCGAGCCTGTGCCGAAGAAGGTCTCATCAACGTCGCCTGTTTTGTCGGCTCGATGCCCGATCAATCGGAAATCGATACGGACCCGAGTTTGATTGCCGGCGTCGTTATGGACAGTTTCACAGGCCCCGCGTGTTTCTTGCAGATGATCGCCCCCGAGATGGAAGCCCGCGGTGGCGGCGCGGTCATTGGGGTCGGGTCTGTGGCTGGAGATCGAGGTCGTATTGGCAACTATGTCTACGGCGCGGCCAAAGCTGGATTTCACACCTATCTTTCGGGATTGCGCAACCGTTTGAACCGCTCTGACGTGCACGTGATGACCGTGAAGCCGGGATTTGTGGACACGGCAATGACATGGGGAGTCGAGGGCATGTTCCTTGTCGCCTCGCCCGACGATGTTGCCGCAAGCCTGCTTAAGGCCGTGAAGAAAAAGAAAAACACGCTGTATACACCGTTTTTCTGGCGCTACATCATGTTGATCATTCGCTCCATACCTGAGCCGATTTTCAAAAAGCTATCGGTCTAAAACCCGAACCACTGTTGCCATAACCCCGCTGCGTAAAACATGAGTGACAGTGTAAACATCAGGATCCCGAGTCCCTTTTTGTCTTTCAACGCAAAGATTATGGGATCGTGGTCCTGTTTGCCTTGGTAACCAAGAATTAGCATGCGCACGAGCCAAATCGAAATCGGCAAAAGTGCGAACCAAAGCAATCCTTGGGAGGGGTAGAGGCTCGCGGCGTGGTCTGTGAGGCTGTAGAGAAAAAACAAGATAAGCGCGCCGATAATGCCGATAACCCCTAGATACAAAAGGGGTTTGCGATCTTGGCGCGCATACCCTCGCCCGGGTAAGCGCGCATCATCCGTGGCGCCATGCAGTTCAGTTAATCGCTTCACACTTCCTAGGGTTATGAAAATCGGGAAGATAAACACCAACATATAAAGGGAAACGTGAACCCCTCCTGCAGCGGCACCAGCAACGACACGTAGCGTATAGAGCGTCGCAAGCATAATCACATCTACCCAGCGCATCCGCTTTAATCGCATCGAATACGCCAGTGAAATCGCCATATAGAGCACGACGATAGCCATGAACTTCGCGCCCAATAAGGAACTGATCCCTAAGGTTACAAGAGTCAGAACCACATAAAGCAACATGCCATGCTTGATGGAAACCGCACCGCTGGCAAATGGACGGTACTTCTTTTTCGCGTGGACGCGATCTGCCTCAAGATCCAAGAGATCGTTAATAATGTAGATGGACGACGCCGCCGCGGAAAAGGCCACAATGCCCAGCGCAACACTCAACCATGACGCAAGCGCGAAATCATGTGCCGCCAAAAGAGGGAGCAAAAGGAGGATATTCTTGACCCATTGATGCGGCCGCATCGCCCGAAGGACGTCTTTTGGAGCGGTGCCATCGTCGATTTCGGTAACAGTACGCCCGCGCGCGCGTAACTGGGCCGCTTCTTTTGGAGCCCCGACAACAATTGCTGAGTCGCCCTTCTCCCAAATTTGCATATCAACGGGTTCATTCCCCGCATAGTCAAACCCGCCTTCACCAAACCGTTCGACAAGGGCCGCCGCTTTTGTCGAACCCTTCATGTTTGTCACACCGTCGGAGGCAAATGTTGTGCCTGTGTGTCCGCTGACCTGCGCAACTGCGGACACCAACTTCTGGTCAGACGCCGACGCCAAATGAACGGGTCGGCCTTGCCCCTTGGCTGCTTGTGCGAGGGCCTCGACCTGTGGATTCACGGGCAACAAGTCACAATTTAGTTCGGCGATCTCGGCAAGTTTCGCCTTAAGGAGCGCGCGATCATTTATATGCGCCACGCAAACCTTGAAGGTTTTGGTTGGATGTTTACCAAGCCCAGCCCAAAAACATTCGAAGAGCATGTCGGTCTTGAGATAGGTTCCATCCACATCCAAGACCAACGGTTTCTGTTCACCCACCTGAAACCTCGTTTTTATTTGCAAAGACACACCCGTCTGAAACCAATTGCGGTGGGGTGAGGCACATTCCGCGTGCGACCTCCCAAGCAGCGAGGACTTTAGGGACGTAGCCCCGTGTCTCTGTATAGGGAGGCACACCGCCATTTTTGATAACAGCGTTTTCGCCTGCGTTATATCCAGCGAGCACCATCATTGGGTCGCCGTCGAATTTTTCCATCAGCCAATCGAGATAGGCCACGCCGCCCGTGATGTTTTGTTTGGCGTCCGTGGTGTCTTTTACGCCAAAGCGCTCAGCCGTAGCAGGCATGAGCTGCATCAGACCGTTTGCGCCAGCCGAGGACGTCACATCCGTACGCCCCCCCGATTCCACGCTGATAATGGCCAATGCCAAGGCGGGAGAGACTTTCGTGCCAATTGTTGCAATCATTATCTCTGTGCCGTGGGCAAAAGTAATATCCTGCAAGGTCTGCAAGCGGGGGCTTAGGTTTGCAAGCCCTGATGGCGCTTTTTTGAGGTGCAACACCGCCGCGCCCAACCTACCCGGCCCGGAATCTGAAATTTTTGGTGAAATAACCGACCAGTACCATTCGAAAGCATCTTTTTTGGCAATGACCTCAGCCAAGATTTTTTCACCGTCTTCTGTTTCCTCCTGAGGAGCCTCTTCACTCTCTGTTCCATACAGACGCTCGTTTAACGCACGCGCACGCGCCACGGCGGCCTCCTGCACACGGGCTTGCTCAACGGGATCAATCTGAACAGTAATTTTTGGCGGCGCCCCTCGTTGCGGGACTTTAAGGCGCTTGAAAGTAAAATCCTCTACGGGCGCTGGCGATTCCGCCTGCGCGCTCATAGCAAAACAAACTGCTACTGCTCCGAATATCCGCCCGTAGGTCCGCTTCATGCGGTTTTTATCCTGCTCGTTTATTATTTCTACGTGCAGTGTCGCAAATAAATCGGCTTCTCGCTAGCAAAACCCATGAAAAAGATTGGCAAAATGGCCATATTCTGTCCGAAGCACAACCACCACAGAAGAAAATAGGAACAATTATAAATATTAAATCCATTGTTTTCATATAGATAAATAAAAAAGTGGTAATTATTAACGTCCCCTTAAATATGTACTTTTCGTGCCCAAATGCTGCCCCAATCCGAGGGCTATATATGTACATCCAAGACGAACACGGGGCCAACAAGAGGCCGGCCTACACAACGTGAACGTCAGGGCGAATGAGCAAAATGAATTCTTAGGAGAGACACAATGACTAACTTTATCAAAAACTTCGCAAATGACGAATCCGGTGCCGTAACTGTTGACTGGGTTGTTTTGACAGCCGCAATCGTTGGCCTTGGTGTTGCAGTTCTTGCAACTGTTAAAGACGGCGTAACTACTCTGTCCGAAACAATTTCGACAGAAGTTGGCGCGATCACTGTTGACAACGGTCAACCATAAGAACAGCCGCTGACGAATAAATTCCCGCAGGATTTGGCTGCAAAAACACCAAGCAACATTCAAGATGTCGCCACAATTTGCTGCCAAACTTCATCCAAGACCTGAATTCTCAGGCAAACAAACTTAGTAAGGATTAACAACATGACTAACTTTATCAAAAACTTCGCGAACGACGAATCTGGTGCCGTAACCGTTGACTGGGTTGTTCTTACAGCTGCAATCGTTGGCTTGGGTGTCGCAGTTCTCGCAACTGTACGTGACGGCGTAACAACATTGTCGGAAACTATTTCGACACAAGTTGGCGCGATCACTGTAGACAACGGTCAGCCATAAAACCCGTACAAACTTAGGTTTGTATCCGCCGCGCTCCTTTAGTTAGGGCGCGGCATTTTTCATGGAATGCCCATTCTCAATGGACACAAACATACCGTGTGAAATGCAAAAATCTGCCACAATCCCTCCCCACAATACCTACAGATCTCGGTGAGAAAATCGGTGTTAAATGTCCTACAGAAAGAAGGAATGAAGCCATGACTAACCTTTTCAAAGCTTTTGCAAAGAGCGAATCCGGCGCAGTCACTGTTGACTGGGTCGTACTAACGGCGGGCATCGTCGGTTTAAGTATTGGTGTGATTTATTCACTCGCGAGCTCCTCATCCAATGTCGCCAGCAACATCAGCGAACAAGTGGCCGAAATTGAAGTCATTTCCGAATGATATTTGTTTCCATTTTAGAGGGAATTCATAATTTTCCCGCCGAAACTCCACGGATTTGACACAATCAGCGCGCAATATTGGTTATCGAGTAACGGCTTTTCCGACAACGTCTGAGAAAAGCAACAATAATGAAAGGGCAGAAAATGCGATTGGTTTTTGGATTGGTCCTCATGCTTGGCTTAGGCCTAGCTGGTTTCGCAGTATATACCGCAAAGGGCTTCATTGAAGGCAAAGAAAACCAGTTGGCCCGCGAACGCGCTGCTGCTGCGAAAATTGTTCCGACACTTGATGTTTATGTTACGACACGCCGCGTAGTATATGGCGAGCGTCTTACTCTCAAAGATATCAAGACCATTGCCTGGCCAGAAAACGCGATCCCTGAGGGTGCTTTCACCTCGGAAGAAGCGCTTTTCTCTAAGGGGAAAGATGAGCCACGTACAGTATTACGCACCATGGAGCTCGGAGAGCCCATCATGGCTGTAAAAGTTACCGCCCCCGGCGAAGATGCTGGAATTACATCGCGGCTAACCAAAGGAATGCGCGCGTTTGCCATCAAAGTTGACGTCACAACAGGTGTTTCCGGGTTCTTGCGTCCGGGTGATCAGGTTGACGTTTATTGGTCCGGTTCTAGCAACGGTAATGATGTGACCAAACTTATCGAAACCAATGTTCAGTTGATTGCCGTCGATCAGACCGCGAATTCGGACCGCTCCGATGCGGCGATTGCACGAAACGTAACTGTAGAGATCACGCCACAGCAGGTTGCGGCATTGGCGCAAGCGCAAGCAACCGGTCGCCTTGCCCTGTCACTTGTCGGGGCTCAGGATGACACAGTTGCTGATGCAAATATCGAAATCAACCAACGAGACCTATTGGGCATTGTTACCCAACAAGTCGTGGAAGTCGAACAACAAGAAGTTTGTACTATTCGAACACGCCGAGGCGCAGAAGTTGTGGAAATTCCAATTCCCTGTACCAATTAGAACATTCTAAAAATCTGAAGGGCGCACACTCTATATAGAGTCTGCGCCCGAACCCAATCACAACAGATTGTTTTGTGTTGCGACTTATCCACATCAATATCCCCCCTCAATGCTTTGATTCTTGCAATGAAAATTGCTTTGCGTCATTGTAGCTTTAAAATGGGCAACAAAAGACCCAATAAATAGAGGCGTGGTCGGAGAGGCGGGATCACAATGATGATCAAAAAAATACTTACAGCAGCATGTTTTGGCGCAATTTTGGGCTCAGCAGTCCCACTATCAGCACAAGCAGAAACACTTAAAGTCCTGCGGGGGTCGACCTCAACTGCGTTGAGCGTCCCGATGAACCGCGCGGTCGTTGTGGAAAGCGAAACTCCTTTTGCGGAACTTTCCATCGCAAACCCAGGAATCGCGGACATTTCCACACTTTCTGATCGAACGATCTATGTTTTGGGCAAAGCGCCCGGACGGACGACGTTGACCCTTCTTGGAGGCGACGGAAATCTTCTTACAAACGTAGAAGTTCAGGTCACGCCAGACATTGCTGAATTCAAAGAGCGTTTGAAACAAATCCTTCCGAGCGAGCAGATTCAAGTCCGCACAGCAAATGACGGTATAGTCCTTTCTGGTACGGTATCGAGCATTGCACGTTTGGATCGTGCGATGGACCTTGCGCAAAGATACGCTCCTGAGCGCGTCTCCAACCTCATGGTTGTTGGCGGAAATCAGCAAGTCATGCTGAAAGTTCGCTTTGCCGAGATGAACCGCTCCGTACGCAAAAGTCTAAGTGCAAGCGTCGGTGTTACGGGTCTCATCGCAAATGGTTCGGTTGGCACAACGGCAGGGTCTGGCCAGTATGCCAACAGCACGCTGTTAAACAACGCGATCAATAATGGGTCCACAGCTTCGACCAACGCTGGTGATCGTGCTGGCGCGATGCTCTTTGGCTTCAATGCGGGCGCAACACAAGTTGCCGTAATGCTCGAAGCCCTTGAAAGCAAAGGTGTTGTTCGTACGCTCGCAGAACCAAACTTGACGGCTATTTCCGGACAAGAAGCTAAATTCTTGGCGGGTGGTGAATACCCTGTTCCAGTCGCAAGTGAAACATCAAGCGGTGGATCAACAACAACGGTTGAATATAAACCCTTCGGTATTTCGCTAAACTTCATTCCACGCGTTGTTGATAATGACATCATAAACCTGTCGCTCAACGCCTCGGTTTCGAGCCTCGATACTTCAAACGGTATTGACGTGAACGGCTTCCGCATTGACGCCTTCAAAACGCGCGAAACCTCGACAACAGTTGAGATGCGCGACGGTGAGAGTTTTGCCATCGCCGGTTTGCTAATGGATGACTTTCAGGACCTTAACAGTCAGGTTCCATGGGTCGGGGACATCCCTATTCTTGGATCTCTTTTCCGCAGCGCCGAATACCAACGGGCCCAAACTGAACTTGTGATCATCATCACACCTCACTTGGTGACCCCAACGCGCGGCGAAGCCCTTGCTCTTCCAACGGATCGCATTCGAATCCCGACTGAAAGTGAGCTCTTTCTCTTTGGCAAAGTTGCCGGTTCAAAAACACCTAAAGGCGTTGCCGGGGAAGTTGCCAAGCAAGAATTTGGCGGATCCTACGGTTACGTGATGGAGTAAGTAAATGCAGCGGTTTATGTCTAAAGCAGCCTTCGTAAAATCTTTCGCAATGGTTAGTCTAGTTGCAGTCGCCTCTTGTAGTACAGAAGCTGGCTCGGAATTGGACGAGGGCAGTTTCGGAAACCCGACCATGAACAATATATTGGTCGAAACCGGGCAAAAATCTTATGCCGTTGATTTGGCAAAGCGTTTTGCTGAAGAAACACCGTCAACAATCAATTTCGCATTCAACTCATCCCAGTTGGATGACAACGCCCGCGCCGCACTTGCGATTCAGGCAAAATGGATTGCCCAGTTCCCTGAAATGAAGTTCAAAGTCTATGGCCACACCGATCTGGTTGGCTCTGTGGCTTACAACAAGGCCTTGGGACTGCGCCGCGCACAAGCTGCGGTTAACTATATCGAAAGTCAGGGAATTAGCCGCAGTCGCCTTGCGGCTGTTGTATCATACGGTAAGTCTCAGCCTTTAATTGATACCAACAATCCAAATCGCGAAAACCGTCGTACAGTTACTGAGGTGGACGGTTTCTTAAAGAATCACCCAACCGTACTCAATGGTAAGTATGCAGAAGTGGTTTTCCGCGAGTATGTTGCAAGCGCAACTTACCAAACCGAACTGACTGGGACGGGTGCTGCCGGAAACAGTCAATAGTCTCAAGATACCGCACAATTATAGCTTTTTGGCCCTAATGTTGCCCAGATTGACTGCCATTCTCAAAAAATGGGAGCAGTACACGCAGAATGACTTGCGTGTATGGGCGACAACGGGACGATCCATCACTTGAGCAGTGTAATGTGGGTTGTCATTTAGAACCGTTTTCGTCCTTTAACAGAAGGACGTGAGGCAAATGACGAGTAACGCAATGCTGCAGCCAGAGTTGGCACCGATCGTAGCGTGTACCATCTCTCGCGATGTGCAAAACTTCGATCTTTTGATCGAGGACATGGAAACAGAACTCGGCGAGAGCTGGGGAGACTTGACGTTCCAAGACGCACTCGCTTTTTTAGGACAAGATGAAGCCCAAGGGCTTGAGTTCGTCGCCATCGCGGTTGACGACCAAGACGAAGAGGACCTGTCCCTAATATCCAACCTGATCACTGCGGCGAAAACCTCGGAAGTTAAGGTGATATTAATCGCCGACGATGTGAGCCCCATTGCTCTGCACAAATTATTGCGGTTGGGCGCGGATGATTTCATCCCCTACCCGCTTCCAGAAAACGAACTGCATGAGGCCATCGAACGGCTTCGCCAGAAACCGAGCCTTGCAGCCGCAGCGGTGGCGGAGGTTCCACTTACGACCACGCTTAAGGCGACCAATGACCATAGTGGCGTTGTTCTACCGGTCCACGGACTTGCCGGAGGCACTGGCGCGACTACTTTCGCTGTGAACTTGGCGTGGGAACTCGCGACAATCGACAAAAAGAACCCACCGCGCGTGTGTTTGCTTGATCTGGATTTCCAGTTTGGATCCGCATCCACATTCCTGGATTTACCGCGTCGCGACCTCGTTTACGAAATGTTGACGGATACCGACACGATGGACAGTGAAAGCTTCATGCATACGCTTTTGTCCTATAACGAGAAGCTCCACGTGCTGACGGCGCCTGCGGAAATCTTGCCGCTGGATATTATTGGCCCGGAAGAAGTACTAAAAATCGTTGAAACCGCACGGACCAACTTCGATTACGTGGTCATTGATATGCCTTCGACTTTGGTTGCGTGGACAGAAGCGGTTCTTCAGCAAGCGCATATTTACTTCGCGATGGTAGAATTGGACATGCGCTCTGCCCAAAACGCATTGCGGATGATCCGCGCCCTGAAGGCAGAACAACTGCCCTACGAGAAAATGCGTTTCGTACTCAATCGTGGGCCAAAATTCACGGATATTGCGGGAAAAACGCGGGTCAAGCGGATGGCGGAAAGCCTGGATATACACATCGAAGTCCAGCTGCCAGACGGCGGCAAGCAGATCGTGCAAGCAAATGACCACGGTCAACCGCTAGCCGAAAGCGCTCCGAAGTCTCCGCTTCGCAAAGAAATTCACAAACTGGCCCTGTCGCTACACAAGCACAATTTGGCTGAAGCTACAGGATCGTAAGGGGTTACCATGTTTTCACGTTACAGCAAAAAAGACGCCGTCACTTCAGCAGCTAAACTTGTGGAGGCCGCTCCAAAGGTTACTTCGAGCGCGCCCAAAGCGCCGAGCCTTCGCAAGGCTTTGGTCGCAGGAGCCGCTGCGCCCCAAGACAAAGAAGTTAAACGCAAATCCCGTCTCAGCGAGATCAAAGTTGAGATTCACAGTCGCCTATTGGACAACCTGAACTTAGCGGCCTTGGAAAAAGCGAGCGAAAAAGATTTGCGCGCCGAAATTCTTGCCATAGCAAGTGAGTCCCTGGAAGATATGGGAGTTGTTCTCAATCGCGAAGAGCGGGCGGCGCTGAACGGAGAGCTTTTTGACGAAGTGACCGGCCTTGGCCCGCTCGAACCTCTCCTGAGGGATGAGACCGTGAACGATATTCTCGTGAATGGCCCACAGCAAATATTCGTGGAGCGCGACGGGAAACTGGAACTCACCAGCATCACTTTCAAGGACGAAAAGCACCTTCTGCGGATCATCGACAAAATTGTTTCCGCCGTTGGCCGTCGTGTTGATGAGAGCAACCCTTACGTGGATGCGCGGCTTCAAGATGGCTCTCGTTTTAACGCCATGGTGCCCCCTGTTGCCGTAGACGGCAGCTTGGTTTCAATTCGTAAGTTCAAAAAGGACAAGCTGGGCATTGATGATCTGGTAAACTTCGGTGCCTTCACCGAGGAAATGGCCGCCTATCTTCAGGCCGCCGTTGCCACGCGCCTGAACATCATCGTTTCTGGCGGTACTGGCTCGGGTAAGACCACAACGTTAAACGCGCTTTCGTCCTTCATTGATAACGCCGAACGCATCCTAACAATCGAGGATACGGCGGAGCTTCAACTCCAGCAAACACATGTTGGACGCATGGAGAGTCGCCCGCCAAACGTTGAGGGCAAAGGCGAAGTTTCCGCGCGCGACTGTTTGAAAAACGCCCTTCGGATGCGCCCAGATCGCATCATCGTTGGGGAGACGCGTGGCGAAGAAGTTATCGACATGTTGCAAGCCATGAACACGGGCCACGACGGCTCTATGACCACAATCCACGCCAACTCGGCGCGTGATGGTGTCAGCCGTCTGGAAAATATGATCGCGATGGCCGGCATTGAGATGCCGCTCAAGGCTGTGCGCAGCCAGATTTCTTCGGCTGTTAACCTCATCGTTCAAGCCAGCCGCCTTCAAGATGGCTCGCGCCGCATGACCTCGATCACCGAGATCACGGGCATGGAAGGCGACGTGATTTCGATGCAGGAAATATTTAGATATCAACGTGTTGGACTAACCCCCGACAACAAAATCATTGGTCACTTCACAGCCACAGGTGTGCGCAGCCACTTCTCAGAGCGGTTCCGCATGTGGGGTTATGATTTGCCAGCCACCTTGTTTGAACCCACCAAAATGGCCGCGGAGTAAATGTTATGATTATCAGTGCAGCCCCTCTGATTTACGTCCTCATTTTCGTATCGGTATTGGTCCTTGTTGAAGGGATCTACCTGACGGTTTTTGGCAAATCCATTAGCTTGAACAGTCGCGTAAACCGACGCCTTGATATGCTGGAAAAAGGCGGCGGGCGGGAACAAGTTCTCGAACAACTTCGCAAGGAAATGGGGCAACACCTCAAATCGCGCGGCATTCCTCTCTATTCACTGTTGGCTGTTAAGGCGCAAAAAGCGAACATCGCCTTTTCACCCGCACAGCTCATTCTCGTGATGGTCGGGATGGCGGGCGTAGCCTTCCTCGGCCTGACAATCGCCACGGGGGCTTCCGCGCCAATTCGCGTTGGACTCGCAATCTTGATGGGTATCACCGCCGTTTTTATGTGGGTGAATGGCAAAGCCAAAAAACGTATGGCACTGCTCGAAGAGCAACTGCCTGACGCAGTTGAGTTGATGGTGCGCTCCCTGCGTGTTGGGCACCCCTTTTCGTCTGCAATTTCCATTGTCGCAAAAGAAGTTGCCGATCCCTTGGGAACCGAAATGGGCGTCATTGCCGATGAAAATGCCTATGGTCGCGACGTTGGCGAAGCGCTAAAACACTTGGCCGAGCGCATGGATATGCAGGATTTACGCTTCCTAGCGGTTGCCGTGACAATCCAGCAGGTATCAGGTGGTAACTTGGCCGAAATTCTGGACGGGTTGGCAAAAGTTATCCGGGCGCGTTTCAAACTTTTCCGCCGCGTGAATGCGATTACCGCAGAGGCTAAATGGTCTGGTATGTTCCTCTCCGGCTTCCCGCTTTTGGCCCTTGTTGGCATCAGCGTCCTTCAGCCAGATTACTATGACGGCGTGAAAGAAACCTCTGTCTTTATCCCCGCTTGCCTCGTTGTGGCTGGCTTCCTCACGGCGAACATTTTCGTAATGAGATCGCTTGTGAACATCAAAGTTTAGATCGGAGCACATCATGGGACTTATTGATACTTTCAAAACAATGCTGATCGACAACTTTGGGGATGTCACTGTCGGGCTTGCGATTATTGCGGGCGCCCTCGGAATTCTCCTCATTTTGGGCACCCTTCCGTTCTTAATGCGCAAGACGGTCGACCCATTGGACAAGCTGCGCCAGACACGGACCAATGGTGAGCAAGGCAAAACGCAAGCCTTGCGGTCGGGCAAGAACGACAAGTTGGAAAAATATTCCAACTTCTTGGAGCCACAAGACGAAGAAGAATACTCCGCTGTGCGCTTGAAACTTTTACAGGCTGGTTATCGCGATAAAACCTCGGTGCGCACCTATCATTTTGCACAATTCGCATTGGGTATTTTGGCGCTTATCCTTGGGGCCATCTATACTTTGACCCAATCAGGTTCAGAAGATGCGGGCCTGCAATCGTCGATGATGAGCATCCTCCTTCCCGGAATTATCGGTTATATGGCCCCAAAATACTGGGTAAACCGTCGTCTCCAAATGCGCCAAGAGGCGATCATCAACGGCTTTCCTGACTCCCTCGACTTGATGCTCGTCTGCGTCGAGGCGGGGCAATCCATGGACCAATCCATCCTCCGCGTAAGTGAAGAAATCCGCGCAGGATTTCCAGATTTGGCCGATGAGTTTGCCATCGTTGCCCACGAATCCAAAGCGGGTAAGGACAAGGTGCAGGTTCTCAACGACATGGCCGAACGCTGTGGTGTGCAAGACGTACGTAGTTTTGTGACCGTTTTGAATCAGTCCCAGACCTTCGGGACATCCATTTCCGATGCGCTCCGTGTCTATGCTGAAGAAATGCGCGACAAACGGGTGATGCGGGCCGAAGAAAAGGCCAACAAATTGCCAACAAAAATGACTTTGGCCACGATGATGCTGACAGTTCCGCCACTATTGATAATTCTTATTGGCCCATCGGTTTATGGTATTGCCACAACACTAGGAAGTGCGGGACTCTAGGTGGCATGACAGCCACGAAATTTGTTCTCCTCTTTGCCAGCCTCTTCTTAACCGCCTGTGATCCCACGGGCGGTTCTGGCGTGAATGGTACTCTCGCTCCCGGTGTTAGCTCCGAAAACGGCGTAGATGGCCTTCTCGTAGGACACCGATTGATGGAAGCTGGCGAATATGAACTCGCCCTCAAAGCCTATTTACGCGCCGCCACCGAGCAGGGAATGACCATAGATGTGCTCAGCGCGCTTGGTTCGGTGAACCTGCGTCTTGGCCGATTGGGGCAATCTGAAAAACTGTTGCGACAAGCAGTGAAGAAGGATCCGACTTTCGTTCCCGCATGGAACAACCTCGGGGTTGTCCTGATGGAAACGGGCCAAACGGGTGAAGCCAGCCGCGTATTCCAAACGGCTTATGCCTTGGATAGTGGCGAAAGCGACTCAATTCGCAAAAATCTTCGCTTAGCGCTCGAAAAAATTGACAATACGACCTATGCTGAGGAAGATGTAAGTAATTACGAGTTGGTTCGGCGTGGTAGCAGCAGCTATTTACTCCTCGCGACTCCACGAGAGAATTGAGCAGTAAAGGACGCAAAAATGCGCCATCCAATTTTTCTAACGCTGTGCTTGAGCAGTGCAATAGCTCTTGCCGCCTGTGAAGACTCGTCGAATTCAGCCGATGTCAAACGTGCGATAAAAGACATTAACGTCATTGACGAGAGCAACCTGAACGACATCATGTTGACGGTTGCAGATCCAAATGAAGGCGTTCTCTATTACAAAAAAGCCGTCCTCAGCGACCCCAGTCGGATGGATTTCCATCGGGGCCTTGCGGTGTCCTTGGTGCGTGCCAAGAAACCCGATGAATCTTTGAGCAGCTGGAAAACCGTTGTTGCAAGCAGTGAAGGGACAAGCACCGATCAGGTTGATTACGCTGACGCGCTGATCCGATCCAATAAGTGGGATGAAGCCGAAGTTGTGCTGGATCAAGTCTCCCCCACAGTCGAAACTTTTAAACGGTATCGCCTCGAAGCTATGGTCGCGGACTCGAACAAAGAGTGGACCAAAGCAGATAGTTACTATGAAACCGCGGTTGGACTGACAACGACACCGGCAAATGTTTTGAATAACTGGGGCTACTCAATGCTGACCCGTGGGAATTATGCTCGGGCCGAAAAGCTCTTTGGCGAGTCAATTTCCTATGACACCAAACTGTTTACTGCCAAAAATAATCTGGTATTGGCTCGGGGCGCACAGCGCAATTACGAAATGCCTATTGTCCCCATGACCCAAGAAGAACGTGCTTTGTTGCTTCACACGATGGCCCTTACTGCCGTCAAGCAAGGGGATGCGGCTACTGGCAAAGGTCTCCTCAAGGAATCGATTGATACCCATCCTCAGCACTTCGAAGCGGCGGTTCGATCCCTGACTGCCCTAGAAGGTGGCGCTTAACTTTGGATTTAGCACTTTCCGCTAGCGCGGCGAAAGTCTTCTTGCCTTTCGTCCTGCCCATTTGTGTCTGGGTCATGTTTAGCGATCTTAAGTACATGAAAATTCGCAATACAGCCGTCCTAGCGTTGGTCGCGATCTACGCGGTTGTCGGCTATTTTGTTCTGCCTTTAGACGTCTATTTTTCCGGCTGGATGCAGGGGCTAGTTATGCTCGTCGTGGGCTTTGTTGCCGCAAGCATAGGTTTAGTGGGCGCAGGAGACGCAAAGGTATTCGCCGCGATTTCCCCTTTCGTTGCGCGAGCGGATATCCCGAAATTTACGATTTTACTCGCAACCTGTTTGCTCGTCGGATTTGTTGCGCACCGGCTTGTGCGTGCTTCGCCTTTGGCGAAAAAACTCGCGCCCGAATGGGAAAGTTGGCATCGCAAAAAAGAGTTCCCTGCGGGGATCTCTCTAGGATTTTTGCTCGCGCTCTACCTCGTACTTGCTGCTTTTTTCAACGTCTAAGACGTCGATCCGAAAGAACCCATAAAGCGGCGTTTCATCCAAGGGCGTCAACAAAACCTTCTCGTGGGCTTGGATTTCCGCGAGCATGGCATTGCGTACCGACAGAAGCGCGGGGCATTTGGGAACAAGAAGGAACTCAGCGTTCTCAAACCCCGGAAGCCCACCATAGTACCACGGTGCCGAACCTTTGGCGGGCGTCATCCCCGCTTCGATCCAATGCGCCGAAATCACGTCGGCCACATAAAGTGCCCCGCCCTTCGCGGGAATAATCTGGGAAATCGCACCCGAAATCGCATGAACTGTCGCGACCACACCCGTTTGGTTCTGACACTCGGGGAACACTATCCCACCTAACATGCGTGGTTCCTTTTCAAGAGGCTCCGAAACAAACCCTTCAAGGCCACTCGCACCGCCATCCTCCCTCTGAAGGGTTGAAACGGATTGGCTTCGGATATTTGCTGTCTGAATGTCCGCAGCGACAATCGGAAGAAAGGGTGCGTAGGAGGCTGTGTTTACGGCGTAATGGTGCAAGCTACTCGTCAGGATGTTCAGATAAACAGGGGCAACAATTGCAAGCGCTGCGCCAGACATAATCGCCGCCACCCCTCGCATACTCCAGCCCATTCCATTGCGTAAATCCCGATCCGGACGGTTGGCCATAAGGAAAACCATGAGGAAAATGAGCCAAATCGGATCATTACCGAAATTCTGGAAAGTGATGTAATAGAAGCCCGGCAAGCAAATCAGAAGGAGAAGGGCCGCTTTGCCTTGCCCTGACTGCCGAAGCGTAACGCAGGCTATAAATGCCACAATTGACGTTGCCAAATACTGCGGAGCGGTCACAAGAGTCATAAGACTTTCACCGGGAAACGGCCGATTTTTAGACGTGGCGACCCGCATCAAATCATCAAAATAGGCACCCCAAAATGTGGCCCCCATCATCAAGGTTGTCGCCGCAACGACACCGAGGCCAGCCAAAATGGCAACGCCGAGGCCCTTTTTATTTTTGTGCAAAAGAAGGCCAACCACTACAGGTATGGCGAACCCCAGAAAAAACGTAACCTTCAAGAGCGCCAAAACGGCCATAATGACCCCAATGACCGCCCCTTCAAACATGCTCGCTCTAGGCGAGGGTATGCGCGGCATCAAAACAGCAAGAGCAAGACCTGTCAGGGCAAGGGCCCAAGCCCACCGGTTGTAATGCACCGATATAGAGGAGGATGTATCGGTTTGCCCGCCAACCATCGAGGTCGCAATCGCAAGGATACTCACGCCAAAAAACACCGCGCCAACCGGCCCAAGTCGCGAAACGCCAATCCAAACAAGAGCGGGTAACAAACAAAGTGCGAGCCCCAATTGAACGATTGCGAAGCTCATCCCAAAACCAACGTCAAAATTAGCCACCCAAAGTACCGGCGCGAACGCAAAAACCCCGATGGGCGTTTGAATATCAGTGTGAATTTCCCCACCCAATCTTAATCGCTGTAAAATATCCAAGAGATGGAGGATGTCGGATTCGTGCTTCCCCAAATACATGCCCCCCTTGGCAAGGGTCAGGCCTGAAAAGACAATTGTGGCTGCGAATAAAATCGTAAAAAGGAGAATTGAATTAATTTGTTTCATGGGTGCCTGCGTTAACTTTTAAGCAACACTAGCTGCAGACCATACGTCTTGCAAAACCTCCTGCGCGATTTTTGTGGTCATTCCTACAAAGCGCGGTAGAATCACCACAAAAAGAGCAGTTCTAACCAATTGGCAAACAAACAGGTATTTCAAATGTCTTATGAATCCACGGGTGTTGTTGCCCCCCCCGCCCCAAAACGTCTCAACGAGATGAACCTCTCGCCTGTGATGATGCGCGACATACTTCTAAAAACGCTGTTTCGGCAGAATATCGAAATGGTGTCTGAAATTGCCAAGGCTGTGTGCCTCCCAATGCCCGTCACCCAAGAATTGGTGGATATGGCCCGCGAGCAACGCTTACTTGAAGCGACAGGGACCCTTCACGCCAACTCGGGCAATGAAATGGGCTACCAACTAACCGATCAGGGTAAAGCACGTGCCTTAGATGCTCTAAGCCAGTCCGAATATTATGGCGCCATGCCGGTCCCCCTCGCGGTCTATCAGGAACAGGTCAAACGCCAATCGATCAGGAATATCATGATCAACAGGGCGCAACTGAACGGCGCAATGGGGCATTTGATCCTACCGCCAACGCTCCTTGATCAACTAGGGCCTGCGGTGAGTTCTGGGCGCTCAATCCTGATGTATGGCCCTCCTGGCAACGGGAAGTCCTCGATTTCGAACGGGATTCGCGACGCGCTTGGCGACAAAATTTTCGTACCGCGCGCCATTGAATATGCCGGTCAGGTGATCACGGTCTATGACCCGATTGTGCACAGTGCTGCAGAAGCGCAGGAGGAGGATCCAAACTCGCTGCGACGTGCCTCCAACCGTTTTGACACACGCTATGTGCGGTGCGAGCGCCCCACGGTTATCACCGGTGGCGAGTTGTCTCTCTCCATGCTCAACCTTGTCTACAACCCAACTTCCCGCACCTATCAAGCGCCTCTCCAGCTTAAATCCACGGGCGGCGTCTTTATTGTGGACGACCTTGGACGCCAAGAGGAGTCACCACAGGCTCTCATCAACCGTTGGATTGTGCCGCTTGAAGAGGGCAAAGATATCCTATCTCTACAATCGGGCGAAAAATTTGAGGTTCCCTTCGACACGCTGGTCATTTTCTCAACCAACTTCCACCCGAACGAGATTTTCGATAGAGCGGCTCTGCGCCGGATCTTCTTTAAAATCAAAATTGATGGTCCCGACCAAGAAGATTACATCAAGATTTTTGCCATGATGGCACGTCGCCGTAAGATGCCTCTTGATGAAGCCGCATTGGTGCATTTGTTGAAAAAGAAATATCCCGAAATCGACAACGTTTATGCCAACTATCAGCCTATCTTCCTGATCGACCAAATGATCGCGATTTGCGAGTTTGAGGGGATACCCTATCAGATGTCCCCCGACCTGATCGACCGCGCATGGGCCAATATGTTCGTAAAAGACGAGGCGATTATTCACTAACAGCTTGGCCCTTCCCTCGCGGAAGGGCTTGGAAAAAGGTTGAAACCACGGCAATCTTCTCCCTGAATGTCAAAGGAGAATGCTATAATGAAACGTGTATCCCTATCGATTGATGGGCCTGTCGCGATTGTTGCGCTCTGTCGTCCAGAAAAACGCAACGCGCTTGATCTGGAAATGATCCAAGCGATTGTCGAAACGGGTGAAGCATTGATGGACCGCAAAGACATTCGCGCGGTAGTCTTATGCGGCGACGGCCCGTCCTTCTGTGCGGGCCTTGATACATCCACATTTGGTACGCTCGTTGCGCAAATGTTCAAAACTGGTGGCATTACGGCGCGTACCCACGGAGACAGCAACCTTTTCCAACGCGCAACTATGGTCTGGCGCGACTTGCCGATGCCTGTGATCGCCGCAGTGCATGGGCACGTTTATGGCGGCGGCTTTCAAATTATGCTCGGCGCAGACATGCGGATCGCACGGCCAGACAGTAAGTTTTCGATCCGCGAGGGAAAATGGGGGCTCATTCCCGACATGGGAGGCATGGCCCTTCTGCCGCAACTCGCCCGCGCAGACCTTATCCGGAAATACATATATTCCGCTGAGGTTTTTGAAGGCAATGCAGCACTGAACGCGGGCTTCATCACCGAAATCAACGATGATCCCAAAGCCCGCGCACTTGAGATCGCTTGTGATATTGCGACCAAAAACCCCGATGCTATCCGTGTTGCCAAGGAATTAATTACAGAAATCGAACATGCGAGTGTACCTGACGTACTCATGGCGGAATCTGTAGCACAAGCAAAACTCTTAGGTACACCCAACCAGATGGAGGCCATCATGGCTGGGTTAGAGGGCCGAAAAGCGAACTATAAAGACCCCGTCTAAGCCGTCAGCCCCTCAGGTTCAGCTAGCCCGTTCGCGCGGCAGGTTGCTGTCAGTGTGTTTGCAAGCAAGCACGCAATCGTCATGGGGCCAACACCCCCCGGCACCGGTGTAATAGCGCCAGCAACTTCCTTGACCGACGCAAAATCCACGTCGCCAACAAGGCGTGTCTTGCCCTCGCCTTTTTCAGGGGCAGGAATTCGGTTAATCCCCACATCAATCACAGTTGCGCCCCTCTTGATCCAATCCCCCGTTACCATCTCTGGCCGCCCAACGGCGGCCACAACGATGTCCGCAGCTCGGACGACACTTGGTAAATCCTTCGTGCGACTGTGGGCGATTGTTACCGTACAGCTATCCCCAAGAAGTAGGCTCGCCATAGGCTTGCCCACAATATTTGAGCGCCCAATGACCACAGCGTTCAAACCAGAAAGCGAACCGTGGAACTCGCGCAACATCATCAAACAGCCGAGCGGCGTACAAGGCACCATAGATTTTTGCCCCGTTCCTAAACGCCCAACATTGGAAATATGAAACCCATCGACGTCTTTGGAAGGATCAATGGAATTGACCACCAGATCCTCGTTTAAATGCGCAGGAAGCGGCAACTGGACCAAAATGCCATTCACGCTAGGATCGGCATTTAGCTTCGCAATCAGCGCCAACAAGTCGCCTTCAGGGGTATCCACTGCCAACTTGTGCTCAAAGGAATTCATGCCAACTTCGGTCGTCATTTTTCCCTTAGCGCGCACATAAACTTGGCTCGCAGCGTCTTCGCCAACCAACACAACGGCCAACCCCGGTGTAATGCCATTTTCATCGCGCAATCGGGTTACGTGGGTGGCCACTTTCTGACGCACTTCGGCTGCAAATGTTTTGCCATCAATCAACGTTGCTGTCATCGGGGCTCTCCTTGGGTGAGTTTAGAACGGCTTCTTCACGGGCAATCGAAAACCCGATCATTTCGCGCCATATGGATTCTGCGAGTGCTGGCGCAAGGCCAGCAACCCGAGCCTGTGACGTGACTTTTTCAACGACATCTTCGACTCGAGCGGGGATGTTTGCCGGCAGGCCATCACGCATTTTGATCTCGGCGGCACGGTCGATATACTTCAACCGTAACGCCAGTTTCGAGACCAATTCACGGTCCAGCGCATCGATTTCGACGCGCAATTCCGTCATGTTTTTACAGTTTTTTGGGTCGCGCATGGGCATTCCATAGTTTAGGTCGCCTTCTCATACGCCAATACGCGCCCACCCTCAATGCGTCTAAAACAACCCTTCAATCTCCCCTTGGGGATTGAGTTTTATCGTCTCTGCGGACGGCACGCGCGGCAGACCGGGCATCGTCATGATCTCCCCGCAAATCGCGACGATGAACCCAGCTCCCGCCGCAAGCCGAACTTCCCGTACAGGCACAGAATGACCCACAGGTGCACCGCGCAAATCTGGGTCGGTTGAGAAACTATACTGTGTTTTTGCCATACATATTGGGAGATGGCCAAATCCAGCATCTTCCCATGTGCGCAGTTGGTCGCGAATTTTCTTGTCCGCAAGGACTTCGTCGGCGCGGTAAATTGACTTTGCAATCCGCTCTATTTTTTCAAACAGTGGAAGGTCGTCGGGATATAGTGGCGCAAATTGGCTGATACCAGCATCCGCAATCTCCGCGACACGCGTTGCCAGTTCAGTGATTCCCGCAGAGCCCTTTTCCCAATGCTTACAGAGAATCGCTTCAGAACCTTGTGACGCGACATAGTGTTTGACCGCTTGGATTTCAGCGTCTGTGTCGCTTGTGAAATGGTTGATTGCAACGACGACGGGCACCCCAAAGGATTTCATGTTGCCAATATGGCGTCCTAGGTTCGCACAGCCATGCTCCACAGCCTCGACGTTTTCCGCGCCAAGATCGCCTTTGGCGACGCCCCCATTCATTTTCATGGCGCGCACTGTGGCGACCAATACGACGCAATCAGGCGCAATGCCCGCCTTGCGACATTTGATATTCATGAACTTTTCGGCACCTAGGTCCGCGCCGAATCCAGCTTCTGTCACAACATAATCGGCCAGTTTTAGGGCCGTAGTGGTGGCGATAACCGAGTTACAGCCATGTGCAATATTCGCAAACGGGCCACCATGAACAAAGGCTGGATTGTTTTCGAGCGTTTGAACAATGTTGGGTTGCATCGCTTGTTGCAACAACACGGTCATCGCCCCATCCGCCTTAAGATCCCGTGCGTAAACGGGTGTGCGATCCCGACGATAAGCGACAATAATATCCCCAAGACGTTTTTCGAGATCCTTCAAATCCGTGGCCAAACACAAGATCGCCATGACTTCGGACGCCACCGTAATGTCAAAACCTGTTTGGCGTGGGAAACCGTTCGCAATCCCACCCAATGACGTCACGGTGTCGCGTAGGGCACGGTCATTCATATCGAGAACGCGGCGCCAAACCACACGACGCTCGTCGATTTCAAGTTCGTTGCCCCAATAGATATGGTTGTCGATCATGGCCGCCAACAGGTTGTGGGCCGACGTTATGGCATGGAAATCGCCCGTAAAATGGAGGTTCATATCCTCCATTGGTATAACCTGCGCATAGCCACCACCGGCGGCGCCACCCTTCATCCCAAAGCACGGACCCAGCGATGCCTCGCGAATACAGATTGCGGTTTTCTTTCCGATACGATTGAGGCCATCCCCCAAGCCAACGGTCGTTGTGGTTTTACCTTCGCCCGCCGGAGTCGGATTAATCGCGGTCACAAGGATGAGTTTGCCGTCAGTTTTACCCTTGAGGCCTTTGATGAAGTCGGCGCTGACCTTGGCTTTGTCATGACCGAAAGGCAAAAGATGATCTGTTGGAATGCCAAGTTTTTCGCCAATTTCCTGTATTGGTTTCTTGTTGGCTTCGCGTGCAATCTGAATGTCGGTTTTGAAAGTCATTATGGCCTCTGGTTCAAGGGTGCTTCACAACTGCTATACCTTGCCAGAACCGGTGCCACAGGCGCAATTCCGACATATCCCCCATAGAAAGCGCCGTGATTTGTTTCACATGGGAAAGATTGGGGCCATTGAGTGGAAGAAAGCTTCGCTCACGCTTCGGATTCTGCGATCGCCATGGCCAGAATTTTTGTCGCTTTTTCAAAATGATCCAGCTTGTGAGTTTCAATCCACCACGTCGCGGCCTCCATCAATCTGACAGGGTCGTCATTTCGATTGGCGAAAAATGCATAGAACGATAGGCCGACGCCTTCGCCCTTTTGCGCAATTTTTTGGGTGCAAACTGTGATAATTTTTGCGCGTAGGCCGGCGTGCATAAAGTGTTCTTTCCAAAAAAAACGCCACGAGAATTCCCGTGGCGTTTAAAATCTTATGGGTGAAAAACTAAGCTGATGGCTCTGGCTCCATACCACCGTCCAACTTTGGCTTTTTCGGTTTCGTTTTTGGAACTGCTGTCAAACTTGGCTTGGAACCTTTGTCCGACTTGTCATCATTGTCGTCGCTCACATGAGGTGACTCGCCGCGCACAACGCGGGCTATTTCCTCACCCGTTAGGGTTTCGTACTCAAGCAACCCTTGCGCCAAACGTTCAAAATCTTCGGCGCGCTCTTCGATAATACGCACCGCAGTGGCATAGCCCTCATCGATCAGCACTTTAACTTCGCTTTCGATCAATTCTTTTGTTGCCGCAGAAACCGAGAACCCGCCGACACCGCCCATGGAATCATACCCATTTGCCGCCTCCTGATAGTCGATATTGCCCACTTTATCGGACATGCCATAGCGCATGACCATGGCGCGCGCCAAAGCTGTCGCCTGCATGATGTCGCCTACGGGACCGCTGGAAACACTATCCGCGCCGTATTTGAAAATCTCGGCGGCTTTCCCTGCCATCGTCATGGCAATGCGTTGCTTGGCTTCGTCCTTAAACATTTGCAGACGGTCCATTTCGGGAAGACTCATCACCATGCCCAAAGCGCCACCACGTGGAATAATTGTGGCCTTGTAAACCGGATCACATTTCGGCAACGTAATCCCCACGATCGCGTGGCCAGCCTCGTGATAGGCCGTTTTTTCTTTTTGATCCGCCGTCAGAACCATGCTGCGACGCTCCGCGCCCATCATAACTTTGTCTTTGGCCATTTCAAAATCATGCATGGTCACAAAATTGCGCCCAATGCGCGCGGCCATCAAGGCACTCTCATTCACAAGGTTAGCAAGGTCCGCCCCAGAGAAACCTGGAGTACCGCGCGCAATGATCCGCAGATCAACGTCGGGGCCAACAGGGACTTTAGCAGCGTGAACATTCAGAATTTTCTCGCGACCTTTGATATCTGGATTTGGAACTTGAACTTGGCGGTCAAAACGACCGGGGCGTGTTAGTGCTTTGTCCAGAACATCGGCACGGTTTGTCGCGGCAAGAAGGATCACACCTTCGTTGCTTTCAAAGCCATCCATCTCGACCAGAAGTTGGTTGAGAGTTTGCTCGCGCTCGTCATTGCCGCCGCCATGGCCGGAACCACGATGGCGCCCAACCGCGTCAATTTCGTCAATAAACACAATACAAGGTGCGTTCTTTTTGGCCTGTTCAAACATGTCGCGCACGCGGCTTGCGCCCACGCCGACAAACATCTCAACAAAATCAGAACCCGAAATGGTGAAGAAAGGCACACCCGCTTCGCCCGCAATCGCACGCGCTAGCAATGTTTTACCGGTACCTGGAGGGCCCACAAGCAAAGCACCTTTAGGAATTTTACCACCCAAGCGGCTAAATTTTTGTGGATTTCGCAGGAATTCTACGATTTCTTCGAGCTCTTCCTTAGCTTCGTCAATACCTGCAACATCATCAAATGTTACTCGGCCTGATTTCTCGGTCAGCATTTTGGCCTTGGATTTGCCAAAGCCCATCGCGCCGCCTTTGCCGCCACCTTGCATACGGTTCATCATAAAGAACCAGAAACCAATCAGGAGAATGACAGGACCAAACAGCCAAATGATACGACTAACCGATGAGGCTTCCTGAGAAACGGCGGTTACTTCGACGCCTTGATCAAGAAGCATTTTCGTAACTTCAGCGTCCTTAGGAATAATCGCCCAAGCCTCTTTATTATCTAGCCCAACAAAGGTGACGCGTTCGCCATCAACTTTTGCTTGCGTGATTTGACCGGCCTCAACCGCAACGGCAAAATCCGAATAGGCGTACTCACTGCTAGACAGTGTCGTTTGATTGCCGCTGAAAAGCTGGAACAATGCAATAAAAAGCAGACCCAAAACGATCCAAAAAGCGAAACTTCGAGCGTTGCCCAAGGGACATCTCCTTACGAAAATTAACAGAACGGTAGAATCCGAGCGTCGTCACCTACCTAAAATAAGGATCACAGCGAAATCTTCAATGCGATAAAAGGATTCTGATCAAATCTTCCTTATCACGAAGAGGTGTCGCCACCAAGTATTTGTGCTTTTTGGCCAGTGGCGCCGCAACGAGTTCTGCGCCGACCCATACCGATGGAGAGGACAGGAGCGACTGCCTCTTGCGCCCAGATGCACGCCACTCGGGGCAAGCAGCGAGGCCCTGCTCGCCGAGTGCACCGACCCTAGCATGTTCTGGAAATCCTCCAGAAATATGCCAACGATTATCCCAGTCAAACGCGGCACTTCCATGTGTCTCAACGGGTTCCGAGACCGCAGAAAGCTCCCTAAATATCCTTATTTCATTGGACTTCAAGGTCAAAATACAGCCAGAAAGCGTACTCGTTCCTTGGTCAGTAAGCTGCGCAAATACTTGCGTCAATGCCCGCGAACGTGGAGAGTATTCAGATGGAGAAACCCAAGAAAGTGCACCGATAAGCAAGCGCCTTTGGATGTCCTCTGGCATTTTTTTGAGCTGCTCCCAGTCGAGCAACGCGTCGCCATCTTCAACCTTCATCGCTGCTTCGGCTTCCTTGGCCGCGTAAGTTTTCAATGCGATTGAAGCCTGTTTTAAATTTTCTGCTACCTGCGTTATTTTTTTTGTTTCTAGCCCGCAGGCTTCCAATTCCCGCAAAACGGAGCGCATTTTCACCCGCTCAAATCTGGAATCTTGGTTAGAGGGGTCCTCGAACCATGTCGCACCACGTTCCCGAAGAAACATTCGCAGCGACTCGCGGCGCATTGATAGGAGTGGACGCGTAAAGAGCATTCCTTCTCGCTCAAACTCCGACCGCATACGCGCGAGTCCGTCGACACCAGAGGAACGTGCAAGACGCATCAAAAACGTCTCGGCGACGTCGTCGGCGGTATGCCCGAGGGCAACGGTTGCTACCCCGCCGGCAACGGCCCACTCTGCGATTAAATGATAGCGCGCGCGGCGGGCCTGTGCTTGCAAATTGCCCTGACCGTCCCAATTGTCCCAAACCAAAATGTCATGCGGAATCCCGCGTTGTGCGCAAATTTCCCCAACCCACTTAGCTTCGTTTCGCGCCTCTTTACGCAATCCGTGGTCAACCGTCGCAACCAGCAATTCGCTGTTGGTTTCGCGTGCCCAATCCGCAGCTAATTCAAGCAATGCCCTCGAATCCGAACCACCCGAAACTGCGAGCCCAAGGGTACGACCGACAAAAGGCGCCAGCTTTTCTGCCAGCGCCTTTTGCAATTCTTTGTCGTGAAGTTCGGGTTCGATCAACTGCAGCCCAAACCACTCAAAGATGATTGCGCTTGGCCTACGATTTCGGAGGACGGGAAGCGTGTTTCGACCTCGCCAAGCATCAAACAGGCTTCATTTGTTTGGCCAAGCGCACCCAAAGAAACGCCCAGCTTAAGCAAGGCTTTTGGCGCAAACGCTCCGTTGGGATCGCCGGAGAAACTGGCCAGAAAAGCCCGCGCGGCTGAAGAGGTTTCCGACAGGGATTCATAGGATGTCCCGCGTAAAAAATGGGCTTCCTGCGACAGTCTGCTACCTGGATAGTTCGTGGTGAAAGCGTCGAATTTCTCCACGGCGTCAGTGAAATTTCCGGCGTCCATCGCCGCTTTCGCCGCTGCAAAGTCGGCCTCTTCACCAACCGCCAATTGCACGCTATCTGTAGGTGCCTGAGCCGTATTCACAGCCGACGTATCGCCGCCCAATGTGCTGCCCAATGTCAAACTACCGATGTCGCATTTTGGTTCAAGCTCACAAATCCGGAATTCTAAATCCCCAATCCGATTGGTGCCATCCGTGACAACCCGGTCAAGCCGCAATTCAATCTCTTCTGAACGTGCGGTTACACTTTGCAGCTGGGCCTCTAGGGTCTCAATTCGCTCAATCAAACTGCCATTGTTCTGGCCACCATTTGCACCACCCGTCGTGGACAATTCCCGCTTAAGCTTTTGTATTTCTACATAAACAACGGAAAGTTCCTGACGGATGTCGGCAAGGGTCTGATCCTGTGCTGCGGCAACCCCACCCATTCCAAAGCTCAGGAACGAAGCTGCAACAATACCTGTCAGTGCCCTACGAGATGTTGAAAAACCAATCTGATACCGCATGCGCTAGACTCCAGCACCAGCGGCTACAACGGTGACAGAACGGCGATTGAGCGCGTAACAACTTTCCTGGGAACAAATCTCGATTGGGCGTTCTTTGCCATAGCTCACCACTTGCAGACGGCTGCTTGAAACGCCTTGTGACACCAAGAATTGCTGTGCGGCGTTTGCACGACGCTCGCCAAGTGCAAGGTTGTATTCACGCGTGCCTTGTTCGTCCGCGTGCCCTTGTACGATCGCGGTATAGGCCGTGTTTTCCATCAACCAACGGGCTTGAAGCGTTAGAATATCTTTCCCCTGTTCGCTTAAGGTGCTTTGATCCACGGCAAATAGAACGCGGTCGCCAATCGTTGTGTTGAAATAGGCCACACTGCGCGGATCATTTGCATCGCCATAGCCACCGCTGGTGCTTGAACCGTCGCCATAGCCACCGCTTCCTAACGCGTCTGCATTTTTATTGCTACATGCCGCGAGCCCAAGGACTGCAATCAGCAAAACCACTTTCGAAATATGTACCATTAGAAGTTCCACTTCGTTTTTACAAAGGGGATCCCTTTGCATTTCCCTCGTTATTTCAGCTTCGCCGCCTTATTTCAACAGCGGTGACCATGCGGGATCACTTGCCGCCCCTGGGGTGCTTATCCGTTTAAGGTTACGCCCAGTTGCATCCACGGAATAGAGCGCCGCGGTTCCACTTGCACCGGAGGTTTCGCGGGTAAACATAATCACACGCCCGTTTGGCGACCAAGTAGGCCCCTCATCAAGAGTCGACGTTGTTAACAACCGCTCTTCGCTGCCATCCGTGCGCATAACACCAATGTGGAAGCGGCCCCCATCTTGCTTGGTGAAGGCGATCAAATCACCACGCGGAGACCACACCGGCGTACCATAACGACCGGACCCCTTGCTGATCCGGCGCGCTTCACCGCCGTTGGACGACATAATATAAACCTGCTGCCCACCGCTTCGGTCGCTCTCGAACACGATCTGGCTCCCGTCAGGCGAATAGCTCGGCGCTGTTTCAATTGCGGGTGTATTGGTCAGGCGTGTCGGCACTCTTGACGCAAGGTTGAGCGAATAAATATCTGTATTGCCCCCCCGTGAAAGGGAATAGACGACCGTTTGGCCATCTGGCGAGAAACGCGGTGCGAAACTCATACTGCCTTCTTGGCTTTCGAGGAGACTGCGCCCCACAGTGGCCACATCCAAAAGGTAAATCCTCGGAAAGCCAGAGTCATAGGACGTATAAAGGACGCGATCACCCGTTGGGGAAAAACGCGGCGCAAGCACCAAGGAGGAATCATTGGTCAAATATTGAACGCCCGCCCCGTCATAATCCATCACCGCAAGCCGTTTTTTACGGTTATCCTTAGGGCCACTTTCGGCAACATAAACAACGCGACTGTCAAAATATCCACCTTCACCCGTGATCCGGCTATAGACGGCATCCGCAACCTTGTGGGCCATCCGACGCCAACTATCTGTGGTGCCAACGAATTGAAGTCCCTCACCCTGCGCTTGCCCTGTTACGACATCAAACAGACGAAACTTCACAGTAAGGCTTGATCCGTTGACGCTCACCGCCCCCGTTACAAGGGCTTGGGTGTTGATCGCGCGCCAATCCGAATATTGGATCGGGCTGGCGAAACTAGTGACTTGGGAAATATACGCGCTTTGCGGGATTTCCCGAAACAAGGCGCTTCCTTCCAAATCGCTGACAACGACACGACTGATTTGCGTGGCAATATCCGTCGCCGCCGCGTTTTCGCCGATGAAGTTTGGCACCGCAATTGGCATGGGCTCAATCTGACCCTGATCAATTGTGATCCGCAGGGGTTCTGCCAAAACGGGTGTAATTGCGCTCGCAAAAGTGAGGGCAACCAACATAGTTAATTTACGGAACATAGTCATCTATTCCTCATCTTTTCTGGGTCAAACGTAATTTCAATTTCTTTCCAATGATCGTATTTTTCGGCCGGAAGATCAAAACCTTTGGCACCGCACCGAATAATTGCGCGACGTGCCGCCTCAAAGGCTTGGTTTGCAGCGGCTTGTCCACCGCCACTAAACGAAATCATACGCAGGGAACTGCTAACAGGCTTGCCGTCCAATCCCACATCCAAACCAACAATTACAATCGTGCGCAAGGCTTCACTTGATAGCGTACCAACATTCCAACATTCGGAAACCGAGATGCGCAACGCGTCTTTCTCCCCTTCAGATAAGGGGGGACCACTTGGAGCGGATTGCGTCACTGGCGCTACATTTGCTTCATTCAAGGCCGCCATAATATCCGCGTTTTGGGTGGACGGTGGCGCTGGGGGCGTCGTCGGTGTCGGCGTAACCGTGGGGGTAGGTTTTGGCCGTTCTGGGCGCGCGGGAGGGCGCGCGGAAGAGGCTGGCGCAGAAGCGGGGGGAGCCACGGCTTCGGAAACGATACGGTCACTTGTCTCCTCGGGGGCGGTCGTTTGTTCAACCTCTGGCGCAGGTTCAGGGATTTGCGCCGGTTCATCGACAGATTCTATGGCCTCTTGGGGAATGTCATCCACCGCCGCGTCAGGGGTTTCATTCACAACAGGTTGCGGGGCGACACGCTGCGATGGCCGTGGAGACGCGGTGGGTGCCGTTGGGGCGAGCGGCACCACAAGGGGGTCTGGCGATTGAATAGTTGATGGGGGCTGATCATCCACAACCGTTGGCGCGCTGGGTTGAATGGGTTCGTCTGGTGCCGCCGGCTCTGGTGCATCGGGCGTCGCGGCCTCCGGCTGACTAGGCTGAGCACCGGTTGCGGCCGGAAGCTCGGGTGGCGACAACGCCGCGAACTCCTCTGACGTCAAAAGAGAAACCTGTGTGTTTTCAAGCGTAGGTGAATCCTCGGCACGCAAAAACAGGCCCCCCAAAAGAAGCCATATTATTATGCCTGCATGCGCAGTGCCTGAAGTATAGAAGCCGGTTTTCACGTTGTACCGTTATCCGTCGTTGCCGTTCAAACGGGGCCCGCCCGTCTCGGTTACTAGGCCGATATTGTTGAACCCGCCAGCATTCAGCGCACCCATGATCTGGACCACGTCTGAATAGGGAATACTGCCGTCTGCACGCAAAAACACCTTGTTATCATCACGCTCTTCCGCAATTGCGATAAGCTTGGTGAGCAAGTCCTCACGGGCGATTTCCGTACTCATGAGTACAACTTGCCCCTCTGCTGTCAGGGTGATTGTCAGGGGTTCTTCCTGCTCGCTCGGCAAGGCTTTCGCCGCCGTTTTGGGCAACTCCACTGGCACACCAACCGTCAACATTGGCGCCGCGACCATAAAAATGATCAGCAAAACCAACATCACATCCACAAACGGAGTAACGTTAATTTCCGCCATTGCTTTGGATCGACCACGGCCGCGACGGCCGCGTCGTCCGCCACCGCCACCACTTTGCACCACTCCAGCGCCCATATCAGCTATCCAACTGACGGCTTAGAATGGTCGCAAACTCATCTGCAAAACCTTCATAACTTGACACGATCCGATCGCTATCGGCAGACAGCTTGTTATAAAACACAACCGCTGGAATCGCCGCAAGTAGGCCAAGTGCGGTAGCAAGAAGCGCCTCCGCAATCCCGGGCGCAACAACTGCTAGGTTCGTGCTTTGCTGCATCGCGATTTCCTCAAAGGCGTTTTTAATGCCCCAAACTGTACCAAAAAGCCCAACAAAAGGTGCCGTCGCGCCGACCGTAGCCAAGAACGACAGACCATGCGTAAGAGATTCGCTTTCCTTTGAAATCGCCACATCCATGGAGCGGTCAATCCGTGCCTGCGCGCCTGCGATTAAGCCGCCATCCTGACGATGCGACCGCCGCCACTCTAACATTCCTGCTGAGAAAATCTTCTGCGAAGACCCTTTTGGGTCGCCTGCGATTTGGTCAAAGAGCTCGTCCAAAGGTTCGCCCGACCAAAAAGCCTGATCAAAGTCGGTAGATTCTCCACGCGCACGCTTAAATCCAATGGATTTTTGAATAATGATCGCCCACGACCAAAAAGACGCGATAATCAGAAGGATCATCACAAGTTTTACGGTGAAAGTTGCACGTAAAAAAAGCGCCATGAAGGAGAAATCAATCTCCTGCGCCATCGCAAGGGT
Organism: Falsihalocynthiibacter sp. CO-5D18; assembly: GCF_041205445.1. Classification (NCBI taxonomy): domain Bacteria; kingdom Pseudomonadati; phylum Pseudomonadota; class Alphaproteobacteria; order Rhodobacterales; family Roseobacteraceae; genus Falsihalocynthiibacter; species Falsihalocynthiibacter sp. CO-5D18. Next base: position 315,349 of record NZ_JBGFCF010000002.1, on the reverse strand, counting down.
ATCTGTTTCCATATGCCTGCTCGTTTATAAAGGCCGGTGTTCCGGCTCTGATTAGTTGATGTTTTATAGCACTCCCACAGGAAAAGCTATGATTTGCAAACAGCACGCCAAAAATGACGCATAATTAGGAGGCGATGTGGCGAATTTCCGCCGGTAATCGCGTTGGGGCCCCATCCGACAGGCGAATTGCAACCAATGTTACAAGTGCCGTGAATAAAATCGTATCGCCACGCTTAACGTCTTGCGCCATTGCCATCCGTGCGCCAGTGACCGCCTCCAACGAAGTTTCGACCGTGAGAACATCGTCAAATAAAGCTGGTGCCAGATAATCCGCTTCAAGGCGGCGTACGGCAAAAACCACGCCTTTTTCTTCCTTTAAACTTACCTGATCAATACCGTGGTCGCGGACGAATTCTGATCGTGCGCGCTCGATAAACTTCAAATAATTCGCATAATATACAATGCCCGCCAAATCGGTGTCTTCGTAATAAACGCGCAATGGGAAGCGATGAATCATTCGGCACTCACAGGTTTTGGCGGCAGGGCAAAATGCACCATGCCAACGCTTAATGGATTAGACAACTGAAGACGTAGGCGGAATCCGTGCAAAAAGGCGAAGCGCATGACTGCTGTCGGTTGCGACGGAGGGAAGGATCGGGTCGTATCCCGCTTGGATAATCTGCGCGATTTCGGGCCGTAAAACTGTGTGACCCGTATCAGGGTGGATTGCCAAAGGGGACGCCGTGGCAAAAGCCTGATCGCCCCACAGCAGTATCATTTGCACCATCTGACCAAGCGAAAGGACGTCGGCTGGAATTTGCGAGAGGGCCTCATCCATTCGCAAAAATAGGAAACCAGCTTTGATCGCGCCGTGGGTATCAAACCTGAAAAAGCGATACTGATTGGCGTTGGCATTGGTCAGTCGCGGCAAAAGCGCATCCATTTCGGGGATAAGGCCATCCATATCTGGCACGCCCTTAAGTTCGTCCCAGTCCCGTAGGAAAAACACCCACAGGTTAGACCCAAACTCTGGGTCCGTTTCCACAATGTCGTGCCGCGCAAGCGCGGTGACTGCTTCAAGAGCGCCCTTCACCACGGCCAGTGTTTCGTCTTCAACCCCAAAAACAACGGGCGCGATAGGCCTGCCCCAACGGGAAAACCCATAAGCACCGTTTCGCTGAAACAGCGCCGAAATATCTTCAGGTGAGGTCATCACATCGTTCCCTTTGACATCGGATTGAACCGAGATTGGGATATGTTTTCAAGGGCAGCAATGCAAGCTTTAGTCGTCAAACATTTGCGTTTGCCCTGGGGGGAGGGGCGCATTTAGCCCAAGGTGGGTCCATGCTTTTTGAGCCAGCATCCGTCCGCGTGGCGTGCGCTGAATCAGACCTTGCTGAAGGAGGAACGGCTCAATGACCTCTTCCAAGCTGTCGCGACTTTCAGACAGCGCCGCCGATAGGGTTTCAATGCCTACTGGCCCCCCACCATAATTTTCGGCGACGAGCTTAAGGTAGCGACGATCCGCACCATCCAAACCGAGGTGATCCACCCCAAGCCGCGTCAGTGCATGATCCGCGAGCTTGCGGGTAATCTTGCCACCGTTTTCAACAAGCGCAAAGTCCACAACGCGGCGCAAAAGCCGTCCTGCGATCCTTGGTGTCCCGCGTGCGCGCCGCGCGATCTCCATTGCCCCATCGGGTTCTGTCGGGACATGCAAAAGCCTTGCGCCACGGGTCACAATTTCATGCAATTCCTCGACGGTATAAAATTGCAAACGCGTCGGAATGCCGAATCGGTCGCGTAGCGGCGTTGTCAAAAGCCCCATGCGGGTGGTCGCCCCGACAAGCGTAAACGGCTGAAGCTCAATACGGACAGTACGTGCCGCGGGCCCTTCGCCAATCACCAAATCAAGCTCGAAATCCTCAAGCGCTGGATACAAAACCTCCTCAACAGCCGGATTTAATCGGTGAATTTCGTCGATGAACAAAACATCTTTGGCCTCAAGATTGGTGAGGATGGCCGCAAGATCACCTGCCTTTGCCAGCACAGGCCCACTCGTCATGCGGAAATTCACGCCCAACTCGCGCGCCATAATCTGGGCAAGCGTAGTTTTGCCCAAACCGGGAGGGCCGTGAAACAAGACGTGATCCATTGCTTCGTTACGCTGTTTTGCGCTTTCGATGAAAATTCGAAGATTTGCCCGAACTTCCGCCTGGCCGATAAATTCTTCCAGGATTTGAGGACGCAATGCGCGGTCCGTATCTTCGGGACGCACTTCTGGCCGCAAGTCTGGGTCGGGTTGGAACACATCACTCATAGTCTAGCCCTTCGGAGCAAGCAGGCGCAGCGCTGCGCGAATAAGGTCGGGCGTTTCAACGTCAGGAGTGTCCATAGCAGCCTGCGCCACGCCTCGCGCGGCTTCGCTGGGATTATACCCCAAATTGGTCAACGCCGAGAGCGCCTCGGATTGCGCCGCAGCAAAATTTCGAACAGGTACCGATGAAGTGGCTTTCGGAGTCTCGATCACGACATCATCGTCCGCATCCACAACTGGCGCAACGGTGCCCTGCGCCATCGACAACGACCCGCCCAGTGCCATCACATTTGGCGCTTTGTCTTTGAGTTCCAAAACAACACGCTGTGCGGTTTTTGGCCCAATGCCTCGCGCGGCTTTAACGGCATTCCAGTCGCCCAGCGTAATCGCGCGGCCAACGCCTTCGGGCCCAAGGGCGCCCAAAATCGCCAAGGACGCCTTAGCCCCAACTCCTTGCACAGACAAAAGCAAACGATGCCATTCCTTTTCAACCAAGCTTGTGAAGCCAAAAAGTTGCAACAAATCTTCGCGCACCAAAAGCTCCGTATAGAGCGCAACTGCTTCGCCGACCTGTGGTAACGCGGCCAAAGTGCGCTCAGAAACATAGACCAAATATCCAATGCCGCGCACGTCGATCATCACATGATCGGTGCTGCGATATTCCAAACGCCCTGAAATCTTGCCTATCATGCGGCCCCCTGTCGCTCTGCACGTTTCACTGCTTTTTCCAAATGGTTGGCGGATTGTGCATGATGAGCATGACAGATCGCAATCGCAAGAGCATCCGCGGCATCAGGCCCCGCAAGAACACATCCCGGCAACAACATAGACACCATATGCGCGACCTGCCCTTTGTCGGCATGGCCAACCCCGACAACGGTTTTCTTTACTTTGTTTGGGGAATATTCGCCAACGGGCAAACCCGCTTGAGCAGGAACCAACATCGCAATACCGCGCGCCTGACCCAATTTAAGGGTGCCCGCGCCATCCTTATTCACAAAGGTTTGCTCAACGGCCGCTGTATCTGGGGCGTATTGCTTAAGGACGCGCGTCAACTGGCTGTGCAAGGATAATAAACGTTCCGCCAATTCGGCCTTTGCATCCGACGTACAAACCCCGTTTGCCACATGTGACAGGCGCACCCCCGTGACATCAATAACGCCCCATCCAAGATTCCTAAGACCGGGATCGATTCCCAATACACGCATATTACATCCTGTCTGCTCTGGATTTGGCGTTTGCCGCCATTATCGCTTGCGGCCAGCAATAGCACGAAACGCGAACATTTGCCAAGAGATTGCCGCACGAACCTTGTTTTTATGCCCAGAAGACACATCGTTTTCGTAGCGTTTACAGGGGTTTCCGCCCGTTTTTGACCACCAAGGTTTCAGCTATGCACAAAACGCATGCGGGATATGCGGGTGTCGCCACTTGTTTGGGCGATTTAATAACCCTATTTGCCATTCAAGATAAAACGAAATCATCAATACACACAAAAAAGGATGCCTAGCATGGCTGTTACATATTCTTCCGGAACAATCGCAAACGGCGCCTCAATTGGTGGTCGCGTTTTCGGCGCCCTCGCAACTCTTTTCGGAACATTCGCTGACTGGAACGACACCCGCGCAACACGCAATGCACTGAGAAAACTTTCCGACCGCGAATTGGACGACATCGGCCTTTGCCGCCAAGACATCGAACGCATTTAAAAAACGACAACACTCACGGTGAGAACCTGCGTCTATTTTAGGATAGCGCGGGTTTTTTGCGTTTTTGACTCCTCAAATAGAAAAAGCCGCACCAGAGGCCATGGTGCGGCTTTTTCGAAGTAAAACTGAAGGATCGAGAGAGACACCAATCGAATCCGGCACATATTACTTTAAGTATTTCCCGATAGTTTCCGCCGTCATTTTGGTGACCGGATCGGCCGCCATGGCGAATGCACCGACCTTTTCAAAGGCAGTTCCCGCTTCAAGCTTGGCAACGCGAGCGTCGTAGGTAGCCGCGCCAAGGTGCGCAAGCAACATCCCTTTAAGAACGAAAAAGACTGCAAGCGTTAGAAAAACACCACGCCAAGGAAAACGAGGGGTACGGCGGAGCGTACGCGTCGCAATCAGGCCGTCATCGTCCACGACCAACGTAGAGCCATTTCTGGCCTGCTTGTGTTTACGCTTATTAATGCGAGACACACGCTTGGCAAAATCTTGCATATTTGCATCAGCCATATCCGGCTCCGTCAGTTGGCCCCCACCAACAATGTTATTCTCAAGGTGAAATGTGGCAAAATCAAGGCGAATAAGGCAAAATCAGGGAGTTTCACCCTCACCTCAGCCTTTTTTCTGGAGCAAAAGAGTGGTCCATTCAACAATCTCGGTGCGAGAGATAAGATTGAACTCATTCTGTGCATAAACCTCGACCACAGAATCTGCCTGCTCGTTCAGAATCCCCGAGAGAATCGCATAGCCCCCCGCTTGAATATTAGCCTTCATGTCAGGCGCGAGGCCAATAAGAGGGCCCTTGAGGATGTTTGCAAACACCAAATCATAGGGTGCTTTCGCTACAAGTGTTGGATGATTAAAGCCCGCAGCTTCGACACACTGCACCTGCTCCAAAAGGTCGTTAGAGCGCACATTGGTCATGGCAACGTCGACCGCAACTTGATCGATATCGCTCGCCATCACCCTGTTAGGCCAAATGCGCGCGGCGGCCATAGCGAGCACGGCGGTTCCACACCCGATATCCGCCACATTTTTGCCGACAAAACCACCGCTCGCCAAGCCATCCAGTGCCCGAAGGCACCCCAACGTCGTGCCGTGGTGGCCCGTTCCGAAGGCCATCGCGGCATCGATCAACAAAGGAATGGAATCCTCAGGAACCGTATCCGCATCGTGGGTGCCGTAGACATAAAAGCGGCCCGCCTTAACGGGCGACAACTCGCGACGCACATGTGCAACCCAGTCGACGTCTGGCACCTCAGATACGACAAATGGTTTTGCACCCGACATTGTCTCAAGCAATGCCAATTCGGTCACATCGGGCATCTCGGTGAAATAGCCCCCAACTTCCCAAAAACCAGACCCGTCCTCAACTTCGAACACGCCTACACCCGTGGGTTCAGACGTCATATTCTCCATGGCTTCGCCAAGCGAAGTCGCTGCGGCTTTGCCGTTGAGCGTTGTGAGTGCGGTATAAGTGGCCATAAGGTCCTCGTGCAGAATACGCCAATTGGTTTCTGTTCTATTCCGGCGTAAGGTCTTGTCCCGCACGGGTCAAGACGCGTTGATCAATCCCGCCTAGACGGCCACACCGATAGGGCATGTCACCCCTGTTCCGCCGATGCCACAATACCCACTTGGATTTTTCTCAAGGTATTGCTGATGATATCCTTCCGCGAAATAGAAGGTGTTCGCGGGCAGAATTTCAGTGGTAATCGCACCGTGCCCGTTGCGCCGCAAACGATGTTCATAGACCGCCATGCTGGCCTCGGCCTTTTCAGCTTGCGCTGCATTGAACGTGTAAATCCCAGAGCGATACTGTGTGCCGCGATCATTGCCCTGACGCATGCCTTGCGTTGGGTTATGGCCTTCCCAGAAATGCTGAAGCAGGGTTTCATAGGAGATTTTCTTGGGATCAAAGATTATCCGCACAACCTCATTGTGGCCAGTTTGTCCGGTGCAAACCTGCTCATACGTACAGTTTTCGGTAAAGCCGCCGGAATAGCCAACCATCGTCAGGTAAACGCCCTCGATTTGCCAAAAGATCCGCTCAACGCCCCAAAAACATCCCATGCCAAACATGGCTTCTTCCATGCCCTCCGGCACGTCAGAATTGAGGGGAATACCAGAGAGAAAATGAACATCCGCAGTGGGAACCGGTGCTTCTTGTCCCGCAAGCGCACGGTCTTCTTTCACCATTGTCTCTTTTTTCGTACCAAACATGACGCGCTCCCATTTCTATTCCGTATATCGTCAATATAGGAGCGATGTAACGTAATTGCTACTCTGCCACTGCCAAGTCACGTCCAGAAAAAACCGTTTCATATCCAGGTGTGGGATGGCGCGGGATGAGCAGCGCGAGGAGGAACGAGCCGCATGCGATCCCTGCGGCGGCAAAAAACACGGCGGCCGGAGACACGACCCATAACAGGCCAAGTAGAATGGGCAAAAACACCGCCGCAATATGATTGATCGTAAAGGCAACAGCGGCCGTTGGGGCAATATCACTTGGGTCTGCGATTTTCTGGAAATAGGTTTTGAGCGCCAATTTCAACGCAAACAACATGTGATCGACCACATAAAGCACCATCGCCAAAAGCACGCCCCAATTGAAGAAATAGATACCGCCATAAGCAAGAAACACCAAAACGAGGCCCGTGTATTCAATCAAAAGCATACGCCGCTCGCCAAAACGCGCAACCAACCCGCCAAACATGGGGGACAGAGCAATATTGGCGACAAGGTTAATCATAAAGAGCCCCGTCACTTCGTGCACGTCAAAGCCAAAGCGTTCAACCAGCATGAAGCCCGCAAAAACAACAAAGATTTGCCGACGCGCACCCGCAAAAAACTCCAACGCATAATAGAGCCAATAGCGTTTGCGCAAAACGACCTCGCGGCGTTGCACCACTTTGTTCTCAAACTGCGGAAAGCCAAACATGCAATACAGGGCAATCAACGCGCAACTGCCTCCCGACAGCAGGAACACAATGTTATACGTGAGCGCCAACGGCTCCCACAACAGGACAATCAGCCCGTAGGACACCAAAGTCGCCGCTGATCCCACAGCCCCGAGAATACCAAGGATTCTTGGTGCGCGCTCTTTTGAAAGCCACTGAAGTTGCAGCGATTGATTGACCGTCTCGAAATAATGGAACCCAACAGAACTCAGAAAGGTAATCATCAGAATACCGCCAAGGCTTGGGAAATACGCCGTAACCGCTGTCGAGACTCCAAGCAGGATGAGCGAGACCATCGCCAAAACCTGCTCGCGCACAAACAGTAAGACGGCGATCACGCCAATAGCTAAAAAGCCAGGAATTTCGCGAATTGAGTGGAGCATACCGATATCGGCACCATCAAATTGAGCGACCTCGATAACGAAGTTATTTAGCAGCGCGGACCACGTCGCAAAAGCCAGTGGAAGCGCAATCGCCGTCAAAACCAAATAGGCAATGGGGCGGCGCCATACGGGAAGTTGATCCACGTTTTCGAGAGGGTAAGTTTTCATTCGATTTTCCTACGCAGAAATTTGCGCCAAGGGAAGCAATGTTTAAAAAAAGTTCTGCGGATCAATGTCGACCGAAAGGCGTAATGTGTTTGGGATTTTAAATTGCGCAATCCACTTGGTCAGCGCCTTTTGCAGCGGTACATTTTTTGGGGCTTTCACCAAAAGGCGCACGCGATGGCGGCCACGGACGCGGGCAATAGGTGCCGGCGCTGGGCCAAAAACTTGCGCGCCTATGGCCCGCAGCGGCCCATCCATCCGCGCCATTTCTCCACCTAAATCAAAGACTTCCTGCACGTCGGTTGAGGACAAAACAATCCCCGCCATACGCCCATAGGGTGGCACGCCCGCCTCCATACGTTCCGCCGCTTCTGCCCGCCAAAACTGTTCTTCTTCACCCGACAAAATTGCCCGAATAACAGGATGCTCCGGTTGGAAAGTTTGTAAAAGCGCCGTGCCTTTTTTCGCCGCACGCCCTGCCCGTCCCGACACCTGTCGCATCAGTTGAAAACTGCGTTCGGCAGCGCGCAGGTCACTGCCCTGAAGACCCAAATCCGCGTCAATGACTCCCACCAATGTAAGGTTGGGGAAGTTGTGCCCCTTGGCCACAAGCTGCGTGCCAATCACAATGTCCGCGCCCCCTTGGGCAATCGACACAATCTGCTCCTTAAGCGCGCGGGCCGAACTAAACAAATCGCTCGACAATACCGCGACACGAGCGTCGGGGAAAAGTTCGGTCACTTCTTCCGCCAAGCGCTCAACTCCGGGTCCGACGGGCGCAAGTTTCCCTTCGACCTTGCAGCTCGGACATTCAATCGGCATCGGCTTTGTCTCGCCGCATTGGTGGCACACCAGACGCTTTTGAAAACGGTGTTCCACCATCCGCGCGTCGCAAAATTCGCATCCGATTTGCTCACCACAGGCCCGACACAGAGTCGTCGGCGCATAGCCACGACGGTTGATGAAAAGCAACGCTTGCTCCCCTGCATCAACGCGCATTTGCACTGCGGCTTTTAACGTCGGCGAAATCCAGTGATTGCTTGCCAACTTCTCACTGCGCATATCAATCGCACGCATTTCCGGAAGTTGCGCTTCACCAAACCGGCTGGAGAGATCAAGACGTTTATACTTGCCCGCCTCCGCGTTGGCCCAAGTTTCAAGGCTAGGGGTAGCCGACGCCAAAACAACTTCCGCCGCGCAATATGTGGCCCGCAAAACCGCCATATCGCGGGCCGAATACAAAACGCCTTCTTCCTGTTTATAGGACGTGTCGTGCTCTTCATCGACAACGATCAACCCGAGGTCGCGAAAGGGCAAAAATAGCGCAGATCGTGCACCAACAACCAACTCGGCCCCGCCCGCCCCGACCATCCGCCAAACACGACGGCGCTCGGTCATGGTAACGCCGGAATGCCACTCAGCAGGTTTCGCACCAAAGCGTTTTTCAACCCGCGTCAAGAACTCTGCCGTCAAAGCAATCTCGGGCAAAAGGACCAACGCCTGCCGACCCAAACGCAAACATTCTGCGACCGCCTCAAGATAAACTTCGGTTTTCCCCGATCCGGTCACACCCTTCAAAAGCACCGTCGAATAGGCCCGATCCGCCACGCCCTCGCGCAATTCAAGCGCCGCGCCATTTTGATCGCCCTCAAGCGCGACACCGCTAAAGTCATGCCGCAACAGTGGAAATGGCACGTCGCGTGGCGTGTCTTCTTCGCGCACAGCCCCCTGTTTTGCGAGGCCTTTTACAACCGACGACGTTACCCCTGCCATGTCGGCCAATTCCTTGAGCGTAAAGGACATGTCGCCATAATCCTCTAGCACAGCCAATACTTTTTCACGCGCGGGCGTCATGCGGTCGGGTGTTCCAGTCCCCATGCGAAAAATTTTACGCATCGATGGCGGATTAAAAAGCCCCGGCGCGCGGGTTGCCAACCGAACCATTTGGGACAAAGGCGTTAGGGTATATTCCGCTGACCGCACGAGGAATTCGCGCATATCTTGGCCCATTGGCGGCACATCCAACACACGGCTTACCGCGCGAATTTTCGACGGATCAAACCGCCCTTCACCAACGCCCCAGATAACACCCAAAACTTTGCGTGGCCCCAAAGGCACCTCGACAAAATCGCCCGTATTGCATCCGCCCTCTGGTGATTTATAATCCAAGAACCGATCAATCGGTTGGGTGGTCATCACGGCAACCTGCGCGCCGCGCGCAAATTCTTGCCCATCGTCAGACGCAAAATCAGACTCGCCACCAAAATCAGCCCCAAAGCCAAACTGATCAGACATGTTTCGCCCCCTTTTGGGGTTCCAGCAAAGTCTGAGTTGAGGTACATAGGCGCCGGATAGAGCCCAACCTAACTAGGAATACTCTCATGAAATTCTTTGTAGATACCGCAGACGTCGCCGCCATTGCCGAACTAAACGACCTTGGCATGGTAGATGGGGTTACAACAAACCCCTCCCTCATTATGAAATCCGGCCGCAATATTCTGGAAGTCACAAAAGAAATCTGCGACATGATCGACGGTCCGGTTTCAGCCGAAGTCGTTGCCCTTGAGGCCGACGAAATGATCGCTGAAGGCCGCAAACTAGCCGAGATCGCAGAAAACATCTGTGTCAAAGTTCCTCTTACTTGGGCCGGCTTGAAAACATGTAAGACGCTTAGCGATGCAGGCACCAAAGTCAATGTCACTTTGTGCTTCTCCGCTAACCAAGCCCTGCTCGCAGCAAAAGCTGGTGCCACATTCATTTCGCCCTTCATTGGTCGTTTGGATGACATCAACATCGATGGTTTGGACGTGATCGCGGACATCCGCACGATCTATGACAACTACGCGTTTGAGACTGAAATTCTGGCGGCCTCAATTCGCTCCGTCAACCACATGAAAGATTGCGCCCTTCTGGGAGCCGACGTTTGCACGGCCCCTCCTGGCGTTATCTTGAAAATGGCTGACCACGTTCTTACGGATGCAGGCCTCGCAGCTTTCATGGCTGACTGGGCGAAAACAGGTCAAAAAATCCTGTAATCCTACGAACTAAATTACAACAAACAGCCTCTGTGAAAGCAGGGGCTGTTTTGCTTTGTGCCCCTAAGCGTACATTCGCACAGAATTTCAATTCTGCTCAAAAACCTGATGCAATGAATCCCCCCCCATGTTAGAAAAGAGCAAGCAGGCGGTACAATTCAGCGCATTTAGACGGAAAAATCCGCGAAATGTGCAAGTACCATATAAAAACAAAAACGAGGCAGGCACTTGAGCAACGCGATTTTGCAAGAAGATCTCCGTGAAAAAATAATGACGGACCCCGAGTTCATTCTTGAGGACAAAGACGTCATGCGCGCCCTTGTGGCGGCCAACGAAAAGGCCCTTGGCGGCAATATCGTGGATTTGCGCGGGATCGCGATGGACCGCTTAGAGGCCCGTCTTGACCGCCTCGAAGACACACACCGCTCCGTCATCGCAGCGGCCTATGAAAATCTCGCAGGTACCAATCAAGTGCACCGCGCGGTTCTTAAACTGTTGGACCCCACAGATTTTGAAGCCTTCCTTCAAGAACTCGGAACGGGCATCGCCGAAATCCTGCGGGTTGATGCCGTGCGCCTTGTTTTGGAAAGCGTTCAAAAAGGCGAAGATCCCGTCGTCAAAAAGCTTGGCCATGTTTTAACCGTCGCTGAACCGGGTTTCGTTGACACATACCTCAAAGCGGGCCGCCAATCCGAACCGCGTCCTGTAACTTTACGTCAGTATCGCCCAGCGGATGACGAAATCTATGGTACGGGTTCTGAATATATCCGGTCCGAAGCGGCCCTTAAGTTGGACTTTGGCAATGGCCGCCTCCCAGGGTTGCTGCTTCTGGGGTCAGAAGACCCACATATGTTCAAATCGGACCAAGGCACTGACCTTTTAGCGTTTTTTGCGGGAACTTTTGAACGTGCAATGGCGCGTTGGCTGTCATGACATCCGTTTCGCCAGCCGCCAGCGCTTTGCTGTCTGGGTGGCTTGAAATGAAGCAATCCGTTCAAGGATTGTCAGAAAACACGATATCAGCCTATCAAGCAGACCTCCTATGCTTTTTCGCATTTATGGGGGAACGTTTTGGTACAGACCTCGGCGTCGCCCCCCTAAAAAGGATTTCGATCCAAGACATGCGCGCCTGGCTTGCCCGTGAACGAGGCCGCGGAATTGCGCCGCGCTCCCTCGCCCGCGAACTTTCCGCCGTCAAAAGTTTCTACAACTGGTTTGCAGAACGCGACGGATTTGACGCCACTGCCATCCTTGCGACCCGTGCGCCAAAATTCCAACAAAAACTACCGCGCCCCGTTGAAAAAGAGGCCGCGCGCGCCCTTCTTGAAACCATCGCTTATCAAAGCGAAAAACCTTGGGTCGCTCAAAGGGATACCGCAGTCTTAACACTCCTCTATGGCTGTGGGCTGCGGATTTCCGAAGCACTCTCGCTCAAGGGAAGCGACTCCCCGCTTTCCAGCAGCCTGCGCATTATCGGCAAGGGCGACAAAGAGCGCGTCGTCCCCGTTTTGCCCGTAGCCCAAGCCGCAGTCGCCGCCTATGTCGCGGATTGCCCCTATGAGTTGACCGCGAAATCGCCACTGTTTTTCGCGGTACGTGGTGGCGCACTCACGCCGCGTACGGTCCAAAAAGCGATGGCAGCAGCAAGAATGCAGCTTGGCCTTCCAGCAAGTGCAACGCCACATGCTTTGCGCCACTCCTTCGCTACGCATCTGTTGAGTGCTGGTGGTGATCTGCGGACAATCCAAGAACTTTTGGGCCACGCCTCCCTTTCTACGACCCAAACTTACACGGCGGTGGACACAGCAAGATTGATGGAAGTCTATGAGCGGTCCCACCCGCGCGCCTAGCCAAAGTTTTGCCCCATTGCATGGCGGCCAATTTTGAGCCATTAAACCTCATGTCCAAAGAACTTCGCGCTTATGCCGTCCATCTCTTAACCGCAACTGGTGCGGTTTTCGCAATGCTTGCCCTTTTGGCAGCGGCCGATCAGGCATGGAGCCAAATGTTCCTGTGGCTTGTCGTTGCGTTTTTTGTGGATGGGATCGATGGACCTTTAGCGCGGCACACTGACGTCAAAACAAACGCCCCCCAGATCGACGGCGTGCTCCTCGACCTCATTATCGACTACCTCACCTATGTCTTTATTCCGGCATTTGCCCTCTTTAAATCAGGTCTCTTACCGGGGTGGACAGGGTGGATTGCCATCATCGTGATCACCTTCACCAGTGCTCTGTATTTTGCTGATACGCGCATGAAAACCAAGGATAATTCCTTCTCTGGATTTCCGGGATGTTGGAATATGGTGGTCTTGGTGTTCTTCGCGGTTACCCCGAATTTTTGGGTCATGCTTGCGATTATCGTCGTGCTCGCCGTCGCAATGTTTGCACCGCTCAAATTCATCCATCCAGTGCGTACAGAACGCTGGCGCAACCTGTCGCTTCCCATTGCTTTGGCTTGGACATGTTTTGCTGGCTGGGCCGCGTGGGTGCGCTTTGAGCCGCACGATTTTGCGCTTTGGGGGCTGATCGTCACCTCCCTCTATCTGCTGGGTGCAGGCATTGCCCAAGAGATTATTCCCGAGCGCAAGACGGCTAAATAAGCAATCCAGCCGCGCCCTCATGTATCAAAAGTTTCACTTTGGTCTCGACGGCACCCTCACCGGAAAAGCCCCCTAATCCCTGTGCCCCAAGGACACGATGGCAAGGGATGATAACGGGTATGGAGTTGGTTCCACAGGCATTGCCAACAGCTTGCGCAGAGGCGCCAATATCTTTGGCTATCTCACCATAAGTCCGCGTTTCCCCGTAGGGAATAGCGCGCATCGCCGCGTTCACTTTTTGCTGAAAAGCGCTGCCTGAAGGGCGCAAAGGAAGGTCAAATCCCGCCTTTCCCCCATCGAAATACGCAGAAAGCTGATCTGCCGCGCGCTTTGAAACATCTGTACTCGGCGCGGGAGCTTGGCTGTGCCACGTCAAACGAATGATCGCGCCCTTGTCCTCAATAAGTCCAAAGGTACCCATGGAAGTAAGGACACTGGATTCGATCATGGCTTCGCCCCCAAAAGAAATTGCCCGCCACAGTTTCCTGCGGCGGGCAAAATTAACTAGCTCAGTGCCGCATCGCAACGGCCACAAACACCTTCGTGTTTGTGCTTCCCAACATCAGGAAGCGTTTTCCAACACCGTTGACATTTCACACCCTCGGCAAGTTCAAACACAACGCCAACACCTTCGATTTCGGGAAGGCGGAAGGCCTCGTCTGGCAGCGGATCATTGGTCAGCGAAACCGCCGACGTGATGCAAATATCCTCGAACGGCAACTCTTGGAGCGCCTTCAAAACTTTGGCGTCCCGAACGTGAACCGTGGGCGCCGCTTCAAGACTCGCGCCAATCACTTTGTCCTGCCTCTGGATTTCAAGCGCAGCAGTCACAACACGACGGGCCTTACGCACCCCGTCCCATTTGGCCGCCAATGGCTCGTTCAACCAATCCGCAGGTGTTTCGGGGAAGTCCACCAAATGCACGGAACTGTCCTCACCGGGGAAGCGTTCAAGCCAAACTTCTTCCATCGTAAAGATCAGGATCGGTGCCAGCCAAGTTGTCAGGCGATGGAACAAAATGTCCAAAACCGTCCGCGCAGCCCGCCGCTGTACCGTATCGCCATCGCAATAAAGCGCGTCTTTGCGAATATCGAAATAGAACGCCGAAAGATCGAGCGTTGAAAAGGTAAAGACCGCTTGGAATACACCTTGGAAATCAAACGCCGCATATCCCTTGCGCACCTCATGGTCCAACTCGGCCAAACGGTGCAAAATCAACTGCTCCAACTCGGGCATGTCCGCGGGATCCATGCGATCCGCTTCGGTGAATTCCGCCAACGATCCCAACATATACCGCATCGTATTGCGCAAACGACGATAGCTGTCAGACACGCCTTTCAGGATTTCAGGACCGATACGTTGATCAGAGGTATAATCGACCTGAGCAACCCAAAGACGTAGTATATCAGCGCCGTATTGTTGGATGATTTTTTCAGGCACAATCGTGTTGCCGATGGATTTGGACATCTTCATGCCCTTTTCGTCCAAGGTCATGCCGTGCGTGACAACATTGCGATAGGGCGCGCGCCCATTGGTGCCGCAGCTTTGCAAAAGTGAGCTGTGGAACCAGCCGCGATGCTGGTCTGTACCCTCTAGATAAACATCTGCAATGCCATCCTCGGTACCATCTTCACGGTCCCGAAGAACGAAGGCGTGTGTAGAGCCCGAGTCAAACCAAACATCAAGAATATCAAACACTTGATCGAAGTCTTCTGGGTTTTGCAAACCGCCGAGAATCCGGTCTTTGGAGCCATCAGCATACCAAGCATCCGCCCCTTCGGCCTCAAATATCTCAACAATCCGTGCGTTCACAGCAGGATCGCGCAGAAGGAAGTTCTCATCCGTTGGCAAGGCACCTTTGCGCGTGAAACACGTCAGAGGAACACCCCAAGCGCGCTGCCGCGAAAGGACCCAATCAGGGCGTGACTTGATCATCGAATGTAAGCGGTTGCGACCCGATTGGGGCGTCCATTTCACATTGTCGATCTCGGTGAGGGCACGTTCGCGGATGGTTTTGCCATGCGTGTCTTTGCCGTCGCCGATCTCGCGATCAATCGCCGCAAACCACTGTGGCGTATTGCGGAAAATGATGGGCGCTTTTGAACGCCACGAGTGCGGATAGCTATGCGTGATACGGCTGCGGGCAATCAACCCGCCAGCTTCAACCAGTTTATCGATAACGGTGCTGTTTGCTTTGCCCTCTTTGCCTTTTTGATCAAAGACTTGAAGACCCGCGAACAACGGAACATGTGGCAAGAACTGGCTTTCTTCGCCAACATTATGGGTCATGCGGTCGAGCCAATTGCGCTTAACGAAACATTCATAGTCATCAGCACCGTGGCTTGGGGCCGTGTGAACAAACCCCGTCCCAGCATCGTCCGTAACGTGATCCCCATCAATGACCGGAACGTCGTAATCCCAGAAACCATTCGCGCCTTCAAAACCGGCCAATGGATGGCTACAAGTAATGCCAGCAAGCTCGGATGCACTCACCTCACGCACACGCGTGAACTCGGTTGCGCGGGCTTTGGTCAGAACCTCGGAGGCAAGGTCGTCGGCCAAAAGGTAGAGATCTCCCGCCGCCGTCCAGCTTTCTTCTTCGGTGGCTTCAACGCGATACAGCCCATAGGCAATGTTTGGGTTATAGGCGATAGCTTTGTTCGATGGGATCGTCCAAGGCGTTGTCGTCCAAATAACGATGCGCGCTTCGGTCAAATCCGTAATCGTGCTTTCATCCGCATCTAACTCATGCAGAACAGTATGCACTTTAAACGCAACCCAAATCGCATGACTTTTGTGATCGTGGTATTCGATCTCGGCCTCGGCCAAGGCGGTTTTTTCAACAGGCGACCACATCACGGGTTTTGACCCTTGATAGAGCGTGCCGTTCATCAGGAACTTCATGAAGTCCTCGGCGATCACGCGCTCGGCGTGGAAATCCATCGTCAGATAAGGCTTGTCCCACGTCCCAGTGATGCCCAACCGCTTGAACTCGTCACGCTGAATATCAACCCATCCCTGCGCGAACTTACGACATTCGGCACGGAAATCATTGATCGGGACTTCGTCTTTATTTTTGCCCTTTTGGCGATATTGCTCTTCGATTTTCCACTCAATCGGAAGTCCGTGGCAATCCCAACCGGGAATATAACGCGCATCAAAGCCCATCATCTGATGGCTGCGCACGATCACATCTTTGATGGTCTTGTTCAAGGCGTGGCCGATATGCAGGTGGCCATTAGCATAGGGAGGGCCATCGTGGAGCGTAAAGGGCGTACGGCCCTTTTTCTCGCGCAACTGACTGTAAACATTAAGTTTATCCCATTTCTCAAGCCATTCCGGCTCGCGTTTGGGAAGCCCCGCGCGCATTGGAAAATCGGTTTTGGGCAGGTTTAAAGTAGATTTGTAGTTCAGAGTCTCGGGCGTATCGGCGCACATATCTGCGGTCCTTAAACGGGGAATTTGAATTCAGTGGGCGGCGCGCGTTGCAGGCGCCTTGTCCCGGCGGCTCATCGTCAGAGCGCCGGGCAAATAATTCGTATAAGGGGCAAGTGAAACATCCTCATACGGCCTTATAGTTCGACGTTCCAACGGGGTCTAGTGCAATGGGAACCTCTCGTCTCCCTGCGACATTTACGTGGTTGCGTGCACTTCTCAAAGGCGTATCACTAATGCGAAGGGATACCACATGGCTTCCAAGCTCGCCCGTTTTGACATCACACCAGACGAAATTGCCCGCGTGGTAGCCGCGTTCTATTCCCGCATTCGTGCGCATGACGTTTTGGGGCCGATTTTTATCGGCCGCTTAGGAACTTCCGCCGAGGTTTGGCGCCCCCACGAAGCAAAAATCGCCGCGTTCTGGAGCAATGCAATCCTGTTTGATCGCGCGTATTCTGGTAATCCGATGCAGGTTCATATGGGCGTGCCCGAAATCAAACCAGAACACTTTGTCCTATGGTTGGAGCTTTTTGACAAAGTCTTGGAAAAAGAATTGAAGCCGGAAACCGCACAGGCTTTTTCCGCCCTCGCCCACCGAATTGGCCGCGGATTGCGCATGGGCGTCCAGGCCGTCAGACAACCAAAAGACGGACCTCCGATCTTCTAGCTGCCTGTTGTGTCGCCATTTTTTTTCCCGGAAAACAAGCCAGCCATAGCCCGCTGAACCAGCGTCGTCACGCGTGGACGCTTCTGCGTGACAAAGGGCATTGGCCGGCAAACCTCAAGAGCGGCAACGCCCACGCGGGCCGTAAGTGCGCCATTAATGATGCCTTCCCCAAATCGGCGCGACACTTTTGACATCACGCCCCCACCTGCAATCGATCCGATCAAGTCATCCCCAACGGCCACCGCCCCCGTCGCAACAAGGTGGCTTAAAACCACTTTGGTTAACCGCCACGATCCAAGCGTTCCCGCACGGCCACCGTATATTTCTGCAATCCGTCGGATCATGCGCATATTCATCGTTAACGCGGCGATGACATCCGCAAAAGCCATCGGCACAAAGGCCGTCACGGTCGCAACTTGGCGGGCTGCAGACTGAATTTCCAAAAGAGCTTCCGCGTCCAAGGGAGCTAGAATTTTATTCTCGGCCAACGACATAAGGTCAGTGGCATCAAACTGTTCCTCAGCGCGTTCATGAAAGGCCGCGAGTCCCCATTCGGCTTCATGGCGGTTTTTATAGAGTTTTTGCAACTTCCCCGTAAAATGCTTCGCGCGACCGATGTCATGCGAGGCCAGCACTTCAGCCGCCTCTTTTTGCAACGAATCAATCCGCCCCAATCGCAAAAAACCAGCTATTTCGCGCAGGATGACCGCGCACAAAACAGCTAAAAATGCCAAAGTGATCGCAAGCACCGCACCGCCAAGAACTTCATTTCGTGCCAATAAACTCGTGACAAAGTCCCAAACAGCCACCGAAACAAACGCGCCAAGAAGTGCGGCCAGCAATCCCCAGAACAGCGAGCCAATGCGGGAGCGCGGACGTGAGGCAAACCGTGCAGCGCGCTGCATTGTGGCCTCGGAAGTTTCCAATATTATCGGCGCATCGGCGGGAGAAAGTACCTCCTCAACGTCCAGTTCAACGAGGACAGGCTTATCATCTGAGGTCAAAACTGATCTCCAATCAAAAATTCAACGGCCTTGTCGAGGCGGATATGCGGCAAACCTTCACCGGATTTCAATTCAAGAATTGCGGGGTCAAATTGCTGATTTTGAATGGTAAACCCACCCCAATCGGCCTGCCCCATTTGCGCCGCCGAAAGGATGCGTGCCGGATCTTTGGGTAGGGCTCCCGCAAAAAACGCAACGGGCTTTGCGTTCTGCGCAATCCGTCCCTGAACACACTCAAGCTTACGTCCCTCGTGGTTTAACGTGGTTTCGGTCGTGGTTCGTAGCGCCGCAATCGCCATTGCCTGTGTTTTGGCCCCCGCGAAATCCGCGCGGGACTTTGCGTGGGCCAAAAGCGCCTGCGTAATCTCAGCAAGTTGCGGATGCTGACTCTGGTGCAAATGGTCTGATTTTGTTGCGGCGAAAAGTATCTTTTCCACCCGTTTTCCGGCCAAAAGACCGCTCAGCCACGCGTTTCTCCCCGGCCTAAAGCCTGCCAAAATATCCGCCATAGTTTGTTGCAAATCATCGACGGCCTTAGGCCCCCGATGAAGCGCCGCAAGCACATCAACAAGAACAACTTGGCGGTCAATCCGCGCAAAATGGTTCCGAAAGAACGGCCGCACCACTTCGGAACGATAGGCATCATAGCGTCTTTCCATTTCACGCCATAACGACCCTCGCGGCGGTCTTTCAACGGGAAGCAGTGGGAAAAATGTCAAAACCGGCGAGCCTTCAAGTTCCCCTGGCAAAACAATCCTCCCCGGAGCGCCGCTACTCATGCCGTCGTCGTGCGCAGAACGCGCAAATCGAGCGTATTCCGCGGCATGCGTCTGCAAGGTGACTTCATCCATCGGTTTCGCCCCATCAACCTGTTCAAGCTGATACGAAACCTGCGCCCCGATATCCTGTGCCCCCATCCGACTAAGGGCGTCCGCCGACCATTCCCGATAGGATTTCCCCATCAGGCCAAGATCGAGAAGCCACTCGCCCGGATAATCTACGATATCAAGGTGGAACGTTTTCACGCCCCGTAATCCCCCCAACAAACCTGCGGGATTCACGCGGAACGAGAGGCGCAACTCGCTGACATTTCGTGTATTTTCCGGCCATTTAGGGGTGCCGCCCGTGAGGGACGCGAGGTGCTTTTCATACGGAAACCGTGCGATTGTATCGTCAGGCTGCGGCTGCAAATAGACCGTTTGCAAACGCCCGTTGTTTGCGGCGCTAAATTGCGGCATGCGTCCGCGCTCAAGCAAGTTTGAAACAAGCGACGTAATAAACACGCT
Source organism: Falsihalocynthiibacter sp. CO-5D18 (assembly GCF_041205445.1). Classification (NCBI taxonomy): domain Bacteria; kingdom Pseudomonadati; phylum Pseudomonadota; class Alphaproteobacteria; order Rhodobacterales; family Roseobacteraceae; genus Falsihalocynthiibacter; species Falsihalocynthiibacter sp. CO-5D18. Next base: position 295,777 of record NZ_JBGFCF010000002.1, on the reverse strand, counting down.
TTTTCCCGCGCGACTAAGGCCCGTCACACCCAACCTCACAGTTGGTTCAAACAATGCCTCATTCACGCGTGAGCCAAGGCTTTCGACATCACGTAAAACGCTATCGGTAAAATCTGCTAAACCCAATTCATGCCCTCAAATTACTTGCCATACACTTAATCCCTTATAGGCAATTTTCCTAGGGGCCGTGCCAAAACACGTTCCTGTTGCCATTGTCATCGCAAGAATGTATCGCGGGGGATGCCTCGTTTTGCACTAAAAATTGAATATCAAGGGACACCGTTTTACGGGTGGCAGCGGCAAAAGACGCTCCCTTCCGTACAGCAGGCCATTGAAGATGCTCTTCTGAAAATCGACCCGACCAATAAAGGGATTGCCGCCGCAGGCCGCACCGATGCGGGCGTTCATGCGACCGGCCAAGTCGCGCATTGCGATCTCGCGCGCCATTGGGATTCCTTTCGTCTGGCCGAAGCCTTAAATTATCATCTCAAGCCCAACCCGATTGCAATTGTAAACGCGGCCCCCGTTGCGGATGATTTCCACGCGCGATTTTGGGCGCTAGAACGGCGGTACATGTACCGTCTTATTTCACGCCGAGCCCCTCTGACGTTTGAAGCAGGAAGAATCTGGCGCGTGCCCCACCTCTTGAGTCGGGAAGCGATGCAAGAAGGCGCGAATTACCTGCTCGGAAAACATGATTTCACGACCTTCCGCTCAACTCTCTGCCAAGCCCCTTCCCCCGTTCGCACCCTCGATGAATTAACCGTAGAGGAAATCCCACTCGCAGACGGCACCGAGTTTCGCTTTCACGTCCGCGCACGCGCATTTTTACACAATCAGGTACGCAGCTTTGTCGGCACATTAGAGCGCGTCGGCGGCGGAAGTTGGGCGCCAATTGACGTGAAAACCGCACTCGAAACCCGCAGAAGAGACGTTTGTGGGCCTGTCGCCCCCTCGCAAGGTCTATATTTGCGAGAAGTGTGCTATGAAACGGACCCCTTTGCGGGCCACACTGCAGGCGAATCAAACGAGGGAACCCCATGAAACTTTTTGTCGGCCTTGGAAATCCTGGTGCGAAATACGCGCAAAATCGCCATAACATTGGCTTTATGGCGCTGGATGCAATCGCCTCGGACCATGGATTCGCTCCATGGAAGAACAAGTTTCAAGGTTCTGTGAGCGAAGGTAAATTGGGCAGCGAGAAGATTATTCTCCTCAAACCTGAAACCTTCATGAACCTGTCGGGCCAGTCGGTCGGTGAGGCCATGCGCTTTTACAAACTCACACCAGACGACGTGATCGTTTTTCACGACGAACTCGATCTTGTGCCAGGAAAAATTCGGGTAAAACAAGGTGGAGGCCACGCGGGTCACAATGGTTTGCGCTCTATGCATCAACATATTGGCGATACCTATGGACGGGTTCGCATGGGCATCGGCCATCCCGGTCACAAGGATCGCGTTGCGGGATATGTTTTGCACGACTTCGCAAAGGCGGAACAAAACTGGCTTGAGGATGTTCTACGTGGTGTTTGCGATGGGGCCGTTGATCTTGCCAAAGGGGATAGTGGACGTTTTATGAATGCCGTTGCCCTGCGCGTTCAAGCGCCCCGCGAGACGGAAGCGAAGCCAGCGAACAAGCCGCAAAAGGCAGCCCCCAAAGAAAAACCCGAGGTGAAAGATACACGCTCGGGTCTTCAAAAACTCGCTGATAGATTCCGCAGCTAGACTTAGTCTGCGTCGCTCATATCAAAACCGAGCGCCTTGGCCACGGTGAAGATATCCTTGTCGCCACGGCCACACATGTTCATCACGATGATGTGGTCTTTTGGCAAAGTTGGTGCAATTTTCATGACATGCGCGAGTGCGTGGGAGGGTTCCAAAGCCGGAATAATCCCCTCTTGCGTACAGCAATATTGGAACGCTTCGAGCGCTTCCTTGTCTGTAATCGCGACATATTTGGCGCGGCCAATCTCATGCAACCAGCTATGCTCTGGGCCAATTCCGGGATAATCAAGCCCCGCAGAAATCGAGAAGCCCTCAAGGATTTGGCCATCGTCATCCTGAAGCAAATAGGTGCGGTTGCCGTGCAAAACCCCCGGACGACCACCGGTAAGGCTCGCGCAATGCTCCATTTTATCGTTCACACCCTTACCGCCAGCTTCGACGCCGATGATATTTACGCTTTCATCGTCCAAAAACGGATAGAACAAACCAATGGCGTTTGATCCCCCGCCAATAGCGGCGATCAACGTGTCTGGAAGGCGGCCTTCGCCCTCATGTTCTTGCAATTGTTCACGGGTTTCCTTGCCAATGATCGACTGAAAATCACGAACCATGGCAGGATACGGGTGAGGCCCAGCCGCCGTGCCGATACAATAAAACGTGTCGTCTACATTGGTCACCCAGTCGCGCAACGCATCGTTCATCGCATCCTTAAGCGTACCCCGACCGGATGTCACGGCAATCACTTCGGCCCCAAGAAGACGCATCCGAAACACGTTCGGCGCTTGGCGTTTCACATCATGCGCGCCCATATAGACGATACATTTAAGGCCAAAACGCGCACAAACCGTCGCTGTGGCAACGCCGTGCTGGCCCGCGCCTGTCTCGGCGATAATCCGTGTTTTCCCCATCCGTCGCGCGAGCAATATCTGCCCCAAAACGTTGTTAATCTTATGCGCGCCCGTGTGGTTAAGCTCATCCCGTTTGAGATAAATCTTCGCGCCACCAAGATCTTCGGTCATACGTTCGGCAAAATACAGCGGGCTCGGACGGCCAACGTAATGCTTCCACAAATCGTCCATCTGGGCCCAAAACGTTTCGTCCGTCTTTGCGCGCTCATATTCCTCTTCGAGGCTGAGAATCAACGGCATCAACGTCTCGGAAACGAAACGGCCACCAAAATCGCCAAACCGCCCGTTTTCGTCTGGGCCGTTCATAAAACTATTAAAGAGATCATTCATGGTAGTGCTCCTTTTGCGCGGCTTGCACGAAGTCGGCGATCAGTCCTTGGTCCTTGATTCCGGGCGCGGATTCAACCCCTGAGGAGACATCAACTTGACGTGCTCCTGTTAATTTTATCGCCTCGGCCACGTTCTGGGCGGAAAGCCCACCCGCCAACATCCAAGGCTTTGCCCATCTGCGTCCAGCAAGGAGGCGCCAATCAAAAGACATCCCGTTCCCGCCCGGCAAAACCGAACCCGGCGACGGCTTCGCGTCGACAAGGATTAGGTCCACAACGGCCTCATAAGCGGCGAGTTGCTCTAGGTCGTCACGCGTTGCGACTCCAACGGCTTTCATCACTGGAAGGCCGTAGCGCGCCCGAATTTCGGTGACACGCTCTGGTGTTTCGCGGCCATGCAGTTGCAACATATCCAAGGGGACTTTATCCGTGAGCTCATCCAGAAAACTGTCGCTGGCATTAACGGTCAAAGCAACTTTCGCCACCCCGACGGGAACCTCGATTGCCAACGCACGCGCCACATCTATCGACACGTTGCGCGGGGATTTTTCGAAAAAGACAAACCCGATATAGGTCGCGCCCGCCTCAACAGCCGCCGCGATGTCCTCCGCATTGCGAAGGCCACAAATCTTAACGTTCACATCGCTCGCGGATTGCGAAACGACATCTTCTGGGTTTTGAATACGTATCATGAGTAGGGTTTAACGCGTGGCGTTACTATCCTCAAGTAGAGCGAGCACATCATCTTTGTGCTCCCCCTTTTCTTCTTTCAAACGGGCTACTTCAGCCCGCAAACCGTTAAGCTCTCTGCGTGTACGGTTCGCCTCGGCACGTTGCTTATACTCCCGAATCCATTCCCAAACGAATCCGATCAATAATCCCGCAACGATCCCGCCAAAAATGACGATAAAGAGCGGCAACTGCGCTGCATATTGAACACCGAGGAAAGCTGCGAAATCGTTTGGCAGGACTTGAACCGAAACATCGGCACGATTGGCGAGCGCAATTGTAACGAGCACCAGCCCGAGGGCCGCGAGAAACGCATAGCGAAAATAACGCATTGGATTACTTTCCGTTCAAACGGTCTCGGAGACGTTTGCCAGTTTTAAAGAAAGGCACGTGTTTTTCTTCGACGGCAACACTCTCGCCAGTCCGCGGATTGCGACCCGCGCGCGCATCACGCTTCTTAACAGAGAACGCACCGAAGCCACGCAATTCAACTCGGTCGCCACGAGACATCGCTTCGATAATCTCTTCGAAAATCGTATTCACGATGCGCTCAACATCTCTTTGATAGAGATGTGGGTTTTCATCGGCAATCTTTTGAATCAGTTCCGAACGGATCATCCGTAGTCCCCCTCGTTGTGGTTATTTGCGCTAGCAGACAGTGTGCGCCGGTTCCCGCAACTATAGGGGTAATTTCTCGTCTGAGAAAGATTTTCCAATGGGTTGTCGGTAAAAAATCGCTCAAGTTTGCGTCCAAAGGTCCGATTTTTCTGAATTTTAACCTAGGGTTGCACGGAATTTCCAAATTTACCCGCCCAGCAAACTTTTGGGAGCCATTGATTCGCAAAAAAACGGCCCCACCAAAGTGAGGCCGTTTTAAAATCATACATCAATTGATGTGAAGATTATTCGTCGCCTTTAAGCGCCGCACCAAGGATATCACCGAGCGATGCGCCGGAGTCCGAGGAGCCATATTGCTCAACTGCTTCTTTTTCTTCTGCAATCTCACGGGCTTTGATCGACAGACCAAGGCGACGTGTTTTCGCATCAACGTTTGTTACACGAACGTCGAGCTTGTCGCTAACGCTGAAGCGCTCAGGACGTTGCTCTGCACGATCACGCGACAGGTCGGAGCGACGGATGAAGGATTTCGCGCCTTCATATTCGACTTCGATGCCGCCTTCTTCGATCGCAGTTACTTCAACGGTGATGATGGAGCCGCGTTTCACGCCTTCAACTGCACCAGAGAAGCTATCGTCGAGCGCTTTAACGCTCAAGGAGATGCGTTCTTTTTCAACGTCAACTTCAGTGACAACCGCTTTAACAACGTCGCCTTTAACGAAGTCGCCAATAACGTCTTCGCCACGGCCTTCCCATGTCAAATCTGACAGGTGAACCATGCCGTCGATGTCGCCTTCGAGACCGATGAAGAGACCGAATTCAGTGATATTTTTGACTTCACCTTCAACGTTTGTGCCAACAGGGAATTGCTCAGCAAAGACTTCCCATGGGTTGCGCTGTGTTTGCTTGAGGCCAAGCGAAACGCGGCGTTTTGCACTGTCGATTTCCAGAACCATAACTTCGACTTCTTGCGAAGTAGAAACGATTTTGCCTGGGTGTACGTTTTTCTTTGTCCAAGACATTTCAGAAACGTGCACAAGACCTTCAACGCCTGGCTCAAGTTCAACAAACGCGCCATAATCGGTGATGTTTGTTACGCGGCCTTTGTGGACCGACTCAAGTGGGAAGCGTTCTTCAACGAGGGACCATGGATCGTCTTGGAGCTGTTTCATGCCCAAGGAGATACGGTGTGTCTCTTTGTTGATTTTGATAACCTGAACTTTAATTGTTTCACCAATTGTCAGGATTTCGGATGGGTGGTTCACACGACGCCAAGCCATGTCAGTCACGTGAAGCAAGCCGTCTACGCCGCCAAGGTCAACAAAGGCACCGTATTCAGTGATGTTCTTAACCACACCGTCAACCGCATCGCCTTCGGCCAATTTGCCGATAACTTCTGCACGTTGTTCAGCACGTGATTCTTCAAGAATAGCGCGACGCGAAACAACGATGTTGCCACGACGACGGTCCATTTTGAGGATTTGGAACGGTTGCTTAAGACCCATCAATGGGCCCGCATCGCGAACGGGGCGCACGTCAACTTGGGAGCCGGGCAAGAAGGCCACTGCACCACCAAGGTCAACTGTGAAGCCACCTTTAACGCGGCTAAAGATTGCGCCTTCAACGCGCTCTTCGTCACCGTATGCTTTTTCGAGGCGATCCCATGCTTCTTCACGGCGAGCTTTGTCGCGCGAGATAACAGCTTCGCCTTTGGCGTTTTCAACACGGTCGAGGAAAACCTCGACAACGTCGCCAACAGCGATTTCGGGAGCTTCGCCTGGATTTGCGAATTCTTTTAGGTCAACGCGGCCTTCCATTTTGTAGCCTACATCGATGATGGCTTGGCCAGCTTCGATTGCGATAACTTTACCTTTGACAACGGAACCCTCTTCGGGTGTGTCAATTTCGAAGCTTTCAGCAAGAAGAGCTTCGAATTCGTCCATAGAATTTATTTGAGCCATGTGGTCTCAGTTTCCTTTACATAGTTTTTTTACGGGCCGTGCGGTTGTCTCCGCCGGTCTTTGGATTACGAATTGGCCGATACGACGGGTCACCCAACAAAAATAGGCCGGAGTAAATTACCCGACCCTGTATATTCTGCTGCGTGGCGATTCCGCCTTATCGACACGCGCTATATAGAAGCATTTCTGCCCGCAGGCAAGGGCTTCGCACATATCAGGGCGCAATTACGCCTGTGACTGGAGTGCCGCTTCTATGGCTGCCACCGCCCGCGCAGTCGCGGCCTCGATGGTCAAATCACTGGTATCGATCAAAACGGCATCCAAGGCCGCGACCAACGGGGCGGTTGCGCGCTCGCTATCCCGTTTATCCCGCGCGATGACATCCGCAAGAACCTCCGAAAGGCTGGTTTCTGCGCCCGTTTGGGAGAATTCTTGAAACCGACGCGCGGCGCGCACTTGCGCACTTGCGGTCACAAACAATTTCACGTCTGCATCTGGGCAAATCACTGTGCCAATATCGCGGCCATCCAAAACGGCCCCCCCGTCGCGCTCAGAGAAACTACGTTGAAACTCTAACAAAGCCGCCCGAACTTCGGGAATAACCGCAATTTCACTGGCCGCATGCGCAACTTCATTGGTGCGTAGGTTTGATTGTTCTAGATCAGACACGGCGAGGGACCGCGCGGCGAAAATCGCCTCATCTCCACCAATAACGCGCGCGCCAACGGCCCGATACAAACGGCCCGTGTCCAGATGTGCAAAACCAAAATGCGCGGCCACAGCCTTGGAAATCGTTCCCTTCCCCGCCGCTGCAGGCCCGTCAATCGCCACCGTAAATTGCATAAACTACCCGCATTTTTTGTTTCGCCGCTAAATGGTATTACAGCCAGTGGCGTTGAAAGAAAGAAAAATAAACCAAAGTTCGCTTTAGGATGCGTTGCGCTGAAACGTCAGATAATGTGGTTTGCGGCCTTCGCGATAAGCTTTTTGCTCATAGCGCGTAGAAATCCAGTCGTCCCATTTATCCTGCCACGTGGCGGAATCAGGATTGAGCAATGTGAACCCTTGAAGCGGGACTTCTTTGATCGTTTGGCGCACATAATCAGGAATATCCGTCGCCACCCGAAAAATCGCGTTTGGTTTCAACACGCGCGCTAAAGGCGCCAAATGCTCAGGCGTCACAAAGCGGCGACGATGGTGGCGGCGTTTGGGCCACGGGTCTGGATACAACAGAAATGCACGCGAAATCGACGCTTCGGGCAGCACGTCAAACATATGGCGCACGTCCCCAGGATGCACGGCGACGTTTTCAACGCTTGCAGCTCGGATTTTCCCCAAAAGCATCGCGACGCCGTTGATATAAGGTTCGCAACCGACGATCCCAACATCGGGATAGGTCACAGCTTGGTGGACCATATGTTCCCCGCCGCCAAACCCGATCTCAAGCCAAACATCGCGCGTGCCAAACAAACCCTCAAGATCAAGGTTCTCGCGATCAGGATTTTCTTCCCACGTCACTTTTCCAGGAGAAAGCGAAGCGAGGTCTTGCTCAAGATACTCTTCTTGCGAGTCGCGTAGGGTTTTCCCTTTGAAACGGCCATAGAAATTGCGCCATGGAGCCCCAGTGGGATGGGAGCCAATGTGATCGGCGTCGTCAGTGTGATCATCATTCATAGAAAAAGGCCCCGAGCTATGTTGGGGGCCTTTCCTAGTGATTTAATCGCCGCCGTCAAGCGGTGCGCTTAAAGGGCGGATTTAATCGCCTCAATAAGGTCCGTTTTTTCCCAACTAAAGCCGCCGTCCGCGTCAGGCGTCCGCCCAAAATGACCATAGGCCGCTGTGCGTTGATAAATCGGGCGGTTTAATTTCAAGTGTTCACGGATTCCGCGAGGCGTTAGGTCCATTGCTTTTGCGATGGCAGCCTCAATCGCGGCCTCCTCAACCTTACCAGTTCCATGCGTATCTACATAAATCGACAAGGGGCGGGCAACGCCGATGGCATAAGCAAGCTGCAACGTGCATTTTGTCGCGAGCCCCGCAGCAACGACGTTCTTCGCCAAATAACGCGCGGCATAAGCAGCAGAACGATCAACTTTTGTTGGGTCTTTGCCAGAAAACGCACCGCCGCCATGGGGGGCTGCGCCGCCATATGTATCGACAATGATTTTGCGTCCCGTAAGACCCGCATCGCCGTCCGGGCCACCAATGACAAATTTACCTGTAGGATTCACCAGCCATTCTGTTTCGCTGGTTATCCAACCTTCGGGGAGTGTTTCACGAATATAGGGTTCAACAATTGAACGCACATCGTTGGATGTAAGTGTTTCGTCCAAATGCTGCGTCGAGAGCACAATAGACGTCGCGCCGATTGGGCGGCCATCAACATACCGCAACGAAAGTTGAGACTTCATGTCCGGTCCAAGAACCGCCGCGGACCCGACGCCTGACTTACGCTCCTGCGCTAAACGGGCCAAAATGGCGTGCGCGTAGTGAATTGGCGCGGGCATGAGGACCTCGGTTTCATCTACGGCATAACCGAACATGATCCCTTGATCCCCCGCACCTTCTTCTTTGTCATCCGACGCATCTACGCCCATGGAAATATCCACGGACTGCTCATGCAAAAGGTTGGTGACCTCTAGCGTGTCCGCATGAAAACCATTCTGGGTATATCCAATGTCACGAACGCATTCGCGCACGATGTCCTCAACACGGTCAATAACCGCCTGGGGTCCGCGCACTTCGCCCCCAACAACTACACGATTGGTAGTCGCGAATGTTTCGCATGCGACCCGTGCTTCGGGAGCCTGCTCTAGAAATGCGTCCAGAATAGCGTCGGAAATACGATCGCAAACTTTGTCTGGATGCCCCTCAGAAACGGATTCCGAAGTGAATAAGTAGTTTTGTCGTGACATGAATTGCTCCAGTTAAAGTTGCCCGCCACTTCAGGAAGCCGTTGTGGGGGAAAGATGAATGTCGCTACCCGTGAGATGAATGGGCGTCAACGTGAAAGTCGGTATCTATGCACTGTTAGACTTAAGATAAGGGTAAAGAAAAAGAAAATAAGTGGAATATTTCCTGTTTTACTAAAAACTGTGGCAGAATTGGGGGCTGGAAGGGTAACGTCCAGCGCTCCTGCGACGCCCAAAGGTAAGCTATCAATCACCCTCCCATAGGGGTCAATGGCGGCTGAAATCCCTGTATTTGCGGCCCGAACCACCGGAAGCCCCTGTTCAATGGCGCGCATTCTAGCTTGCGTTAAATGCTGATAGGGCCCTGCTTTTTTGCCAAACCACGCATCATTTGTAATATGCAAAATCCATTCAGGCCGATCCTTGGCGACATGTACATCACGCGGGAAAACCGCTTCATAGCAAATTAACGGCAACGCGCGCCCCAACGCGCCAAGCTCCAATATTTGCGTACCACTTCCAGCTTGATATCCGCCACCCAACTGGTCCGCGATTCCAGAAAGGCCAAGTTTTCGGGCCACCGTACCAAAAGGAATATACTCCCCAAAAGGAACGAGATGGCTTTTGTCATACGTCTGCGCAATGCTGCCATCCCCGTTAAGAACGACCATGGAATTATAGAAACCATCGCCATCCTCCCGTTGAATACCCGCGACAATTGGAACCCCACCAGAAGCCTGAACCATAACGTCAAAGGCCCTGCCCGCCCGCTCCATCAAATACGGAACAGCCGTTTCAGGCCAAACAATCAAATCAGGTTTGTGGTCAGAATTTTGCGCCGTAAGCGCGAGATTTCGCTCCCAAAACAAAGAGATTTTGCCTGATTGCCATTTTTCACTCTGCGCGGCATTGGTTTGCACAAGGCGAATAATGGGAGCATCCAAACGAAGGGATGGCCCCTTCGACAGTTGCGAAGCGCCAAATACGACAGCAATAACAGCAACAAGTGCCGCGCCACTAAGCGCCACCCATTTTTGCCGCCCAGCGAGACCAAAGCCCCCGCCCAAAACGAGAAATGTCAGGAAAGTAAGGCCATACGGTCCAATGAGTGAGGCAACCTGCGCCACGGGTGTGTCCACCCAAATATAGCCGACAAGGCCCCAAGGCAGCCCCGTAAACAAATAACCGCGCAACATTTCGGCAGCAGCCCAGCCAAGCGCCAAAGCCAAGCCCGGTGAACGCGTTCTCCATTTCGCCCATCCAAATCCGGCACCCCACAAGAGCGCCAATCCTGCAGAAAGAAAAACAAGCGCGAATGGAGCCATCCAACCATGGCGCGCCGCGTCGACCTGAAAGGGAGCCATGATCCAATAAAGCGATCCCGCGAAGTAGACCGTCCCGACAAGCCAACCCAAAAGGGCCGCCTGTAGCGGGGTAGAAACTCGGAGATTCAGATAAAAAACGCTGAGGATGCCAATTACCGCAAGCCACCACAGCGAGAACGGAGCTTGGCCAAGCGCCATTGCGCCCCCAGCCAATGCCCCAAAAAGCAATGTCGCCTTAAACGCGGAAGGCCGCAAAATGCTAGCCATCCACAGGTTCAACGATCCGCGCCCGAAGACGTTTTATCTTACGCAAATCGGCGTCGACGATCTCAAACTCGACCCCATTGGGATGACGCACAACCTCGCCACGGGACGGAACATGCCCCGACAAAAGAAATACAAGCCCACCAAGGGTATCAACCTCGTCCTCATCTACGACCGACCGCAAATCGACGCCGATCTCGTTTTCAAAATCCTCAAGCGGGGTGCGTGACTGCACCAAATAGCAGCCATTTTTTTCCAAATTCCAGTAGGTGTCTTCTTCGATGTCATGCTCGTCTTCGATCTCGCCAATAACTTGCTCGATCAAATCCTCAAGGGTGACCAATCCGTCGACTCCACCATATTCATCAATGATCAACGCCATGTGGCGCCGCTCGCTCTGCATTCTTTGGAGCAGAACGCCGATCGGCATTGAGGGCGGCGCGAAAATAAGGGGCCGCAAAAGGGGCTCTAACGCAAATTTTTTGGAGCGGTCGCCGTTAAATCCATGCTGAAGCGCCAAGTCTTTGAGGTGGATCAGGCCAATGGGCGTATCCAATGTACCGTCAAAAACAGGTAAGCGCGTCAATCCGGACTCGCGAAACAGGGACACCAAAGCGTCCTTGTCTATGTCTTTTGGAACAGAAACGATTTCCGCCTTGGGGATAGCTACATCCTCGAGGTTAAGACGCCGCAAATTAATCATACCGCCGCCAGATTGTGCCGGTGTTCGCGGCACATCCGTTGGACTATCAACGATCTGGGTTTCTTCTGTCGGGCTCAGGGCGCCAACGATGCGGCTAAAAAAGCCGCGTGTCTCCGGAGGGATTTCTTCAGTTTGCGCGCTCTGCGCTGCGCTAGAGGAGTCTTCGCTCCCTCCATCGATTGATTGAGTGTCGCCCATGGGCCCTTTCCAAAATACATAGTACGAATGTGCACATATGCTTCGTTAACGAAAAATAGTTAATACTATGTTTTATATGGGTCTGGAATAGATAAAGTTTCAAGTATGTCCCGCTCTAAACCTTCCATTAAATCCGCATCTTTTTCGCGAATGTGATCGTAACCCAACAAATGAAGGACCCCGTGCACAATCAAATGGGTTACATGGTGGTTGATTGGCTTGCTTTCATCGGCAGCTTCACGCGCACAGGTGTCATACGAAATCGCAATATCGCCCAACTCATCCGGCATGCCAAAATCTGCGGATTGCGAATCCGGTTCTGGATTTTCTGGCGATTCCCCATCGATTTCCGCAGCTCGCTCTTCGCTCGGCCACGATAATACATTCGTCGCGTCGCCTCTATCGCGAAACTCCGAATTCAATTCCGCAATACGATTGTCATCGCAGGCCAGAAGGCTGATCTCAAACCCATCGGAAATTTTGAGGAAGCCAAGAGTCGCCGCCGCAGCGCGCTGCGCCAATTTCTCAATCCCAACATCATCCCAACGTGCGTCTTCCGCCGTAATATCAACGATTTGTTTCATCGGAACTTTCATAGGCCTCAATAATGCGTGCAACCAACGGATGGCGCACAACATCTTTGGACGTGAAGTAATTGAAATCGATTTTCTGGATATTCTTCAACAATTCTTCTGCTTCTCTCAAGCCGCTTTTGATCCCTCGCTGAAGGTCGATCTGTGTGCGGTCACCCGTAATCACCATGCGACTCCCCTGCCCTAGACGGGTAAGGAACATCTTCATTTGCATCGTCGTCGCATTCTGTGCCTCATCCAAAACAACAAAAGCGTTGGACAATGTGCGCCCGCGCATAAAGGCCAAGGGAGCAATCTCAATCTTTTTGTCCTCAATCAGCTTAGCCACTTGTTTTGAAGGCAAAAAATCATTGAGCGCGTCGTAAAGCGGTTGCATATATGGATCGACTTTATCTTTCATATCGCCAGGCAAATAGCCCAATTTTTCGCCAGCTTCGACCGCAGGCCGCGACAAAATTATTTTATCTACATGCCCGTTGATAAACATATTCACCCCGACGGCCACCGCCAGATATGTTTTCCCCGTCCCTGCAGGTCCGATCCCAAAAACAAGCTCATTGTCAAACAGCGACTTAACATAGGCTTTTTGCGCCTCAGTTCTGGGCTCAACGAGCTTCTTACGCGTTTTGATCTCTACCTTATCGCCAACAGATAACTCAAGCTGGTCTCCAGTGAGGACACCAGTTCCTTTATCAGCTCCCCCCATGCGGATTTCACCATCTATTTGGCCGCTTTCAACATCGCCGCCACCTTCTAGACGCAAATATAGCGACGAGAGAACATCCTTGGCTTTTTCTATGGAATCGGGCTCGCCCATAATATCAAGATGATTGCCGCGGCGAACGATCTGAACTGTTAAGTCAGTTTCAATTTTCGCCAAATGGCTATCGTACGGACCACAAAGACTTATCAGCAAACGATTGTCAGGAAATTCAACGTGAATTCTAGTGACTGCGTCACCGGCTATCGGGCGTTGCGAGGATTTTGTTCCCAAAAAGGACTCCCTAGGACTGTGTTCCATTCAATGTTGCCAACTTGCGGCCTAGGGTGCAAGGGGTCAGAAACAAGTTTCACGATTCTGATACAAAAACGGCCACCGTGTTTACACGATGGCCATTAAATTCGCTAAACGATTTATCTAAATTGGGTCGGAGCGACCACCATTATGGCCCGCAGCCTCGCCAACCGGCAATACGCCCGAGCAAACGCGTGCGCCGGTACGTGGTTCCAATCGCGCAACCGCGTACCCTTCGATTCCGTCATCGGCGATCCAAGTGTCGCACCCATCTGGATCTACATAGACACCCCATTTAACTTTACTTGCAAGGGAACCGGAATCAATAAAGCGGTCGACCGATTGATCAGTCTTTGGCGTACAAGCCGAAACGGCGACAGCTACTGCCGCAACAAGAGTAAAACCTTTAAGTGCCATCAGATTAATACCCCCCGATGTTTCGGTGACAGAAAATTTCCACCCTGCGATTTTGTTGCATCCCTGCGGATGTATTATTTGCCGCACGCGGATATTGTTCACCAAGTGCTCGAATGGCCGTTACCTTTGCACCAGCCGCTTGGGCAACCTCAGCAACAGTTTTCGCCCGCCAGCCAGAAAGTTTGATGTTGGACTCATAAGATCCGCGCGAGTCTGTGTAACCGTTGATTGCGTATGAATACACGCCCTCTTGTTTGAAAAACTTGGTCAAACGCTCGCGCTGACCTGGGCGCAAATTACCACTCGCGGTTGTGAATAGATTATCGGAAGGCTCACTAAAACAAACGGCAGTTTCGCCACAAATTGGCTTTCCGTCGCGGTCTGTCCGGTTCCAAGCATAGCCTTCCCAGCCGTCATCGATCATCCAAACCTGACAACCATCCGGCGTAACACCCAACGCAGGCTTATAGCGATCCGTTTTGATCGTGTTTTGAGCCGACGCGCCATTAGGTACGGTAACGCTCACTCCGAAAATCGCAATCCCGACGACCACTACGCGCAAAGCGCTTATAAAAATTCTACTTATCATTCCCGTCCCTTTTTGTGAAACGCAGCACAGAAGAATACTGTGATACCACTTTAGGTGCTTATAAAACCTAAAGGAACTTTATCAATATTTAGGTTTTTTGAAAGCAGACAATGGGAATACTGTGGAGACACAAGAAACAGTTGCGAGCAAATTCCAAGACTAGCCCTGTCCGAGAAACGGTTTCCGCTATTCCTCTCAACCCAACGTTGAAAGCACGGCAACGCCGCCCTAGTCGAGCAATTTTCCGCCGAGGGAGTTGCGCTCTGTGTTGATGATTCTCACCCGCGCGATATCCCCACGTTTGGCGTTCGGAGCCGTCACGTGAACGGCATGCAAATACTCGGATTTTCCAACCATTTGCCCCTCCATACGCCCTTCCCGTTCAAACAAAACGCTGACGTCCCGCCCGACCATCTCATCCTGAATCGCGTATTGTTGCGAACTCAACAACGCTTGCAAACGTTGCAAACGATCATTGGCTTCAGCGACGTCAACAAGGGGGCGTTCCGCCGCTGGCGTTCCGGGCCGCGAGGAGTATTTGAACGAATAGGCTTGGCCATAACGCACTTGCCGTACAAGCTCCATCGTTGCCTCAAAATCGGCTTCGGTCTCCTCAGGGAAGCCCACGATAAAATCACCCGAAAGAAGAATATCCGGACGCGCCGCCCGAATGCGTTCGATCACCTTAAGGTAACTCTCGGCCGTGTGATTGCGATTCATCCGTTTGAGGATTTTGTCACTGCCACTTTGCACAGGAAGATGCAGATACGGCATCAGTTTTTCGCATTCGCCGTGGGCGGCAATCAGGGCATCCGTCATGTCGTTTGGGTGGCTCGTGGTGAAGCGAATACGCTCCAAACCATCGACATCGTTCAACGCCCAAATCAGCTTATCGAGCGTCGTGTCACCATCCGGCCCAATGCCATGATAAGCATTCACATTTTGCCCCAATAGGGTGATTTCACGCACCCCACGTTCGACCAAATCACGCGCTTCCGTCAGGATACGATCCACAGGGCGGCTCACTTCTGCGCCGCGTGTATAAGGCACTACGCAAAATGCGCAGAACTTGTCACAGCCCTCTTGGACGGTCAAAAACGCCGTAGGACCACGTGCCGCTTTCGGGCGATTAGGCAGTTTCTCGAACTTATCCTCTTCGGGAAAATCCGTATCAAGCGCGCGCTTGCCCTGACGAATAAGTGCCTCCATTTCGGGCAGGCGGTGATAGCTTTGCGGTCCAACAACAAGATCCACAGCAGGCTGGCGACGGACGATTTCTTCGCCCTCGGCCTGCGCCACACATCCAGCAACAGCAATTTTGAGGTTCGGATTGTTTTCCTTATGAACCTTCAAGCGCCCAAGTTCCGAATAGACCTTCTCGGCTGCTTTTTCGCGAATGTGACAGGTGTTAAGCATGATCATATCGGCAGAGGCCGCATCATCGGTCGTTTCATAGCCAACGCCACTCAAACTCTCCGCCATGCGCTCACTGTCATAGACGTTCATCTGGCAACCATATGTTTTGATAAACAGCTTCTTTGGAACAGACATAACAGGCCTCATGGATTCATCGGGGAGTAACTCTGTGTCCCTACACAACTATGAGCGCACCTGCAACGCTTGCAATAACAAGAGAATTCGCAGAAATTGAGGAAAACAATACGGGCAGCGTCATGCAATATTCTAACCTTCAGGAATTCCTACAAAATAGTGGCGATGCTTTGACCAAAGGGCCGATCGCAATTCTTCTTATGGAAGACCTTGTTGAAGTTGATACGACGATTCGCCATCACCTTGCCCTTGGTTTTAAAACGGTCTTGCTGTTCGCGCCTCGCGGATTGGAACTTCCCGTCGAATTCAAAGAAAAAGTCCATTGCATCACCGCCAATTTGTTCGAAAAAAACGCAACCCAGACAATTGTAAATCGCGTCAATGACGCGGCCATCGGGCAATGGATTTACTACTGCTATAACGCTGAGTACCTCTTTTTTCCCTTTTCAGAAAACCGCACGATTGGCGAAATGCTCGCCTATCACACAGAAGAGCGGCGCGAGTCCATGCTGACCTATGTTGTCGATTTATACGCCCTTGATTTGGAAAAATTCCCCAATGCCGTCACCCTCGAAGGGGCGCATATCGATAAATCGGGCTATTACGCCCTCGCCCGTGCGGACGCCGCCACTCACAACCACCCAAAAGAACGCCAACTCGATTTCTTTGGCGGCTTAAGATGGCGGTTCGAAGAACACATTCCCGTGAAAAACCGCAAAATAGACCGAATTTCAATCTTTCGGGCAAAAGCAGGCCTCAAACTCCGCGAGGATCACACCTTCTCTGATGAAGAATACAACACCTATGCTTGCCCATGGCACCACAATCTTACAGCGGCGGTTTGCAGTTTTCGGGTCGCGAAGGCCTTGAAACTCAACCCTGGCTCATCAATCGAGATTGACACCTTTAAATGGCACAATTCCATACCCTTTAAATGGCATGGCCAACAACTTATGGATCTAGGCCTGATGGAACCCGGTCAGTGGTTCTAGCAACCGCTATTTTCTGCGCAACCGAATAACCACATCAACTTTGGAGATTTCGGCCCCCGCTGGCGCATCGGGAATTTGCGCCAAAACCAGTTGCTCTTTGGGGGCATCCGTCAAAATAGCTTCATCTTCCCAGAAGAAATGCGGGTGATCACTCATGTTGGTGTCAAAATAGCTTTTTGAACCATCCACGATGATTTCGCGTAACAGCCCCGCTTCACAAAACGCTTTCAACGTATTGTAGACCGTCGCAAGAGACACTTTTTCGCCCGCCTCACTCGCGGATTCATACAGGCTCTCTGCGGTTACATGGCGATCATTGCCATCGCCAACCAAGAGTTCTGCCAACGAGAGGCGCTGGCGCGTTGGACGCAAGCCAGCACAGGACAACCACAAAGAACTTATCTCTTTTGAGTCCGGTGTAAGAAGAGGTGCCGCGGTTTCCATAGGTGCCTTTGACTAAGTTCCCCACCATATAAGGGGTTTTTACAGTAATTTTCAAACAGGTTTTTTTTATGCGGACATAAACACGTATATTGTGCGAACCCTTGCCAGCCTAAGTAGCGGGATGGTAAAGAAGAAGTGTACAATTGGCACACAATATATGGGGGCAAGGCCGAATGGCTAATTTTCCGAGCAGCTTCGACAAAGAAGATCTTATAAAATGCGCACAGGGCGAGCTTTTTGGCCCCGGTAACGCACAATTACCAATGCCGCCAATGTTGATGATGGATCGCATCACAGACATCAGCGCGGACGGCGGACTTCACGGCAAAGGCCATGTGGTTGCCGAATTCGACATCACGCCCGACCTTTGGTTCTTTGAGTGCCACTTCCCTGGCAACCCGATTATGCCCGGATGCCTCGGCCTTGATGGCCTCTGGCAGCTCACAGGGTTTAACCTTGGATGGCGTGGAATGACAGGCCAAGGCATGGCATTGGGTGTAGGTGAAGTAAAGCTAACCGGCAAAGTAACCCCCACCCGCAAATTGCTCACATATAAAGTTGATTTTACCAAGGTTATCGACCGCGCTAAGATCAAAGTTGCCTTGGCTGACGGCGTTCTCTTTGCCGATGGCGAACAAGTTTACGAAGTTAAAAACATGAAGGTTGGTTTGGCTCCGGCCGAATAAGCTTAACAAACCGAACCTTACGAAAGGACACCCATGCGTAGAGTCGTTGTCACAGGGATGGGCATTATTTCCCCCATCGGAAATTCTGTTGCTGAAGTTGAAGCCTCCCTTCGGGCGGGCAAATCGGGTATTATTCGCGAAGAAACCTATGCCGAAAATGGCTTTCGCAGCCAAGTTGCTGGTATTCCGCAAATTGACCTCGCTGAATCCATCGACAAACGCCAGTTGCGGTTCATGGGACCGGGTGCGGCCTATAACTACCTCGCGATGGAACAAGCAATCGCCGACGCGGGCTTGGAGCCAACCGACGTTTCTAACGAGCGCACAGGCCTCGTTATGGGCTCTGGTGGTCCGTCCACGTCGAACTTCTTCTCGGCCTTCACGACCGTCAAAGAAAAGGGCGCGCCCAAGCGTATGGGGCCCTTCATGGTCACCCGTTGCATGAGTTCGACCAACTCTGCCTGCCTTGCGACTCCGTTTAAAATCAAGGGCGTGAACTACTCCATTACGTCCGCCTGCTCCACATCTGCGCATTGTATCGGCAACGGCGTTGAGCAAATCCAACTTGGCAAACAAGACATCGTCTTTGCCGGTGGTGGCGAAGAGGTCGACTGGACTTTGAGCTGCCTGTTTGACGCGATGGGCGCCATGTCGAGCAAATATAACGACACCCCAACAACGGCCTCTCGCCCGTTTGACGCCACACGCGACGGTTTTGTCATCGGCGGCGGCGGCGGCGTTGTCGTCCTCGAAGAGCTTGAACACGCAAAAGCACGCGGCGCGAAAATCTACGCAGAAGTCACAGGTTATGGCGCAACATCCGACGGCCACGACATGGTGGCTCCGTCTGGTGAAGGCGGCGAACGTTCGATGAAACTGGCGCTCGGCACCCTCGAGAAGGGCCGTTCTGTTGATTACATCAACGCTCACGGCACCTCCACACCAGCGGGCGACGTGACCGAAGTAAACGCGGTGCGCCGCGTATTTGGCGAGGGTTCCACCCCACCAATGGCCTCAACCAAATCACTCACCGGTCACTCACTCGGCGCAACCGGCGTGCATGAGGCAATCTACTCGCTCATCATGCAACAAAAGGGTTTCATCGCGGCTTCGGCAAACATCACCGAACTTGATCCCGCAATCAACGAGGGCGAAATCGTCCAAACTCTGCGCGAGAACGTCGAAATCGATACCTTCCTTTCCAACAGCTTTGGATTTGGGGGCACAAACGCCACCCTCGTCATGAGCAAATACCACGGGTAATTGCCACATGGCGAATTTGATGAACGGAAAACGTGGCCTCGTCATGGGGGTCGCCAACGAACGGTCGATTGCTTGGGGCATTGCAAAAGCTTTGTCCGAAGAGGGCGCTGAACTGGCTTTCACCTACCAAGGTGAAGCTTTCGGCAAGCGGGTACTTCCCCTCGCCCAGACCCTCGGCAGCGACTTCATGGTGGATGTTGACGTCACCGACGATGCCTCGCTTGACGCCGCCTTTGCCGAACTCGAAGCAAAATGGGGCAAGATCGATTTCATCGTCCATGCCATCGCGTTCTCGGATAAAAACGAGCTCACGGGACGCTTCGTAAATACCAGCCGCGAGAACTTCAAAAAGACTCTCGACATCAGCTGTTATTCCCTCATCGAAGTGGCCCGCCGCGCAGCCCCTTTGATGACCGACGGCGGCACGATCCTTACCCTAACCTACCAAGGGTCAAATCGCGTCACACCGTTCTACAATGTGATGGGCGTTGCCAAAGCCGCGCTCGAAGCGGCGGTGCGCTATCTTGCCAACGATCTCGGACCCGACGGAATTCGCGTCAACGCGATTTCTCCCGGTCCAATGAAAACGCTCGCTGGTGCCGCCATTGGCGGCGCGCGCGCGACCTTCCGTCAAACCGAAGCCAATGCCCCAATGCGCGCGAATGCAACTTTGGAGTCCATCGGCGCGACGGCGGTCTATCTGGCATCTGATGGGGGCGCCTGCACAACGGGCGAAATCATTCGGGTCGATGGTGGCTACCATGTGCTCGGCATGCCGCAGCCAGATAATCTTTAAAAAGTTTAAAAAGGCACCCCTTTGAGTGTTTAAAAACTTTAAAAAATTGCGCCGCTGAGATCCTCAGCGGCGCTTTTTGTTTACGCAATCGAAACCAGTTCAATCGCGAAGGTAAGGTCCTTACCGGCCAATGGATGGTTCGCATCCAAAACCACAGAATCGTCACCAACTTCTGCGATCGTCACCATGACAATCCCGCCTTCAGGCGTTTGCATTTGCAATGCCGTTCCAATTTCCATCGGAACATCATCAGGGAATTGATCACGCGGCACAGGTTGGCGTGCGTTGTCTTGCAAGGGGCCATAAGCCTCTTCGGCAACGGCCTTAATTGTCTTTTTGTCGCCCACGTTCATACCGGGCAATTCTTTGTCGAGACCAACAATCACCTCGCCACTTCCGACCGTAAACTCAAGGGGACCGCGCCCCTCCGAAGTATCAAAAACACTCCCGTCGTCCAGCGTACCCGTGTAGTGAAGTGCGATTTTATCGCCCTTTTCAACTATTTTCATCTCGTGCCCTTTCAATATCCATCAGTGCGCGGCTCTAACCGCTATCTGAAAAACGGGCACTCTAGGGATTATGTGCCAACTGTAAACCCTCAGTCTTTTATGAAATTTCGCTTTCCGCGCCTAGGCCCCCGTGCCAAACTCCGGCAAAAGGGAGGGCACCATGACCATCACAACTTGCATCTTTGACGCCTACGGAACACTTTTTGACGTGGCTGCCGCTGCGCGCGAGGCTGCAGCAGAGCCCGGTCGCGAAGACTTCGCCAAGCTTTGGCCCAGGGTCGCAAGCGATTGGCGTCTGAAACAGTTGCAATACACATGGTTACGGGCGGTTGCCGATGCGCATGACGACTTTTGGGAGGTCACCCAGAACGGCCTAGATTGGGCCCTCGAAAACAGCGCCATTGACGATCCAGACCTGCGCGAACGCCTCCTGCAACTCTACTGGGAGCTCTCGGCTTACCCCGAAGTCCCCACTATGCTTGCCGCCCTCAAGACGGCGGGATTAAACACCGCCATTCTCTCAAACGGGTCTCCCGAAATGCTTTCAGGAGCGGTAACTTCTGCGGGCCTCGCAGACCTATTGGATGACAACCTTTCGGTCGAATCCGTGGGCGTCTTTAAGCCACATAAGTCGGTTTATGACCTTGTCGGGAAGCGTTTTGGTTGTGCAAATGACGAAGTTTTATTTGTATCTTCAAACGGTTGGGACGCTGCTGCCGCGACTGGATATGGCTTTCAAACTGTTTGGGTGAACCGCTCAAAAGAGCCGATGGATCGCCTTCCTTGGACGCCTAAAAACACTCTTTCCGACCTCAAAAATATCCCTGAATTGGCAAAATCTCTATGAATCACACCTACAAAAGCGTTGATGGCCTCACGCTAAATTATATGGACCAAGGCGCTGGTCTTCCCGTCATCTGCCTCCCCGGCCTGACCAGAAATGCACAAGATTTCGACTATCTGGTCCCGCACTTCCCAAACATTCGCATCATTCGCCCCGATTATCGTGGTCGGGGAAAATCAGACTGGGCCGATCCGGCCACATACACGGTTCCCGTCGAGGCAGGTGACATTCTGGCCTTGATGGACTACCTTGATCTCGAAAAAGCCGCGCTTTTAGGGACCTCCAGAGGGGGCCTCATCGCAATGGGTCTTGCCCGTGCCGCCAAGAACCGCTTGCTTGGGGTTTGCCTAAACGACATCGGCCCCGTGATTGAACAAACGGGACTCGATGATATCGCACAGTATTTGGGACGCCCTCCCGCGCAGAAAAACTACCAAGACGCTGCGGTAGCTAGGGCGAACTATCTCACGGGATTTCGTAATGTCCCGATGTCGCGCTGGCAGGAAGAAGTGCAGAACCAATTAGCGCAAACAGATGACGGCCTCGCGCTGCGATATGACCCCCGATTGACGGATACCGTGCTGGCCACATTTAATGCCCCTGCGCCCGATTTATGGCCCTATTTCGACGCATTGGATGGCCTTCCAACCGCCCTTTTACGTGGCGAGACTTCCGACCTATTATCGCGGGAAACAGCCGAGGAAATGCTGAGACGTCGCCCCGATATGTTTTTCACGCAAGTCGCGGACCGAGGCCATATTCCATTTCTGGATGAGCCTGAGAGCTTGGAATTGATCCGTTCGTGGTTGGGAAAAATGCAGTGAACTTTGACCGAATCCAAGCCGCTGCAATCCGCTTAAACGGGCGTGCGCGCGTCACACCGCTCCTCTCCTCTCCCTTTCTGGATAAGATCGCCGGACGACAGGTTTGGGTGAAAGCAGAATGTCTCCAGCACACGGGTTCGTTTAAATTCCGAGGTGGCTGGGCAGCGGTTTCCGCCTTGAATGACGAGGAGAAATCGCGCGGCATTTTGGCCTACTCCAGCGGCAACCACGCCCAAGGCGTCGCATATGCTGCGCAAAAACATGGCGTTGCTGCGACCATTTTAATGCCTTCGGATGCGCCCGAAATTAAAATTCAAAACACGCGGGCATTGGGAGCAGAAGTCATATTGTACGACCGTTCCACCCAAGACCGCGACGCCCTAGGAGAGGCGCTCAGACGCGAGAAAAACCTGTCGCTCATCAAGCCATTCGATGATCCAGAAGTTATCGCAGGGCAAGGGAGCGTCGGGCTTGAAATCGCGCAGCAAGCGCAGGTTGAGGGCATCCTAGAAGCAGATGTTCTGGTCTGCTGCGGCGGCGGTGGTTTAACGTCTGGTGTGGCCCTCGCCCTTGAAAAAACCGCTCCCCGTTTTACCGTGAGACCCGTGGAGCCAGAGGGGTTTGACGACGTGACCCGTTCGCTGGAAACAGGTGTACATCAGACGAACAAATCAGCGTCAGGCTCAATCTGCGACGCCATTTTAACCCCGTCACCTGGACAAATCACATTTCCAATTCTTAAACGACTTTGCGGGTCGGGCATTGTGGTTACGGAACTAGAAGTTTTGCAGGCAATGGCACTAGCCTTTCAGCGCCTTCGTATTGTCATTGAACCAGGTGGCGCGGTATCGCTTGCGGCGGCGCTTTTCCATGGAAACGAGCTTTCAGGCGCGCATGTCATTTGCATCGCGACTGGCGGAAACACCGACCCCGCGACTTTCAAAGCTGCCCTCCAAACGTTAGATTGAACCTTCACGTTTTCAACAAATGGCATCAATCATGGCGAACCTATCGACTCCTCCCCGATCAACGCTTCATTCCGAATTCGGAAATCCCGATGGCTCGCCCGTCGTGTTCATCCATGGGCTGGGAATGGAGCGGAGCGTCTGGCTGGACGCCATAAACGCCTTAAACAGTCGACAGGATTGCCGCATCATCACTTATGATCTGAGCGGGCATGGGGCAAGTGACGCCCCCAGTGGCCGTGGCTCCATGGGTGCGCTCATTCGCGACGCGGAGCTGCTCATGGAGGGGCTAATGCTGCTCGATGCCGTGGTCGTCGGGGTTGGTTTGGGCGGGATGATTGCCCAAGGCTTGGCGATCAAACGGCTAGACCTCGTGCGTGGCCTTGTCCTTCTAAACTCCGCCGCAAAACTCGGCACCAAAGCCCATTGGGATGCCCAGATCGATCGCTTAGAACAAGGCGGAATGCCCCAAATTAGCCAGTCCCTGTGGGACGGATGGTTTAGCAAACAAGCTCGCACAACGACCACATATATGCCATGGCGGCACATGCTCGATTCCACTAGCCCGGAGGGGTTTATCGCGGGGATCGAAGCGCTTTCTGGCACCGATTTCTATACGCCGATATCCGGCTTAAGCCTGCCAACCCTCGGAATTTCCGCCTATAACGACTTACTTTTCCCGCCAGACCTCATGCGGGAAACGGTGGATGTCATCAAGGGCTCAGAGTTCCAAATCATGCCACGTGCTGGACACCTCGCTATGGTCGAAGCCCCTGAGGATTTTGCGACACGATTGGACACTTTCTTGACGCGCATCGGGCACCGCGTCACTGTTTTGAATTAGGGTCATGCTAAGTTCGCCAATGTAAAACCACTGTTTTGCGCGCGATCGGCTGTAGAAAGAAGTGCCTATGATCAGGCGTCCACCGTTCAACTCCATCCCGCTAACCCTCAGGATTGATGGGGGGGTATTTTCGGAATTGCCCGAAACTCTCTGAGTAAACGCCTAACTAGGCTTTGCGCTGAAAGGCGATCATTGTGAGGGCAAGCAGAGAAGATCCCAGCATGAGCAACAACGAAACCGCGTTTAGGACGGGCGTAGACCCTTCCCTGAGGCGGTCAAACATGGTGATGGTCAACGGCGAGTCCGAGCCGACGAGCATCAGAGTCGTGTTGAAGTTTTCAAAACTCATTAAGGATGCAACGAGGAGCGCTCCTAAGATTGCGGGGCGCAAATAAGGCAAAGTAATCGTTCTTACCGCCGTCATCCGAGCAGCCCCGAGACTAAGTGCTGCCTCCTCAAGGCTGTGGTCAAACTTCTTGAGTCGTGCTGAAATGACAAGCGTCGCGATCGTTGTAATAAAGGAAAACTGGCCGAGGATCACCAAAGCAAGACCGGGCCGCAACGCCTCAATGTCCATACCCAAGTTGTCTTCAATTCCGTTCGCCAAAGTTGATGAAAACACCAGAATCGAGATACCCAAGACAATCCCGGGTATCACCAGTGGTAAAAGCATCAAGATATAGAGAGCGCTTTTGAAGCGAAACTCATAGCGGTTAAAAAGGAACGCATTACACGTGCCAACGAAAACCGACAAAACCGAAACGCAAACCGCGACAAAGGCGGACGTGCCGATGGACGTCAGGATACTGCTTTCATAAAAAACGCCACGGTTGGGCAATTCAGTTCCGAAGAACCAGTCCAACGTGAACCCCTTCCACGGCAACGACGGAAACAAGCTGTCGTTGAAGGCAAAAACGGATACGACCACAAGCGGCAGCGAAAGATAGATGAAGAACAACGCAACATAAGCGCCATAGGTGATTGAAAACGCAGGGGATTGTTTGATTGTTGGTATCATGCGCCTACCCCATCGTCTTTTCGAGTGTTTGACCGGAAAGCTTGAGTGCGCCCCAAACTATGAGCGAAGACAGGCCAAGAAGCAGGAAGCCAAAGGCCGCCCCAAGTTCCCAATTAAATCGTACAATGAACTGATCATAGATCATTTCCGTAAACCAAAGACTGTCCTTACCACCCAACATAATCGGGGTGAGATAATTGCCCAGCGACAGCATAAAGACAACAATTGAACCCGAAACAATACCGGGTACTGCGTGGGGAATGATGATTTCACGCAGAACAGTTAAGCCATTGCCGCCAAGGTCGTATCCCGCTTCGATCATGCTGTCGTCGAGGCTCTCAAGGGTTGTCACAAGCGGTACAACCATGAACAGCATCGATGTATAAACCAGCCCGACCATCATGGCCGCATCGTTATAGAGAAACTCAACAGGGCCGTCGACAATCCCCGACCATTGCAAGAATTGAGAGAAAATCCCCGTTTCCCGCAGCAGGATCATCCAGCCAAAAGTCCGCACCAATTCCGAGACCCAGAACGGCACAAGACACATGAGAAACAAAACCGATTGAAGGCGTCCTCGCGCGATTTTCGCGATGTAATAGGACACCGGAAAGGCGATGAACAAAGTTAGGATTGTCGCGAAAATTGACATGAACGCGGTGCGCAAAAAAGTGCGGATATAAAGCGGCTCTGTGAAGAACGTCAGGTAGTTGGCGGGACCCGTTTCATATTGCCGAACGCCCACTTTTTCCTGCAGCGACAATATAAACATATCGATATGCGGGATGATGATCAAAAGGGAAAGCCAAAGCAAAAGCGGGCTTGCCAGAAGGATAAATCCAAGTTTCGCGCGGGCTCCCATCAAGCAACACCAAAGCAAAGAGATTGTGCCGCGCCCCAGCCAATGTGCAGTGTATTTCCGCGTGATAAATCCGCGAACTCCCCTGATTGTGGCAGCGCAACGTCGATTGTTCCCCCTGTAGGAACGGCCAGCAAAACGCGACTGTTTGCGCCGTTGAACAGCACGTTTTCAACCGTTCCAACAGCGCTATTGTCCTGCCCCGCAACACCAGCAGCGGCACGAGCGATCCTTATGGCCTCTGGACGCAAGAATATTTGGGCCATGTCGCCCTTGGCGAGCGGAACTTGCGACACACCTCGCAGCGAAAGACCAGTACTTGTGCGCACGCTAATTGCGCGCCCGTCCACGCTTTCAACAAGGCCTTCCCAACGATTTGAATCGCCCACAAACCCAGCAACAAATGGTGTTTTCGGCGCGTAGTAAAGGTTGGACGCGGTATCGAGTTGTTCGAATCTCCCTGCGTTCATCACGGCGACTTGGTCGCTCATCACAAGGGCTTCGGATTGGTCATGCGTAATATAAACGAAGGTCGTATCAAAAGCCGCCTGCAAGGATTTCAACTCAACTTTCATGTGCTCACGCAGCTTCAAATCCAGCGCCCCAAGGGGTTCGTCAAGCAACAGAACGTCAGGTTCAAGAACCATACACCGTGCAATTGCGACGCGTTGTTTTTGACCACCAGAAAGTTGATCCACTTGGCGTTTCCCAATTCCGGGAAGCCCGATGCGCTCCAACGCATCACCAACTTTGGCCTCAATTTCGCGCTTCTTTAAGCCCTGACGACGCAAACCATAACCGATATTTTCTTCGATGTTCATCATCGGAAACAGAGCGAGATGCTGAAAGACCATATTGACCGGACGCCGATTGGGCGGAGTTTCAAGAACCGAATGACCTTTGATCTGAATGTCGCCAGACGTGGGATCAAGGAATCCCGCGATCATCCGCATGATCGTGGTTTTTCCACATCCCGACGGCCCGAGGATTGAAAAGAACGAT
The DNA here is from genome assembly GCF_041205445.1 of Falsihalocynthiibacter sp. CO-5D18. Lineage (NCBI taxonomy): Bacteria > Pseudomonadati > Pseudomonadota > Alphaproteobacteria > Rhodobacterales > Roseobacteraceae > Falsihalocynthiibacter > Falsihalocynthiibacter sp. CO-5D18. The sequence continues at coordinate 268,892 of NZ_JBGFCF010000002.1, read as the reverse complement.
CCCCTAGGTACGGAAAAGGTCACATCATCCACAGCAAGAGTTTCCGCAAAACGCTTCGTGAGGTTGATGCAGTCGAGGTCATTTACAGTCATCATTTAGAACATCCAAAATAATAGAAAAAGGCGCGCGAGTTTCCCCGCGCGCCTTTATGTGGTTTGATTAATTCGCGGCTTTGATACGATCCAAAGCTGCGCCTTCGATGTCTTCAAGGCCTGCTGGTACAGTCGGGTACCAATTGATGTTGTCGATAGCTTCAGGTGGGAAAGACGCTTGGAACTGCGCTTTCAGTTCCTCGTCGGCAAAGCCATCGGCACCCACGGACGCCGTGAAGTTGCCAGCAGACGCTGTGATCATAGCAGCGATTTCTGGCTGCATAACAAAGTTGATCCACTTGTAAGCCGCGTCTTCCGCTTTGGTTTTCCGTGGAAGCGCGAAAGTGTCGATCCAGCCAAGCGCACCGGACGCGGGTGCGATAAACGTGATCTCTGGATTTTCGGAGTTAAGCTTCCATCCGCCTGTATCCCACGCCATGGATGCCGTCACTTCGCCAGACCGCAAAAGGCCCATCAACTCGTCGCCACCGCTCCAATAGGCTTTTACGTTCGCCTTACAGGAGACGAGTTTTTCTTCAACCGCAGTGATGATTTTTTCATATGCTGCGGGGTCGGAATAAGCTGCGAAAGGATCCATGCCCATAGAGAAGGCGAACCCAATCAAAGTGGGGCGTTTCAGACGGTAGGAAACTTTGCCAGCAACGTCATCTGCGCAAAGGTCGGTGTAATCTTTGACATTTGGCGCCATCGCCGTGTTCACAACAAGGCCCGATGTGCCCCAAATATGTGGCAGGCCATAAACGTCAGACCCAAGCGTTGTGTTGCCTTTTGTGGCTTCAAGCATGGACGTGATAAAGAGGCTGGTATCGATTTTGGAAAGGTCGATCGGCTTGTAAATGTCGAACTCTTCCTGTGCACCGGCAATACGGTCTTGGGAGGGTTGAGCCAAATCGAAACCACCGCCATCAGTTGCGCGCAACTTGGCAATCATTTCTTCGTTGTTGGATTTTGTAACTTCAACTTCGATGCCTGTCTCGGCCGTGAATTTCTCGATCACTTCCTCAGGAGCATAACCACCCCAAGTGAGCAAACGCAAAGTTTCAGCGGACGCACCAGTCGCCGCAGCAGAGGCAACGAGGGCAATCGCAGTGATCCCAGTTTTAATCGTCATAGTCTCTCTCCTTGTCGGTGAGCCCTTTTTGAGCTCTCATTGTTGTTCCCGAAGCCTAATTTGTTTTTTACCACTTAGTAAAGAACAGAATACGACAGGCGAACGCCTTCCGAAAAATAGTTTTCAGAATTGGGCCTTCCATAGCCGCTGCGGGTAACAAAATTATGTCACGACGATCGGAGGAGATACGTCTTACCAATGCATCGCGCCCGAGCGCCCGAGCCGAGCTTAAATCGTGCAAGATTTGGTGAATTATGGGTGTCCAGAAGACCAAGATCGAGTCGCTTGATGTTGAGATGTGCCAAAAGCCTCATGCCCTGCCAGAGCATCAAATTGTGAACCGGAATGTGTGCCTCAACCTCGCGCCACCCAAGGTGATAAGTCGCGGTACCTCCGTGTCGCAGGAAAACCATCGCGGCGTTGATCTTGCCGCAACTACGGCTCACAAGGATATGTGTCTTCTCGGGATAATGCTCCGCCCAACGGCGCAAGAAACGCGGGGGAAGGTTGCGATACCCTCGCCGTTTTTGCTGTTTGGCATCTCGCGCCAGAAGCATCTCAATAAGGGCCGGTGTAGGCGCAATCGGTTCGACGTTTAAATCCATACCTTCGGATTGCACCAAACGATTGCGCCATTTTCCGTGCATAAAGGCGCGTTGTGCGGTGTCGTCTTCCATGAGGGAAATCTCCGCAACTGTCGCCCCAGACATCATCGGGATGCCAACAAGGGGAGCCAACCCATTTGGTGTCGCCATCATAATACTGGCACGAGACATGGGGATCGTCTTATGTAGGGCAGCACTACTTACAACATCACGGTCGACCCCGTCGGGCCAAATCGGGCCACGCGACAAAAGTGCCAATCGCCGCCCCCCAAATGCGCTGCGCACCAAAACTTGTGCATAGCCCTGCTCGCTCTCTTGCGTCAGGCGCGCCCGCATAACTTCCAGTCCGAATGAGCCACAGATTTCTCCGTACTCATAGGATTGCTGAAGCGATGCCAATGACGCGCAAGCGGCTTCCCCCCACTCATCTTCTTCAATATTGGCCCAGACAGCATCCATACTCCTGTTAACCGTTTGATTACTTAAAACGTAGTTAATGCGCGTATGAAAATCCGTACCAAGCGCCCAAAACCTGAATTCATTCTTGGCGTCAGCGCCGCGCCGCCGCGCCTAACCCGCGAGGCAATTCGGTTTCTGGTATTGCGGGTTGGTATACCTTTGATCGCAGCGTTGATTTCGATAGATCTGCTGGTTTGGTTGATTTAGCGGCTTTGCGGGCAAACCAACCACGTGCTATGAGAGCCCAACTTAATTTCAGGACCTAAAATGCAACCCTACCTTCAACGCCTTACGGTCGTATTCCTCCTCACCCTAGTAATTTTCACCACCGTGCCTTCGATTGATCTATGGGTAGCTGGGCTTTTTTATAATTCTGAAACTGGAGTTTTTCCGGCGGCCCAATCGCCCTTTGCCTTGGGCGTGCGCAGTGTCATGATGAACGCAATGCTGTTGTTCCCTGTGGTGGCCCTGATCTTTCTCCTCCTCAACCTTTGGAAGCGGAATCTCTTGGGGGTTACACCGCTCATGTGGGGTAAAATCCTTGCCCTATTTCTCTTGGGACCGGGCCTTTTGGTCAATGGCATTCTTAAATCGTATTGGGGTCGAGCCCGCCCCGCCTATATCACCGAATTCGGAGGCGACGCGGCATTTACCCCGCCTTTCCAAATCACCGATCAATGCGCCCGGAACTGCTCATTCGTTTCTGGCGAAGCGTCAGGTGCCGTCGCCGTGGCAATCGGAATTTTCGTGCTAACCTCCGCGAGCAGCAATCCCGTAACCGCGCGAAACTTACGCAGATTTGCGATATTTTTTGCCATCGTCGGGTCAGGGATGCGCGTTGCGATGGGGCGGCATTTCCTCTCGGACACAATCTTCGCCGTCCTGTTTGTCCTACTCATATCCTACGGGTTAGACGTCCTAATTGCCCGCAAAAAGCTGCTTACTCTGGCGAAATAACACCCTTTTTCAGCACGATATTCCCGTAGAGACGCAGTTCCCCCGTTTGAATAATAGCGTAGGTTTGCTTGGTGCGCTCGTAAAACGCAAAGCGCTCAAGCGTTTGAATTTGCGCCGGATTATCCGCGGTTTCATTTATAATATCTTGGAATTCCGCAACAATTGGTGGGACATCATCAGGGGCCCCAACAACTTGCATAGTTATTGCTGGGTCGGTGACGAAACTGTCCAAAGGCATCACGCTCAACACAGCCCGCAACGCTTCGGTGGCTGAAATTCCATCAAGGCGCACAAGGCGGTCGGTGCATGAATCCCCGGGGAAATTTGCATCCGCAATTACGATTTCATCTCCGTGCCCCATTGTTGCCAGTGTATAAAGAATGTCTGGTGAAAGCAGGGGGTTAAGGTTGCGAAGCATGGAATACCCTTTTCAGAAAAATTGAATTCAGAATATCAGTCCTAGCCGCGCAATCCAGTCAAATCCCACCCCGTGCCCCAAACTCACAATCTTCCAGTGCGCTGCACATTGCACTAAAGCTGTATGTTGGATACTATTTGGAACAAAAAATAACATTCCTTACAAAGCGGATCAAATATGAACCAGTCGACTTATCGTCCCCTACCTTCGCGCCTGTCGCGGTTTGACTGGAATGACCTAAAGTACTTTCTCGCAGTTGCGCGCACGGGTACCATTCGTGGTGCGGCGATCAAGTTGGTCACGAACCATGCCACCGTTTCGCGGCGTATTACTGCCCTAGAAGACGCAACGCGCGCGCGATTATTTGACCGCGCGAAGTCTGGCCTTGCATTGACCCAGCTCGGCGAAGATCTTTTTCCCATAGCAGAGCGCATTGAGGATGAAATCGCTTCAGCTGCCCGCCTGATCGCAGGGCGCGACTCCCTCCCCTCGGGCGCGATTTACGTTTCGATGCCGCCCTTCCTCGCATTTTCGTCCGTGACGGGAGACCTTGCCCTCTTTGGCAAATTGCATCCAGAAATCGACGTGCATTTAGGATTCACAAATACTGTTGTTCGGCTCGACCATCGAGAAGCAGATATCTCAATTCGCTACGCCCAAACCGTCGAAGACGATGTTTATGGGCGCAAATTGGTGGACTGCCGCAAGGCTGTGTACTGCACGCCGGAATACGCCGCCCAAATTCAAGACAACGCAGGCGCAGGACTTCATTTTATTGGCTGGAATGAACCCGAAGAAGCAACCTCCGCGAGCTGGATTCGCAAAAGTGATTACCCAAAGGCTAGCCTTCGGTTTCGATGCTTTGAAGTAGCACCACAGGTCGCCATGGCTCTTGAAGGGGTTGGAATGACCATGCTTCCGTGCTTCGTAGGCGACCGAATTCAAGGCCTCGTTCGCCCGCCCTACCAAGGAACAATTGCCGACAGAAAACTCTGGCTTCTCCTCCATGGCGACCTGCGCAAAACCGCACGCATCCGCCTGTTGCTGGACTTCCTACAGGGACGTATCTGTAGTCGCCGCGCGGAGTTTGCGGGAGAGTTGGTTACTTTGTCAGAATGAGTTTGTTGGCTCGAGTAATGCGCAAAGAGTAGATTTGTCCATCTAGGATGATGCGCGCCTGCCCGTTGTCCAAGGTCAAGCGGCGCGCGTCGTACGCGGGGATTTCGCGCTCAATAACATCAATCTGCGGGATTCGCTCGGCACTCACTACAATGTTCATTTTGCACTCCTTTTCGCGGTTATCTGATCATATACCTGATCTATTTACTCAAGTAAATACGCTTCCTACTGGAATATCAGTGATTTGGTTCAAAAATTCACAATGTGGAACAAACTTCCAGAGAATGCCCTTGCAAACACCCCCCTAACCCGCTTTGGTACGCCCAGTCAGAGGCCATATAAACAAGGCGCTCTCCCCCCCTTAAACCCAATGCAAGGACTTACAATAATGACCGAAAATTCAACCAAACTCCGTTCGCAACAATGGTTCGACAACCCAGACAACCCTGGAATGACGGCCCTATATATTGAGCGGTATTTGAATTTCGGCATCACCCGCGAAGAGTTGCAATCCGGCAAGCCGATCATTGGCATCGCACAAACAGGCAGCGATTTGTCCCCATGTAATCGCCACCACATTGAGCTTGCGAAACGGACGCGCGATGGGATCATTGCGGCGGGCGGGATTTGTTTTGAATTCCCTGTGCATCCAATTCAGGAAACAGGCCGCCGACCCACGGCAGCCTTGGATCGCAACCTTGCCTATCTTGGATTGGTCGAAGTTTTGCACGGCTACCCGCTCGACGGCGTCGTTTTGACCATTGGCTGTGATAAAACCACCCCTGCCCTCCTGATGGCCGCCGCAACGGTCGATATTCCTGCAATCGCGCTTTCCGTTGGCCCCATGCTCAATGGCTGGCACAAAGGCAAACGCGCGGGTTCTGGCACGGTGATTTGGGACGCGCGCCAAGAGTTGGCGACGGGTGCAATCGACTATCCGGAGTTCATGGATATCGCTTCTGCCGCTGCCCCCTCGGTGGGGTATTGCAACACAATGGGCACCGCGAGTACAATGAACTCCCTCGCCGAGGCCCTTGGCATGCAACTTCCGGGTGGCGCAACAATCCCTGCGCCGTATCGCGAGCGCGGCCAGATCAGCTATGAAACTGGCAAACGCATCGTCGCGATGGTCAACGAAGACCTCAAGCCCAGCGATATTATGACGCGCGAGTCTTTTGAAAATGCAATTGTTGTGAATTCAGCAATCGGCGGCAGTACAAACGCCCCAATTCACCTCATCGCAGTCGCCGCGCACCTTGGGATTGATCTCACGAACGCCGATTGGCAAAAACATGGGCACAGCACACCGCTGTTGTGCAACGTACAGCCCGCTGGTGAATATCTGGGCGAGGATTTTCACCGCGCAGGCGGCATTCCGGGCGTGTTTGCCGAGTTGATCGGCGCGGGTGCTCTGCCTCATCCCAACGCGCTTTGCGTGACAGGAACAAGCATGGGCGAGGCCTATGCGGGCGCAAGTGTTAGCAATGCTGACGTGATTTACCCCTATGCGGCTCCGCTCAAACCGGCCGCAGGATTTGTTGAACTTACCGGTAATCTTTTCGACAGCGCCATAATGAAAACAAGCGTGATTTCAGAACATTTCCGAGCGCGCTATCTCTCGAACCCCGACGATATGAACGCCTTTGAAGGACGCGCAATCGTGTTTGACGGCCCCGAAGATTACCACACGCGCCTTGACGATCCATCGCTCAATATCGACGATAGCTGCATTCTTGTTATGCGCGGTGCAGGCCCAATCGGGCACCCAGGCGGCGCGGAAGTTGTAAATATGCAACCGCCGACCGAGTTGATCAGACAGGGGATTTCCGAACTGCCCTGTATCGGTGACGGGCGTCAATCGGGCACCTCCGGCTCTCCGTCGATCCTGAATGCATCCCCCGAGGCCGCAGCCATGGGCGGTTTGGCCCTAGTGGTCACGGGCGACAATATTCGCGTCGATCTGAACAAAGGTTCCGCAGACATCCTGATCAGCAAAGATGAGCTGGCAAAACGCCGTGCCGACCTCGAAGCAGCGGGGGGCTACCCTTACCCCGCGCACCAAACACCGTGGCAAGAAATCCAACGCGGTATGATCGAACAATTCGACAAGGGTATGGTGCTTAAACCTGCGGTGAAATACCAAAAAGTTGTGAGCAAACACAGAGTTCCACGCGACAACCACTAAGTCGACTTTAAACGAAAAACGCCCCGAAGAGATAATCTGCGGGGCGTTTTATTAGAGATTCAGAATGGCTTACAGCTCTTCAACGACCTGTTTTTGCGCGCCCAGACCATCAATTCCCAGCTCAACAGTATCGCCAATTTTCAGGTAACGTGGCGGCTTCTTGCCCATCCCAACACCCGGAGGGGTACCCGTACAAATCAAGTCGCCCTCTTCGAGCATCATAAAGCTGCTCATATAGGAAACGATTGTTTTCACGTCGAAAATCATCTTCGCTGTGGTTCCGGTTTGCATACGCTCCCCATTTACATCAAGCCACATTCCAAGATTTTGAACATCCGCAAAGTCGTCTGGCGTCACAAGCCACGGGCCAGTCGGACAGAAGTTTAGAAAGCTCTTGCCTTTCATCCACTGGCCACCACGTTCGGCCTGCCATGCGCGCTCGGACACGTCATTAACTACGGTAAAACCTGCGACATGATCCATTGCTTCGTCTGGTCCAACGCCAAAGGCCGTTTTGCCGATCACGATCCCAAGTTCAACTTCCCAATCGAGTTTCGTCATATGCGCCGCGTAGAACAGCGGCGCATTGGGACCGCAAAAGGAACTGGAGGATTTGTTAAACAGAATAGGTTCGTCTGGAACAGCTAGTCCCGACTCTGCCGCATGATCCGAGTAGTTCAAACCAACACAATAGATATTCTTAGGTTGGCTGATGGGCGTGCCGATACGTGGATCGCCAGCATACTCGGGGAATTCGCCGAGGTCCAAACCGTCGAAAACGCTGGTCAAATCGGCGAGGGTCGTGGGGCCAAAGTCGGCAACAACGCTCGACACGTCGCGCACAACGCCATCAGCATCCAGAACACAGGGTGTTTCAGCGCCCTCTTTGCCCATTCGAAGAAATTTCATGCTTGTATCCTTTTGCAATTTGGCGCGCATCGCACCGTAAACTGAACTCATCCGAACATGTCATACCGTTCGGCCCACTGGAAGGGCTTGCTTCCTCCGCCAAAACTAATATGCTAGTCTGTAAGATGCTTCAACCCGCTTTTGGAAGAACAACGAATGGCTCTGTCAAATACTACCCGTCGCGCGCAATCCGCGACCGAAGCCCTGCATGACATTCTGTTTCATCAGATCGTTTCTTTGGAATTGGAACCCGGCAAGAAAATCTCCGAAAGCGAAATTGCGAGCCAATACGACGTAAGCCGCCAACCCGTGCGCGATGCTTTTTATCGGTTATCCCAACAAGGGCTTCTTCGTATTCGTCCGCAAAAAGCAACCGTTGTCACTCATATATCGATCCCAGATCTGCGCCGCGCACGGTTCATTCGCGTGGCCCTCGAAAAGGAAATCGTTCGGGAGGCCGCCAAGAATATGACGCCAACCGCCATCGGCACGCTTAAGGATTTGATCGAAGCACAGGCCGTAGTTTTGGACCAAGGCTCCATTATCGCCTTTTATGAATTGGATGAACTCTTTCACCAAGAACTTTGCAGAATTGCAGGCCAACCGAAGGTCTGGCACCTTATTTGCGACACAAAAGCCCCAGCGGATCGCGTGCGGTTTCTAAGCCTCGCCTTTGACAGCCGAACGGCCCTTCAAGACCACAAGGACATCCTTTCCTCCCTTGTTTCTGGCGACGTGCTCTCTGCTTCGGATCAAGTTGAAATCCATCTCTCGCGTGTCTTAACAGCCTTACCGAGAATCCAAGCCAACCACCCAGATCGCTTCAAGGAAACAACCTGATATGACGCAGAAAAACTTTATGGCCATTGGCGAAGCGATGATCGAATTGGCCGTCGTTGGACCAGACACCTATCGCCGCGGATTTGCGGGCGATACTTTCAACACCGCGTGGTATTTGGCCAAGACGGTGCCAGAAGCGTGGAAAACGTCCTATTTCACGGGCCTAGGTTCAGATTCTGCCAGTCAGGAAATGCGGGCTTTTGGAGCCGCCGCAAATATCGACATGTCCTTCGCGCGGGACGTTGCGGGCAAAACCGTCGGCCTCTATATGATCCACTTGGACAACGGCGAGCGCAGCTTCTCTTACTGGCGTTCGGATTCCGCGGCCCGTCAAATGGCTGGCGACCAAAACACCCTGCGCACCGCATTTGCATCGGCGGATGTCTTGTTTTTCTCTGGCATCACAATGGCTGTTATCCTGCCGGAGCACCGTGATACTTTTCTTTCTGAATTGGCCTATGCACGCAAAGCTGGAAAAACAATTGTCTATGATCCAAACCAACGTTTGCGCCTTTGGACAGATCAGGCGGAAATGCTGGCCGTCAAAACAAAGGCCGCACAAGTCTCGGACATTGTGTTGCCGTCCTTTGACGAAGAACAGCTATTTAACGGCGACGAAACTCCCGAAGCGACCATCGCGCGGTACCAATCGCTCGGCGTGAAAACCGTTGTTGTCAAAAACGGTGCGGCTTCGGTTATCGCCCAAACTCTGGGCGGGACACCCCTCACAATCGCGCCAAACATCATCGACAATGTCGTGGACTCAACCGCCGCTGGCGACAGTTTCAACGCAGGTTTCTGTGCCTCTTACTTCACGGGCGGCACCCTGAGCGACGCGATCAAAGCCGGCGCGAGCCTTGCCGGACAAGTGGTACAAGCGCATGGAGCCCTCGTCGCGCTTACGGAATAAATCTTCTGGTTTTCGGGCCGATACCGGAGGATTTATGGCCGCACCAATGCGCATTTTGCCCAAGGTGCGGCCAATCAATTTAGACGAACTTAACCCACGCAGAATCCCGCGCCGAGGAGCGCACGCAGGCGTCGATGAATTGCACACCCTTTAGACCGTCCTGAACGGTTGGATAAACAACTTCGCTCGGCACGTCTTTTCCGGCCCGCTTTGCTAGTATCGCTTCTGCAGCCTCGGAGTAAATCGTGGCGAACCCCTCAAGATACCCTTCCGGATGCCCTGCGGGAATACGACTAACCCGTGCGGCGGCCGCGCCCGTTCCGGCCCCTCCGCGTGTCAGCAACCTCTTGGCTTCACCAAATGGGGTATACCAAAGATAGTTTGGATCCTCTTGGGCCCATTCAAGCCCGCCTTTCTCACCATAAATTCTAAGGCGAAGTCCGTTTTCATTGCCGACGGCAACCTGTGAACACCACAGCATCCCCCGCGCACCGCCTTCATAGCGCAGCATCACATGCGCGTTGTCGTCCACTTGGCGCCCCGGTACAAAAGCCTGCAAATCGGCACAAAGCGTTTCAACCTCAAGACCGGATACAAAGCTCGCGAGGTTAAACGCATGCGTTCCAATGTCGCCCGTTGATCCGCCCGCGCCAGACTTGGTCGGATCAGTGCGCCACGCTGCTTGTTTGTTGTCGGGATCGGCGGCCTCTGCCAACCAATCCTGCGCATACTCAACCTGCACCAAACGTATTTTTCCTAATGCGCCACTAGCGATCATTTCGCGTGCTTGGCGGATCATCGGATAGCCCGTGTAGTTATGCGTGAGCACAAACAATGCGTCCGAAGCTTCGGCAGATTTCACCAGCTTTTTTGCATCCGTCAACGTATGCGTAAGGGGCTTGTCGCAAATAACATGGATGCCCCGCTTCAGGAATTCACGCGCCGCATCCATGTGAACATGATTGGGCGTAACGATCGCAACCGCCTCAATCCCATTTTTGAGGCGCGCCTCGCGGATCGCCATTTCCTTATAGCTGGAATAAATTCGATCCTCGGCCAATCCCAACGCAAGGCCAGATTCCAAAGCTCGTTCAGGGGTGCTCGAAAGCGCCCCCGCGATTAGGTTGAATTTGCCATCAATACGCGCGGTAATCCGATGAACTCCACCAATGAATGCGTCTGTACCGCCGCCGACCATACCTAAGCGTATGGGACCCTCTAGGGCTTCGTTACGTCCTGTGATCGCCATTTCTATGCCTCCAAGCCAAGCATTTTGCGATTAGCAGCGTCGTCGGTGCCACCATCCGCAAAGTCGTCAAACGCCCGTTCGGTGACGCGAATAATGTGATCCTTAACAAATTGCGCACCCTCGCGCGCCCCATCTTCGGGATGTTTCAGCGCACATTCCCATTCGACAACGGCCCATCCGTCAAAATCATTGGCTGCCATTTTGGAGAAAACTGCGCCGAAATCGACTTGGCCATCACCCAAGCTGCGGAAGCGGCCCGCACGATCAACCCAACTCTGATAGCCGCCGTAAACGCCTTGGCGACCCGTCGGGTTAAACTCGGCATCCTTAACATGGAACATTTTGATACGGTCTTTGTAGATGTCGATATTATCAATGTAATCAAGGCACTGCAGAACATAGTGGCTGGGATCATATAGCATATTGCAACGCGCGTGATTGTTGACGCGCTCAAGAAACATCTCGAACGTCACGCCATCATGGAGATCCTCACCCGGGTGGATTTCATAACAAACATCCACACCACAATCTTCTGCGTGGTCAAGAATCGGCAGCCAACGCTTCGCCAATTCGTCAAATGCCGCCTCAACAAGTCCGGCTGGGCGCTGTGGCCAAGGGTAAACATACGGCCAAGCGAGGGCACCAGAAAATGTCCCATGTTTGGTAAGCCCAAGGTTTTTGCTCGCCGTCAAACCCATTTTCACTTGATTGACCGCCCACTCTTGCCGCGCTTTGGGATTGTCCCGCACGGTGGGGGCAGCAAAGCCGTCAAACGCGATATCATATGCCGGATGGACAGCAACCAGTTGTCCTTGCAAATGCGTCGAAAGCTCTGTGATTTCAACGCCGTTTGCGAGCGCTTGCCCTGCGAGTTCGTCGCAATAATCTTTAGATGTTGCTGCTTTTTCTAGGTCGATGAAACGCGCGTCCCAGCTGGGAACTTGCACGCCCTTATAACCGCAATCCGCCGCCCATTTGGTGATACCGTCCCAAGAATTGAACGGTGCCTCGTCGCCCGCGAATTGCGCAAGAAAGAGGGCTGGCCCTTTTAATGTTTTCATTATTTCCTCCAAAATGAACCTTCCCCGAAATCCCAAAAATGCGGGGGTTGGCACAACGTAATCGATTACAATCGAAAAAATCAAGCTATGTAAACGGTTACGGTCAGATTTTTGGAGAAAAGATTCGGCATCTGCAAAACCAAAAGTCTTGCATCGCGTGGGTTTTGAATACTGAAACTAGCTTCGGGGCATTGCCGCAGTTAAAGCTCTAGACTGTAGTATTGATCAACCATCCACCTGGACCTGCAACATAATTTGGCAGCGTCGCAATCATCGCTTCCCGCACCAAGAAACACGCCATAAAACTTAAGGCGACTTGATCAAATGTAATGGCCGTAAAAAAAGACATGTTGTTCTCGCAGTTAAACTTAAGGGGGCGTGCAAATGCACTATCCCCTAAAATGCGCTTGAGATTGCGGCGCCAACATGGCGAAATACAGAATTCATTAAGACATCTCTTAACTGGACCGACCAGACTATTAGTCTCCAGTCGTGGACTATGCTTTTGGTAAAAACCTACCCGTACTTTCGCGACTTATTAATTCGACTGGCACTGTGTGTCTAAAATAAGGGTCGATATTTGAGGGGTCACGAAGACGTGAAAGCAACGTGGTGGCGGCGACCCGCCCGATTTGACCCCGATCTTGGCGAATTGTCGTTAGGGACGGGTGGTAATATGCTGCGAGGCCCACGTCATCAAATCCAATAACAGACACGTCTTCGGGAATGCGTATTCCCTCGGACAAACATCTCTTCATGAAGCCAATGGCCATAAGGTCCGACGCACAGAAAATCGCGCTCGGCTTATCCTCAAGGGCCATATACATGTCCGCCGCCTGCGCACCCGTCACAAGGCGAAAATCGCCGGGAAAAACCCACTCGTCGCGCACTTCCATACCCAATTTCTTTGCTTCTGTAAGAAACGAATCACGCCTCATGGGAGTCAAAACATTTTCGGCGGGTCCACAAACGTGACCAACAGTTTTATGTCCAAGGCTCGCAAAATGTTCCGCAGCCATGCGCGCGCCTGCCGGATTATCGCTGCGAATCGATGGAATGCCCTCCGATTCACCCCACTCGCAAGCATATATAACCAGATGCTCGGCTTCGGTGCCGCGCAACGATGTGATCGCCTCAAGCGGGATGTAGCCGTCCAGCAAAATGATGCCATCCGCCTGCCCGTCCCGAAACACGTCAACCAGACTAAAATTGGGTTTGCTTTTGTTTTCGGTATCAGCCACCAGTAGTGAGTAACCGGCCCGCGAGAAAACTTGTTCAATTCCAGAAATTATTTGCGAAAAGAACGGGTTAGAGAGGTTTGGAATCAAGACGAGAATGGCACTCGTCTTCTGGGTTCGTAGATTTCTAGCCGCGCGATTGACCCGATATCCGGTGACTTTCACGGCTTCCAAAACCGAGCTTCGCGTCGCTTCAGAAACCACAGACGGGTTGCTCAATGTGCGGCTTACGGTGGCCGTCGAAACCCCCGCAACACGTGCAACATCTTGTATTCTCGCCCTGTTCGAATTCATGCGGTGGTCCCCAAAAATGATTTCTCTGTCTACTCTGTGGAAAAGATTAATCCAAGGGCTTGACAGAATCGCGCGTTCGTTGAAATCTACCTGTAATCGATTACAGAACCTATTTCACGCTGCGGCACGATATTGTAATCGATTGCAAAAGGCGCTCAGGGAGGCGCCGGACACAATTGGGAGGATAACATGAAATTACGTAATGCACTTATTGCGACCACCGCGCTCTGCGCAGCGTCGACAGCCTATGCGACCGATTTGGAAGTCACACACTGGTGGACATCCGGCGGCGAGGCAGCTGCGGTTGCTGAGTTCGCAAACGCATTTAACGCAACTGAGGGCAACACTTGGGTAGACGGCGCTATTGCGGGCGGCGGCGGCGTTGCGCGCGGCGTCATCGTGAGCCGTATTCTTGGCGGCGATCCAATGCACGCCACACAGTTGAACCACGGTCGTCAGGCAGAAGAGCTCGTAGAAGCTGGCCTCATGCTCGACCTTACAGACATTGCGACCGAAGAAGGCTGGCGCGACATCGTGAACCCAGTATCGCTGCTGGACAGCTGTACACTTGATGGGAAAATCTACTGTGTGCCTGTAAACATTCACTCTTGGCAGTGGATTTGGCTTTCACACAAAGCATACGCCGACGCCGGTGTTCCTGTTCCTGCGAATTGGGATGAGTTTGTGGCTTCCGCTCCTGCTCTGCGGGATGCTGACAAAGTACCACTTGCGATGGGTCAGCAGTCTTGGCAGTCCTCCGGTGCTTTCGGCGTGATGAGTGTTGCGCTTGGTGGTGTCGATCTTTGGACCAAAGTGAACGTCGACAAAGATGCTGAAGCTGCGTCTTCTCCTGAAATGCTCGCTGTTTTTAAAGCAGCAGCAAGCGCACGTGAACTCGCGGTTGGCTCCAACGTATCCGATTGGAACCTTGCAACGGCAATGGTTATCAACGGTGAAGCTGGCGGCCAAATCATGGGTGATTGGGCACAGGGCGAATTCGCTGTTGCAGAGCAAGTTGCGGGAGTTGATTACACATGCCTCCCAGGTTTGGGCGTAAATGAAATCATCTCGACTGCGGGCGATGCGTTCTACTTCCCAAAACAGGATGATCCAGAAATTGAAGCGGCACAAAAAGAGTTGGCCAGCTTGCTTCTTTCCAAAGAAGTTCAAGTAAACTTCAACCTGAAAAAAGGCTCGCTTCCCGTTCGGGGCGACATCGATCTTTCTGCGGCAAACGACTGTATGAAAAAGGGCCTCGAAATCCTTGCTTCGGGCAACATCATGCCCAGCGGCGACCAAGTTCTTTCCGCAGATACATCCGGCCAAATCGAAGATCTTATGGTTGAATTCTGGAATGACCTGTCGATCACAGCAGAAGACGCCCACACGCGTTATGCTGCGATCATTGCAAACGCGGACTGATCCTCCCCGATTGTGACATGCCCCCGAACACATGTCGTTCGGGGGCATTTTTTTCATTACAAACGAGGTGCCACCCTTTGAAATGAGGGCGTACCTTCCTGAAAGAGAGTCCTTCCAATGGCGGATGCAAAAAGGCCCAACCAGCTTTTTCGCAACCTAAACGCCAAAGTCGCCGCGCTTCCAATGATCGCGACTGCCTTGGTAATTTTTGTAGGTTGCACAGTGTGGACTGTTGTCCACTCCTTCACGAAATCCAAATTGTTACCCAAACTAGATTTTGTTGGTCTTGACCAATACGATCGCCTTTGGTCGACAAATAAATGGCTGATTTCGATCGAAAATCTCGCGATTTTTGGGTTCTGCTCCTTGGTGCTTTCGATATCAATCGGCTTCTTTTTGGCAACCTTGCTTGACCAAAAAATTCGGTTTGAGAATACGATCCGCACCATCATCCTTTACCCGTTCGCCCTGTCCTTCGTCGTAACGGGCCTTGCGTGGCAGTGGATTTTGAATCCAGACTTTGGCATCCAGAATGTCGTGCGCTCAATGGGGTGGGAAAGCTTCAATTTTGATCCGTTGTATAATCAGGACATCGTTATTTATGGCATACTCATCGCGGCGATGTGGCAAGGGACCGGTTTGATCATGGTGCTCATGCTCGCGGGTCTACGTGGAATCGACCAAGACATCTGGAAAGCGTCCCGTGTGGACGGTATCCCACGCTGGAAAACCTACATCTTTATTGTGATCCCGATGATGAAGCCTGTCTTTATCACAGCGCTCGTTCTCATCGCTTCGGGGATTGTGAAGGTCTATGACCTCGTCGTCGCCCAAACAAACGGTGGGCCGGGGATCGCTTCTGAAGTCCCCGCCAAATACGTTATCGAAAGCATGTTCAAAAACCAAAACCTCGGACAGGCCTTCGCCGCGTCTACCATGATGCTCGTGACTGTTCTGATCATTCTTGTCCCCTACGCATACCTAGAATTCGGAGGGAAACGCCGTGAAAAATAATCTTACCGGACCCCAAGGTCCCAAACCCAAAAAACGTATGAGTCCCAACAATATCATGCTCTATGGCACGCTTCTTTTGGTGACGATGTACTACCTCCTGCCCCTCTATGTGATGGTTACAACCTCCCTTAAGGGCATGCCGGAAATCCGACTGGGCAATATCTTTGACCTCCCCGTCGAGGTCACGTTTGAACCATGGGTGAAAGCGTGGAGCACGGCCTGTACGGGTTTGAACTGCGACGGGTTAAGTCGCGGATTTATGAACTCGGTCCGCATCCTTATCCCCTCGGCAATTCTGTCGATTTTGATTGCCTCTGTGAACGGATATGCGCTGGCGAATTGGAAGTTCAAAGGCTCGGAAATTTTCTTTACCATCCTCATCTTCGGGGCTTTCATCCCTTACCAAGTGATGCTCTATCCCATCGTTCTTATCCTGAAGAACCTCGGCCTTATGGGGTCGCTTTGGGGGCTTGTTTTGGTGCACACGATTTTCGGAATGCCGATCCTGACGCTCTTGTTCCGTAACTATTTCACAAGCTTGCCCGACGAACTCTTTAAGGCGGCCCGTGTAGATGGCGCTGGCTTCTGGGGTATCTACTTTCGCGTGATGCTGCCCATGAGCCTGCCCATTTTTGTTGTGGCAATGATCATTCAGGTCACGGGTATCTGGAACGACTTCCTCTTTGGGGTCATTTATACCAAACCGGCGATTTATCCGATGACGGTTCAGCTTAATAACATCGTGAACTCCGTCCAAGGTGTGAAGGAATATAACGTCAATATGGCGGCAACCCTTCTGACCGGTCTCGTTCCTCTCATTCTCTACTTTGCTTCTGGCAAGCTCTTCGTACGCGGCATCGCTGCTGGTGCGGTGAAAGGCTAAATCATGACAAGCGTATCTATCAAAAACCTCGACCTAAACTTTGGTGCCGTTAAGGTTCTCAAAGACCTGAATTTGGACATTCCAGAAGGCGAATTTCTTGTGCTTCTTGGCTCGTCGGGCTGTGGAAAATCCACCCTGCTCAACTGTATTGCGGGTCTTTTGGATGTCTCGGGTGGGCAAATTCACATCAATGGTGAAAACGTCACTTGGGCCCAACCCAACGAGCGCGGCATCGGCATGGTGTTTCAATCCTATGCGCTTTACCCACAGATGACAGTCGAAGGAAACCTTTCCTTTGGCCTTAAAAACGCCAAGGTTCCCAAGGCCGAAATCGCAAAACGGGTCGCGCACGCCGCAGAAGTTTTGCAAATCGAACCCCTGCTCAAACGTAAACCCGCGGCCCTTTCTGGCGGCCAACGTCAACGTGTTGCCATTGGCCGCGCCCTCGTGCGCGACGTGGATGTCTTCTTATTTGACGAGCCACTGTCAAACCTCGATGCACAACTTCGCGCTGATCTGCGGGTTGAAATCAAACGCCTGCACCACCAACTCAAAAACACCATGATCTACGTGACCCACGATCAGGTCGAGGCCATGACCCTCGCGGATCGCATTGCCATCATGAAAGGCGGATTAATCTACCAACTCGACAGTCCCGACGTGATCTACAACAAGCCTTGCAACAAATACGTCGCAGAGTTTATCGGCTCCCCCTCCATGAACTTCTTTGAAGGCGAAATCACAACGGACGGTGCCCCGATGTTCGTGACGGCTGGCCACTCGATCCCGATCTCAAATTACGAGTTCATCTCCAAACCCGCCGCTGGCAAAGGCTGGATGGGCATTCGACCCGAACACATTGTGACCGGAGAGGCCGTCGATGCTGCCGATTTTGCTTTGGACACCACCGTTGAACTTGTTGAGCCCATGGGAAGCGACACCATTGTTTGGTGTGAAATCATGGGGGTGCGCATTCGTCTTCGCATGGATGGGCAATCGAAGGTCCGCGACGATGATAAGATCCGCATTGGCTTTGACGCGGCCCGACTCTCTCTTTTTGAAAAAACCACTGAAAACAGGATTTAATCCCTATGACCGCTTCTTTTCAGCTTTATAGCGCCCGCAATTTCACCCCATGGGACGACGTTTTCGCAACGATCTCATCCCTTGGATATACGGGCGTTGAGGGCTACGGCGCCCTTTACGTTGACACCGCCAAAGTACGGGCCGCAATGGATGCCACGGGCCTTTCCATGCCAACCGCCCACGTTGGTATCTCCGATACCGAGGACAATCTTGAAGATGTTGTGGCCACGGCAAAAGCCCTCGGGATCACGTCAATTTTCGGCCCCCACATCGTTGAGGACGATCGCCCAACAGACAAGGCAGGCTGGAAAGCTTTCGCAGCCCGTTTGCAAGCGATCAGCAATGCACTTGCCGCACACGGCATTTCCTATGGCTGGCACAACCACGACTTTGAATTTGTTGCCTGTGACGACGGCTCCATTCCAATGGAAACCCTGCTTGAAGCTGCCCCTGGATTGATGTGGGAAGCCGACATCGCGTGGATCGTGCGAGGCGGTGGCGATCCCCTTGCATGGATCGAGAAGTACGGCGACCGCATCACCGCCGTCCACGTCAAAGACATCGCCCCCGTTGGCGAGAACGCAGACGAGGATGGTTGGGCAGACGTCGGTGAAGGCACCATGGATTGGGCAGGCATCCTCGCCGCCGTCCGTAGCAAAACACCCGCGAAACACTTCGTTATGGAGCACGACAACCCAAGCGATATCAATCGCTTCGCGACGCGTTCCATCAACAACTACAAAAACCTTTAAGGTAATAAAATGACCAAAAAACTTGGAATCGGTATTATTGGCGCGGGGAATATCTCCGCGGCCTACCTGCGGCTTGCGCCGATGTTTAAAGGCATCGAAATGCGGGCCGTCGCAGATTTGAACATGGAAGCCGCCCAAAGCCGCGCCACAGAATTCGGCGTCCGCGCTGAGACCGTTGAGGGCTTACTGGCTTCTGATGACATAGATATCGTCGTCAACCTGACAATCCCTGCGGCGCATTTTGCGGTGTCCAAAAGCATTCTCAATGCGGGTAAACACGTCTACTCGGAAAAACCTTTCGTGCTCACTCTCCAAGAGGGCGCAGAAATTGCGGCTTTGGCGGCGGAAAAGGGTCTGCGCGTCGGCTCTGCTCCGGACACGTTTATGGGCTCCTCGCACCAGCATGTGCGCGCAATGATTGACGACGGTACATTGGGAAAAATCACCTCTGGCACGGCCTTCGTTATGGGGCATGGCATGGAGCATTGGCATCCAAACCCCGATTTCTTTTATCAGCCGGGTGCCGGACCCGTGCTCGATATTGGCCCCTATTACGTGACCAACCTCGTACAGCTCCTTGGCCCCGTGGCTCGTGTAGCGGCACTGACCTCAACGCCTTCTCCTGAGCGCCTGATTACATCCGAGCCACGCAATGGCGAAACGATTCCAGTGGGTACACCAACAACCATCCACGCTCTGCTTGAGTTCAAATCCGGTGCCGTAATTTCGATGGTCACCAGCTGGGACGTTTGGCAACACGACCATTCCAACATGGAACTCTATGGCCAAGACGGCACCGTCCACGTGCCCGACCCCAATTTCTTTGGTGGGGATATTCGCATCACCAAACGGGAGGATTTTGTGGAATTGCCCGATGGCTGGGATCACCCTTTCTCGGTTCCAAACGACGGCGAACACGCAAACTATCGCGCGGCTGGGTTGTCCGATATGGCCATCGCAATTTCCGAGGGTCGGCCACATCGCTGCTCCTCCGAGCTTGCCCTCCATGTCGTCGAAGTTATGACGAGCATTTTGGCCGCAGGCGAAGCGCGTAGTTTTGTCGAAATGACAACAACCTGCGATCGCCCTGCCCCCGTTGGCCCAGAAGAAGCCCGCGCGCTTCTCTCCTAAAACAAAGAGGGCGCCGTACAACATGTACGCGGCGCCCTTTTCACGTTCTAAACGCGGCCAGAATCCAACCGCCAAACAAACCCCGACGTCCCCACCTCAGGGTAGTAATCGCGCACCAGTGGATCATGCCCGGGGATAACCCGCGTTTTTTCGCCCGCAGCCAAGGCCGTGATCTTGTCAAAGCCCATCACCATATCCTCGACGTCCACGACAATCGGAAACGGCTTGCGGTTTAAAAAATTCTCGTAGTAATGCGTGGCATCCGATGCCAAACACAACGGGCCGTTCTCGGTCTCTACCCGAACCGCCTGCAAGCCGCGCGAATGCCCCCCAATCCGGTGCACCGTGATCCCCGAAGCAACCTCGCCATCTCCCTTGTGGAACACAACGCGCCCCGAAAAAACGTGGCGCACCATGTCGCAAACATGATCGGCGGTATAGGGCATTTGCAGCGTGGGATCACACATACATGGCCCTGTCGCAAAGCCCATTTCGATCTCTTGCAGGTGGAATTGCGCATTCGGATAACGGTCCAACCCCCCCGCATGGTCATAGTGAAGATGGGTGATGATGACCGTGTCGATACTCTCGGCGGAAACATTCAACGCCTCAAGCGCAAGCGCGGGATCACGCAGGATCGGACGGTCACGGCGCTTCCCCTCGGCCTCATCATACCCCGTATCGACCAAAATATTGCGCACACCATCCGTGAGCAGCCACACGAAATAGTCCATCCCATGTTGCGCAGCGGGATGATCGTCGAAAATAAAGCTATCCGCGCGTGTTCGCGTGTTCCGCTCAGCGTATTTTATTGCGAAGACATTCCACTTGGTGCTCATTTCGGCCTCATTTCCCGCATTCAAACTTTAAAAAGTTCCACATTTTTCAGTTTACCCAATTGATAATCTTGTGCAATCGCATTAATGAGTTTAATAATGTATTTATTATCAAATCCGTAAAACGGGTAAACACCTAAAACCCAAAGGACGAACATGGCGCATATTCCAACAATTTCTCTGATTAAAGGCGATGGTATTGGCGTGGACGTCGCGGAATCGGCTTTTGCGGTTATGGATACTGCGCTCCTTCGTTGCGGAGCGGTTGCGCCCAAGGTGCAAGAAATTGCGGCTGGTGCAGAATACTTTGCGCAAACTGGTTTGGACATCGAACCGGGTGGCGAAGAAAAAGCCGGCGAGGCCGATGCAATTTTTCTTGGCGCCATTGGCCTTCCCTCCATCCGCCAAGAAGACGGAACAGAGGTTTCGCCGCATTTGCGCTTGCGGGACCGATATCAACTTTACGCAGGGGTGCGCCCGATTAAGGCCTATCCGAACGCCCCCCAGCGCCTCGCAGACCCACGCGCAGCGGGTATCGATATGATCATTCTGCGAGAAAGCACGGAAGGGTTATTTTACTCCGCTGCCGTCCACAAACGGTCCGAAATCATCCCAAACGTCGAAGTCCGCGACATTATGCGGATTACACGGGCAACGACGGAAAAGCTGCATGAATTTGGATTCAAGCTTGCTGAAAAACGGCGCGCACGCGGGAAATCGGGAAATTTGACCTGCGTTGATAAGGCCAACGTCTTTACGAGCCAAGCATTCTTTCGTCAGATTTTTGATGAAACCAAGGTTCGCTATCCAGATGTGAATGTCTCCTACAACTATGTTGACGCGATGGCGCTTGACCTTGTACGCCAACCTTGGAACTTTGATGTCATGGTGATGGAAAACATGTTTGGCGATATTCTGAGCGACCTCGCTGGTGGCCTTGTTGGCGGCATGGGCATGGCGTCTTGTGGGGAAATCGGCGAAACCATTGGCCTGTTCCAACCCGCGCACGGCTCGGCACCCGACATCATGGGTCAAGATAAAGCAAACCCACTTGCAGCGATCCTGTCAGCGGGCCTCATGCTGGACTATATCGCGACCAAAACCCAAACCGAAAACTATGAAGCGGCAGGCGCCCTAATCGACGCCGCCGTGGACGCGGGCTTTGCCCAAAACCGCCTGCGCCCGATGGAGTTTGGGGGCGACATGGGCACCATCGCAGTCACTGAAGAACTTATCAAAATTATCGGTGAATTGCCCAAATGACAAACCTGCGCGTCGGGGTTGTGGGCCTCGGATATTTTAGCCAGTTTCACCTAGACGCATGGCGCGACATCCCCTCCACGACCCTCGCGGGCATCTTTGATCTCGACCCCGCTCGAACACAAGAGGTTGCCGCAAAGTACGACGTTGCGGGCGCTCGGTCGGCTGCGGAATTGGCAGATCAAGACCTCGATATCGTCGATCTGGTTGCGCCACCTCCGGCACACAAAGCGCTGGTTGAGCAATTCGCAAAATCTGGCCGCATCCTGATTTGCCAGAAGCCCTTTTGCACGTCATATGAAGAGGCAAAGGCCGTGTGCGAATTTGCGAAAACCCGCAATTGTACATTGATTATACACGAGAATTTCCGTTTCCAACCGTGGCACCGCGCGATCAAAACGGCCTTGGATACGGGGCTCCTTGGTGAAATTTATCAGGCGCGTTTTGCCCTTCGACCCGGAGATGGACGCGGCCCTGATGCCTATCTTTCCCGCCAGCCCGCGTTTCAGAGCATGCCGCGATTGCTCATCCATGAAACAGGTGTCCATTTTGTCGACCTGTTTCAGTATTTCTTTGGCCCGATCTCCTCGATTTATGCCGATTTGGTGCGGCTGAACCCCGCGATAAAAGGCGAAGATGCAGGCATTTTGATCGCCCACCACGAAAACGGAACACGCGCCGTATTTGACGGAAATCGCCTCATGGATCACGCAACGGATTCACCAAGGCGCACCATGGGAGAAATGGAAATCGAGGGCGAAAAAGGAACCCTGCGCCTCTCTGGTATGGGGGAGATTTCCTTTCGTGCTTTTGGCGAGAACGAGGCCGTTAATATTGCCGTCACCGCCCCTGTTGACGAAGCACGTTTTGGCGGCGGGTGCGTTCAGGCCCTCTGTGAGCACATCGTAGAAGCCCGCGCGGGTCGAGTGCCTTTCGAGAATACCGCCGAAGACTATTTAAGCGTCATACTTGCGACACAAGCGGCCTATAGGTCCGCCGAAACAGGTCAGAAACAATCCCTTTAGGAGGCTTATATGTTTGCCGTAACCGTATCTTTTACCGTCGCCGACGAGTTCGTAAATGACTTCGCCGCGCTCATCGAACACAACGCCGCAGCGTCTGTAAGGGACGAGGTAGCTTGCCAGCACTTTGACGTCTGCACAGACCCGTCAAATACGTCCCTCTTCTTCCTGTATGAAGTTTATGATGATGCCGCGGGTTTTGACGTGCACCTAGCCAGCGCGCATTTCAAAGCCTTTAGCCAGGCCAGCGCGCATATGGTTGTGGCCAAAAACATTGCCACTTTCCAAAAAGTAACGGCGGCCCGCGCTTAGCAGACCGCCGTTAAACACTCATGTTTTGGATTAAGCTTCCGCTTTTTCGTGAGGATGTTTGCCTAGAATAATCATCCCAAGCAGATCTTCATCGGTTACGCTATCCACATCCACGGTGCCAACAAGTTTCCCGTGCTGCATAACGCTTGCACGATCACAAAGTTGCATTACATCGTGGATGTCATGACTGATCAGGAAAATCCCGATGCCTTCGGACTTGAGTTGCTGGATAAGCTCGGCAACCATTTTGGTTTCTTGCGGCCCAAGAGCGGCAGTTGGCTCATCCATAATCAGGATACGCGCGTTGAAATACACAGCGCGCGCGATCGCAACAGACTGGCGTTGCCCACCTGAGAGCGCGGACACAGGGCTGTCGAACTTGGCGAAGTTTGGATTCAAGCGCGACATGATCTTGCGAGTCTCGGCTTCCATATGGTCATCGTCGACCGTGCCGAAAGCAGTGACCAATTCACGGCCCAAGAACAAGTTGGACGCCGCATCGAGATTATCCGCCAGCGCGAGCGTTTGGTAGATCGTTTCGATGTTATAGTGGCGCGCATCGCGAGGATTGTTGATCGTCGCCTTTTTGCCCTCGACCCAAATTTCTCCCGAATTGGCGTGATATGCGCCCGAAAGGATTTTGATCAAGGTCGACTTACCCGCGCCGTTGTGCCCCAATAGGCCCACAACTTCGCCTGGGTAGAGATCAACCGAAACATCATCAACTGCTTTGACACCGCCAAAGGAAATCGAGATGTTCTTCATCTCTACGAGAGGTGTTCTATCTGTCATTTTCTGGTTCCTCCCTTAAACGCCGACTTTACGACGATATACGATGTCCACATACACAGCTAACACGAGGACAAAGCCTACGACCATGTTTTGCAACGGTGCATCGACGCCAACGGATGCCATGCCCGATTGCAATGTCTGCATGATTGCGGCCCCAATGACGGCGCCGTAAATCGTTCCGAAACCACCCGCGAGTGCTGTGCCGCCAATAACGGCCGCCGCGATAACGCGCAATTCGTCCAGCGTTCCAAGCCCGACATCAACCGATCCAAGCCGCGCCGAAGCAACCACCGCAGACAAGCCAGTCAGCGCGCCCATGAGCGCAAAAACTTTGACTGTCAGCATGCGTGTGTTGATTCCAGAAAGCTCGGCGGCCTCAGGGTTGCCACCGGTTGCATAGACATAGCGGCCAAAACGTGTGCGTTTTGAAATAAATGTCATGCCGACCGTTACCAACAAAAGGATGACGACTGGAATTGCGACACCGTGGTTGAGCGACAATGTATCCGTCAACACCAGCCCACGTTGTTCAGCGACCCGTTCCCGCGCACCTCCAGCGATTTCATAAGAGTTCAGTGCCCAGACAAAACCCAAAGTTAGCCCAACCGCGATTGCGATAAGTGTCCCTTCGGCCCATGCTGGCTTGACGACAAATCCATGGTTCGATTTGCGACGACGGCTCATAAGGATCATGGCAACAGCAACGAAAGACGCGAAAAGACCGAAGCCCCAACTTAGCTTCTCGCCCAATGTCCCATCCGCACCCCCGCCAAGAAGCTTGAATGTAGGGTCAAGTGGCGCAACAGTTTGCCCCTGCGTAACCCACCACATCGCACCGCGAAAAATGAGCAACCCACCGAGTGTGACGATAAAGGCGGGTACGGTCAGATAACCAACGACCCAGCCTTGGATGCCGCCAATAACCAGCCCCATAAGAACCGCAGCAACAACCGCAATCACCCAAATGGACCCATTCCCAAGGCCCAAATACTCGGGCAACACGTGCACTTGAAGGGCGGCAACGGTCATACCGATAAAGCCAAGCATCGAACCGACCGAAAGGTCGATATTGCGCGTCACGATTACGAAAACCATACCGGTGGCCATGATGGCGACCGACGACGTTTGGACTGAAATATTGAACAAGTTGCGCGGCGTTAGAAAACGTCCTCCCGTCCACAAATCAAACACCACCCACAGAACAACAAGCGCACCAATCATCCCTAGCAGGCGAGGATCGAGTCCCACGTTGTTCACGAATTTTTTCACTGAATCTTTCATATATTGCGCCTCTCCCGAGCGACAAACGACCCATCTATCGCAAAATGTTGTGTATCCCGTGCTTGGGACCACAATATCAGATAAATGCGATGTTAGGAAAAATTTTAAATGTTCCCCCAGCCAGAACGACTGGGGGAACGGATTATCTTAGTTACAGGCTGCGAGTTCAGAACCGGCGCAGAGAGCTTCTTTAGAAATCCAACCAGCGTCCAAAACGACACTGATGTTGTCAGCAGTCACAGGCACTGGAGCAAGGAATTTTGCTTTCAGTGTCGTGCCGGATGGCGAAGTCCAATCCGCGGAACCATCGATCATCGCCATATTGTCTTCTGCAAGAGCAACAGCGATTTCACCCGCAGCTTTACCAAGCTCACGTGCATCTTTCCAAACGGAAACTGTTTGAGTGCCCATCGCAACGCGGTTCAGAGCAGCGTGGTCGCCGTCTTGGCCGGACACGGGAAGACCTTCCATGCCTTGTGCCGTCAAAGCAGCAACAACACCGCCAGCGGTACCGTCGTTAGAAGCAATAACAGCGTCAACTTTGTTGTCGTTTGCTGTTAGGATTTGCTCCATGTTGCGTTGTGCGTTCGCAGGAACCCAGCCGTCGGTGTAAGCTTCACCAACGATTGTGATGTCGCCAGCGTCGACTGCAGCTTGGATGATCTCTTGCTGGCCGCCACGAAGGAAGTCTGCGTTCGGATCAGTTGGCGAACCTTTGATCATAACGTAGTTGCCTTTTGGCATAGCTTCGAGAACAGCGCGTGCTTGCATGCGACCAACTTCAACGTTGTCGAATGTAAGATAGAAGGCGCGGTCGTCTTCGATCAGACGGTCATAAGCTACAACAGGGATACCCTCGTCAGAAGCTGCTTGAACTGCTGGGCCAACCGCTGAAGCGTCTTGAGCCAAGATGATCAACGCGTTTGCGCCTTGAGCGATCAAGTTTTCAATGTCCGAAAGCTGTTTTGCAGAAGAAGCTTGTGCGTCTGCGGAGATATAAGTCGCGCCAGCAGCTTCAAGAGCAGCTTTAATCGCAGCTTCGTCAGTTTTCCAACGTTCTTCTTGGAAATTAGACCAGCTCACACCAACAACAACGCCATCGGCCAGTGCTGTGGTGCCCATTGCTACAACCATAGCTGCAGCGGCAAATCCAGTAAGTTTTTTCATTAGATCCTCCCAAAAGATTTTTTGTCCCCGCAAATCACTAGAATCGCGGTGATCGTTATAGTGTTAGCACTATTAAATTCAGAGGTCTAATTAAATACGCGACTTTCGAATAATTCTGGTTCATACTGCGGGCTGCACCCTTAAATTATTGGTGCTATATATCGCAGACTGCGGGAGCATTGCGCCCTCGAAATCTACATATTAACTGGGAGGGGCGAGTTCTTGGCAAAATCGGACAAAACTTCATCGGCAACAGACCAAAGAGAATCAGGCAGGTTGCAAGTCATTTCCGCTATTCGAAAAGCCGAAGAAATTGCCCGCATCGATATCGCCAAAATCACCGACTTCAGCCCCGCGACGGTCACGTCAATCACGAGTGAGTTGTTAAGTGCGGGCCTTATCGAAGAAGTTGCAGTCGATGAAGCCACACGCGATACAAAACGCGGGCGCCCCCGGGTCGCCCTTAAAATCCGTGGCGCCGCCCATTGGGTTGCTGGCATCAAAGTCTCGAACAAAACGGCGACCGTGGCGCTCATGGATTTTGAAGGGCATACCTTTGCCGAATTCGAGACCCCCCTGCCCAAAAGCCAGCTTTCCGGTGAGGATATGGTCGATTTTATCCTCCATTCCTTGAAAACAGCAACATCTGAGGCAGGAATTTCGATTTCTGACCTATCTGGGCTGGGTGTCGGGGTTGCGGGCATTATTGATGCGTTGCGAGGGTTTGTTTATTGGTCGCCCTCCATGACCGAGCGCAATGTGGATTTGCGAGACATGTTGGAAAACGTCATCCCCCTGCCCGTGTTTATCGACAATGATGCCAACCTCGTGGCCAAAGCTGAACAGCTTTTTGGCATGGGCAAGTCCCACCGCGATTTCATCGTGGTCACCATTGAACATGGGGTTGGGATGGGGATCGTTATTGACGGCCAAATCTATCGCGGAACGCGTGGCTGCGGCGCGGAATTTGGCCACACAAAAGTGCACCTAAACGGAGCACTTTGCCGCTGTGGGCAACGCGGCTGCCTCGAAGCCTATGTGGCCGATTACGCCGTTTTGCGCGAGGCAAGCATCGTCGCATCCTCCATGGGTGACGAAACATCGGAAAAGAAACTCGAAGAGCTTTTCAATGCGGCAAAGGCCGGTGATCCCCTCGCCAAATCAATCTTCCAACGGGCGGGAACAATGTTTGCCATGGGCCTTGCAAATATCGTCAATATTTTTGACCCCGAGCTTATTATTCTCTCTGGCGAACGGATGCAATTTGACTATCTTTATGCGGATGAAGTTCTTGATGTGATGAAAAAATCGGTAGTCCAGATCGACGCACCACTGCCGCAAGTTAAAATCCATAAATGGGGCGATTTGATGTGGGCCAAGGGCGCTGCCGCCTATGCCATGGAAGGCGTCACGGAACATGCAATTCGGAAAATTTCGCAAGATGCACAAAGCTAAAATCCTCGTCGTGGTTGCTACAAGTCTCAGCACATCCGCGTTTGCCGCTCCTGAATTTACACGCCTTCCCGCGCCGCCTCATCAGTATGTTGGTGGGTGGGAACATTATGTCGGTGGCGGTCTTGCCGCGTTTGATTGCAACGATGACGCGTTGCCCGAACTTTATGCTGCGGGTGGAGAAGCTCCTGCCGCTCTGCTCCTCAACACCACCGCCCAAATGGGCGACACGCCGTCATTTTCCGATAACACCCCAGAGAGCCTTGCATTAACTGGTGTAACAGGCGCTTACCCGATTGATATCGACAGCGACGGACATATCGATTTGGCGATCTTGCGTGTCGGGGAAAACCGTTTTCTACGCGGGTTGGGCGACTGTGCATTCACGCCGTTCACCAGCCTTGATTACATCCCAGACACCGCTTGGACCACGGCGTTTTCGGCCACATGGGAAGGCACAAACGCACTGCCAACAATGGCCTTTGGAAACTACGTCGATCGCGACAATCCCGACGGGCCCTTCGGGACCTGCGATGAAAATACGCTTTTGCGGCCAAAGGACGGCACTTACTCCGCCCCCACGCCACTCGCCCCCGGTTTTTGCGCCCTTTCCATCTTGTTTTCCGATTGGTCACGCAGCGGTCAGGCCGATTTGAGAGTTTCAAACGACCGGCATTATTATGTCAAAGGTGGCTCTGAGCAAATGTGGGAAATGGCCCCCGAACCAAGGCTTTATACTCAAGCGGACGGCTGGAAAGACTACATGATTTGGGGCATGGGAATCGCAAGCCGCGACCTTACTGGCGACGGGTATTCCGAGGTCTACCTCACCTCCATGGGCGACCAAAAACTACAAAGCCCCACAGGTGACGGCACCCCAAATTTCATCGACTACACCTATGAGCGGGGAACAACCGCCCATCGCCCCTTCACGGGTGAAGATGGCCGCCCCAGCACAGGCTGGCACGTCGCTTTTGGCGATATCGAAAACAACGGACGCGACGATATATTTATCGCCAAAGGCAATGTTGAACGCATGGCTGGCGCGGCCATGGAAGACCCGAACAACCTCCTAATCCAAGATGAGAATGGCAATTTCTCGGAGCAAGGCGACGTTGCAGGCATCGCAAGCCTCGTGCGCAGTCGCGGCGCGGCGCTTGTCGATTTCAATGGCGACGGGCTGCTTGATTTGGCGGTCAATAACCGCAAGGCGGACATTGAATTATATCAGAACACGTCCACAAATACCGGAAATTGGGTGAGCCTAAAAATTCAACAGGCTGGCGTAAATCGGGATGCCATCGGCGCTTTTGTTGAGGTAAAAACGGATGCTAGCGTTCAAACGCGTGAAATCACCATCGGTGGCGGACATGCTGGTGGCGAATTGGGACCGTTGCATTTTGGGCTTGGGATGGCCGAAGCTGCAACCGTTCGTGTCATCTGGCCAGATCACACGACATCCGAGTGGTACGATTTCACACCGAACCAGCCCTTTGTTTTTCAGCGCGATGAAGGCCTTAAACCGCTTTAATCAAGCGGCAATCCACTGGGAACACGCTGGGGAATCCCCAAACGCCCTTGTCCCATTTTTGTGTCGTCGAGGGTTGCAAGAAACGCCATGAGCGCATCAATATCGCTATCGGTTAAACCGTAATTTGGAGACAATTCGGACGCCGCAGCGATATCTGATGCTTCCCTGTCGTCCGCCTGAATACGCCAGTCCTCAACTTCCGAAAACGCTGGGAGTCTTGCGAAGGCTGGGTCGTAGTTTTCCAATGACGCGACAGGCGACAAATGGTGCTCAACGACGTCACGCAAATCCGAATAGGCCCCCGCATGCCCATAAGGCCCCGTGACAGAAAGGTTCCGCAAGCTTGGGGTGCGAAAAGCAAAGGCATCTTGGGATTTTCCCGTCACCTCCATGCGCCCCGTATCCCTTACATGGTTCTCAAATGGTGCTGCTTTTCCGGGTCCGAGTTGCGGCATAGCAATGGCATGAAACGCGTGATCTGTTTGGAACTGACCACTGTGGCACGTGCCGCATTGCGCCTCCCCATAGAAAAGCTCCATCCCCAAAAGGGCCGCGCCCTCTAGCGCCCCTTCACCGCGCAAATGACGATCAAAAAGACTGTCATCGGCGCGCCATTCAAAGGCAATAAAATCGGCAATCACATTCGCAATGTGTTGGAACGTGATGGGCGTCTCGCTACCGATTTGGGCGTCAAACATTGCGCGATATTCGGGGATATTCTCAACCCGCGCAGCGATGATATCCCACGCACCACCTTCTTGGCTGCTTTGGCCCATACGGACCGCTTTTGAAACGTCATTTTCCGAATAGTGACCCGCCATTTCGTCGGCAGATAGGACGGGAAACATCGCCTGCGCCGCAAGGGGCGACTTAAATCCCGTGACCATTTCAACACCAAGCGGTGTGCGCATGGCGCTTGGCTTATCCGGACTCGCCTCAATACGTCCGTCATGAAACATCACGGTAAATTCGGTGGCACCGAGATTCCACAGCGCCGGAGCATTGCGCGGAATGCGCGCTTCGGGTGGGTTTTTCGGATCATGGATGCGCTTCATTCCAAGCCCAATGCCACCTTCGCCGATCCCCAGAGAAACCCCATCCGACGTTCCCAAACTTGGGTGATGGCACGTCGCGCAGGCGATATTTTTGTTTCCGCTCAGGATCAGATCATAAAATAGGAACTGGCCAAGTTGCACATTCGCGGTCTCAAGATCAGGAAAAACCGCGTTGGCTGTTGGCAGTGTTGACGCCACATCGGCGAGTGCTGTTGTTCCCAAAAATGCGAAAACAAAACATATGGGTTTCATATGGGTTTCCTATGGATATCAACCACCAGTTTTTGGAAATAGGGACTGTCGGGCGTTGCAATCGGCTGATCGAAACCCATCTGATTAACGGCGTTCGGAAAATGCTGCGCCTCAAGACAAACGCCCGAATACGGGCCTATTTTTTGGCCGTTTTGCCCAGTCATTTCGTTGACGTAGTGACCCGTATAAAGCTGCAATCCCGGCTCTTGAGTCGTCAATTCAAGGCGAAGGCCATTAGGAGCCACAAGTGTCACCGAGGGGTTTTCATCCCCCAGAACCAGGTTGATATCCATCCCTTGCTTTGCTGAATCCACTGAAGAAATCAAACCGCCCGCCTGAAAATCATAGCGGGTATCCGTGACGGGCAGCACCTCCCCAGTAGGGATATTCTCTGAATCCGTAGGTGTATATTTTGCGGCGTCAACCGTGAGGTGATGGCCCCGAATATCGCCCTGCCCCATCAAATTATAGTAGCTGTGCTGTGCGAGGTTAATCGGTGTCGGGCGGTCTGGGGTTCCCGTCATCTCATAAGTCAAAGCCGAGCCTTGCAGCGAAATCGCATAGGTAAAATCCACCGCCGCAGGAAAGCCTTCTTCCCCGTCTGGCGAGTGATAGGCAAACAATACACGGTTCTGGACGGTATCAATTTCTGCCGTGAACAGACGTTTCGCGAGGCCAACATGCCCCCCGTGCAGCATATTTTGCCCCTCGTTCTGGCTGCATTGAAAGGCCTTGCCTTGCAACTCAAAACGCCCCCCCGCAACCCGATTTGCAACACGTCCCGCGATGGCCCCGAAGTAATAAGGATTTTGCAAATAGGTTTCAGGGTTTTCATGTCCCAAAACGACAGGGATTTCTTGGCCTAAGTGGGACACGCGCCAATCGCGTGTAACGGCGCCCACCGTCAGGAATTTCACCTCAGAGGCACCATCAACAAGGGTGATTTCATCGATGCCCACGCCATTCTCTGCGCGGGCAACTGTTTTACGTGTGATCATGGAGCCTCCGAAAATTCATCATCCCATGCTTCCCTTTAAACAAAGCGGTTTACAACGTTTTCGAGGTATTCTTGTTTGCCGGATTTTGCCTTTGGGTTCACATCCGCCGCTTCGACATATTTTTGGATGTCTTCGAGGGAGTATTCGCCCTTGAGCATTTTTTGGGCTTCTTCGCCTTCCCAACCGGCATAACGGTCAGCAAGCTCTTTATCCAAAGTACCATCCTCAATAATCGCCGCCGCAGCTTTAAGGCCCCGAGCACAGATATCCATACCGCCAATGTGACCATGCAGAAGGTCCGCAGGATCAATGGATTGACGACGCACTTTGGCATCAAAGTTTGTGCCGCCCGTTTTCAGGCCACCATCTTTGAGGATGTGGTAATACGCCAGCGCAACTTCTGGAACGTTATTTGGGAACTGATCCGTGTCCCAGCCAGATTGGTAATCGTTGCGGTTCATGTCGATGGACCCAAGGATACCAAGCGACGTCGCCGTTGCAATTTCATGCTCAAAGCTGTGGCCTGCAAGGATCGCATGGCCTTGCTCAAGATTTAGCTTCACTTCATTTTCAAGACCGTGGCGCTTGAGAAAACCGTAAACCGTCGCCGCGTCGTAATCGTATTGATGCTTGGAAGGCTCTTGTGGTTTTGGTTCCACGAGGATTGCGCCTTTGAAGCCAATCTTGTGCTTATACTCGACAACCATGTTGAGCATCCGGCCCATTTGCGCATCTTCTTTGCCAAGGTCCGTGTTCAAAAGGGTTTCATAGCCTTCACGACCGCCCCAAAGAACATAGTTCTCGCCACCAAGACGCATTGTGGCATCCATACAGGTTTTGATCGTTGCAGCAGAAAAGGCAAACACATCAGGATCTGGGTTGGTCGAGGCACCAGACATAAAGCGTGCTTGGCTAAACAAGTTCGCGGTCCCCCAAAGGAGCTTCACGCCAGTCTCAGCTTGTTTTTGCTCAAAAATATCAACAATTGCGTTTAGGTTCGCTGTGTTTTCCGCAAAGTTTGCGCCTTCTGGACGCACATCCGCATCGTGGAAACAATAGTAGGGGGTGCCAAGAGCTGTGAATAATTCAAACGCGATGTCGGCCTTTTTCTTGGCAAGGTCCATGTTGTCTTGCGGATACCAAGGACGGTCAAATGTGCGGCCCCCAAAGGGGTCGCCACCTTCCCAAGCAAACGAGTGCCAATAGGCCGTCGCAAAGCGTAGGTGCTCTTCCATACGTTTGCCCAAAAGGATCTCATCTGGGTTGTAATGACGGAAGGCAAACGGGTTTGTGCTGTCGGGGCCTTCGTATTTAATTTTATCTACGGGGAAAAAACCTGTGCTCATTTTTTAATCGCCTTTATAGCTGGATAGAGTGCGCGATATTCTTCGTAGGCCTCTGAATAGGCGTCGGAAAATTCACTGCGCGGGGATACGGTTTTGGCCACTTTAGGGCCGGTCATTACATCTTTGGGATCAGCGCCAGTGACGCCGACAATCGCGAGGCGGGCCGCGCCAAGTGCGGCACCAAAATCGCCAGCTTCGGGAAGGTCGATAGGCATATCAAGCAGGGTTGCCAACATCTCGACCCAATATTCCGACGCCGCGCCACCACCAATCGCAAGCACCCGTTTCAAGTCGGTGCCCGTTGATTTCAACGCTTCAAGATTGTCACGAAGGGCAAATCCAACGCCCTCCATAACCGCCTGGGTGAGTTCCGCGTGGCCGGTACCAACATCCATCCCAATAAGGGACGCGCGGATTCTGCTGTCGTTATGGGGTGTGCGTTCGCCAGAAAGATACGGCAAGAACCGAATGTCGCTGGGGCCGGAGATTGTGGGTCCCAAAAGGCCGGACAGTTCAGCAGGAGACGGGCCAAGATTTTTTGACAGCCAGTTCATGCAATCCGTGGCTGCGAGGATGACCCCCATTTGGTACCAAGTATTTGGAATAGCGTGGCAAAATGTATGCACGGCGCTTTCGGGTTTCGGGGAAAAGCTTTCCTTCGCGGCAAGAATAACGCCAGAGGTTCCCAGCGAAACAAAGCCGTCGCCTTCGGAAAAGCACCCAACACCACAGGCCGCCACAGCATTGTCACCGCCGCCGCCAACAACCGTTACAGGGCCTTCTATGCCCCAATCGCTTGCGAGAGAAGAACGCAACATACCTGCAGCTTCACTTCCTTCCACAAGGTCGGGCATCTGGTCCCGCCGCATGCCGGATTTCTCAAGGAGTTCCGCGGACCATGCGCGTTTTCCAACGTCCAGCCAGCTGGTGCCCGCAGCGTCCGACATATCGCCAAAATATTCGCCCGTGAGCCAATAACGCAGATAATCCTTCGGAAGGAGCACCTTGTGAATTTGGGCGAAAATCTCGGGCTCGTGCTTTGCAACCCACGCCACTTTTGGCGCCGTAAAGCCAGGGAACACAATATTCCCCGAAAGAGCACGGAACCCATCGGTTCCGTCCATTTTGGCGGCCTCTTGAGCACTTCGCGTGTCGTTCCACAGCATGCAGGGGCGCAAAACGTCGCCGTTTTTGTCCACCAGTGTCGCGCCATGCATGTGGCCCGAAATTCCAATGCCTTTAATTGCTGTGACAGCCGCCGGATTTGCCGCGCGTAATGCAATGAGCGTTTTCTGACAGGCCGCAATCCAAGCCGCAGGGTCCTGTTCACTCCACCCAGAATGTGGATGCGACACCTCATAGTGCGCCTCCTCTGAGCCGAGGATTTCCCCACCCTCGGAAACCAAAATCGTCCGAAGCCCGGACGTGCCGAGGTCAAACCCAAGATACATGACATTCCTCCCACAAGCGCGACCCAACCGAGTCGGCTCTTTATTTTAATGATTAAAATATATTCACATCTAGACGGGCTTTGTCAACGGGCAGCACGCTTTCCATGGGCAAAATTTGAGTAGAAAAAACAATAAAGGGCCCGCTGTTTTCCAGCGAGCCCTCTATTCACTTAGCT
Source organism: Falsihalocynthiibacter sp. CO-5D18 (assembly GCF_041205445.1). Classification (NCBI taxonomy): domain Bacteria; kingdom Pseudomonadati; phylum Pseudomonadota; class Alphaproteobacteria; order Rhodobacterales; family Roseobacteraceae; genus Falsihalocynthiibacter; species Falsihalocynthiibacter sp. CO-5D18. The sequence continues at coordinate 234,205 of NZ_JBGFCF010000002.1, read as the reverse complement.
TTTGTTACAGTTAACGAAAGCGCAATTCCGTTTGCGCATCAAAGAACATTGCGCTCGTTTCATCAATTTTCAAGCCCACGGTCGCACCAGAACGAGCGGGCTCCTCCTCGTGAGATTCGACAATGAGGCGGCTACCATCCTTGGCCGTAAGGTACACATACGACACGCCGCCTAGGGATTCGGTAATATCTACGGTATGTGTGTCCCCTGCAGGATCGACCACAATATGGTTGGGACGCACGCCAACAATCACCGCAGTTTCGGCCGCTGGGAGCGCAACCGATGTGGACACGGTTAATCCAATCCCTGGAACAAAAGCACCGCCGCCCGAAACCGTGCCATCAAAGAAGTTCATCGCGGGGCTGCCAATAAAGCCGGCAACGAATTTATTGTCTGGGTTGCGATACAACTCTAGCGGCGCCCCAACCTGTTCGATCCGCCCAGCGCGCAGCACAACAATTTTATCGGCAAGCGTCATCGCTTCTACCTGATCGTGCGTCACATAGATCATGGTCGCGCCGATTTCTTTGTGCAAACGCGCGATTTCCACCCGCATTTCCACCCGAAGCTCTGCGTCCAGATTTGAGAGCGGTTCGTCAAAGAGGAAAACTTCAGGTCCCCGAACAATTGCGCGACCAATCGCAACCCGTTGACGCTGCCCACCGGAAAGCGCCTTTGGTTTGCGGCCAAGGTAGTCGTCGAGTTTGAGGATTTTAGAAGCAGCCGAAACTTTTTCTTTGATCTCCGCCTTTGGGTGGCCCGTCATCTTAAGCCCAAAACCCATATTTTCTTCGACAGTCATATGCGGGTAAAGTGCGTATGTCTGGAAAACCATCGCGACACCGCGCTCGGCGGGGTCTCGATTTGTAACATCCTGCGCGCCGATACTAATTGCGCCACTTGTGGTTTCTTCCAAACCCGCAACCATGCGCAACAACGTGGATTTCCCACAACCAGACGGCCCAACAAATACACAGAATTCGCCATCTTCAATTTGAAGGTCAACGCCGTGGACCACCTGAACATCGCCATACCGTTTGATAATATCTTTAAGGATTACGCCTGACATTTAGAATATCCTGTTTTTTGAGTTTGAGTTTTTTGATCGGGGAAGTGCCAGTTCCGCATGACCTCTTGAATTTTTTTCGTGGTTTCCTGCATTTTCGGTACGAGTTTTTCGAGTTCGGAAAGGCTACTACGGTGTGTAGAACTGGTTATGGACAGGCCGCCAAGCACGCGCCCACCTTTAGTAAGAATGGGAAGTGCGACGCAGATAATGTTTGGTTCGTGCTCCTCGTCATCAAACGCGTAGCCTCGTTGCCGAATGACTACGAGATCTTCACGCAAAGCAGCGTCGTCGCATCGGGTCTTTGGAGTGAAACGGTGGTAAGATTGCTGAAGGAGCAGCGCCGCCAGGTCTTTCTCCGGAAGGAACGCCAACATAGCCTTGCCAACGCCCGTGCAGTAGGCGGGGCCCACTTTCCCTGCCATCGAGTACATTTGGATCGGGTCACGCGCATTGCGTTTGTCCACATAAAGCACCTGCGCATGATCGAGTTGCGCTAGGTGAACGGTTTCTCCAACCGACCGCGACAGTGCATCAATGAACGGACGCGCCAGTGGTGCGAGCGAACTTTGTGCCCAAGCCGCGTGTGCGAGCCCCAAAAGCCGCACCCCTAACGCATAGGTTTGCGCTTCCGGATCAAACGAAAGCATCCTTTGGCTCGTGAGGGTTTGGATGAGTCGGTAGAGAGTCGCCTTAGGGTAGGGGCTGGCGTTCAGCAATTCCGAAAATCGTATGGGCCGCTCAAAATGCGCAACCATATCAAGCACTTCCAGCGCTTTTCCAACGGTTCCGTCTCCGCTTCCCTGTCCTGCCATTCGCTCTTCCTCCCAAGTTTCCCTAAGGTTCTACCTTAAGAAACTGTTGACAACCCTACCTGATTCGCCTCATGGTTTCAATATGTGGAATTAAGTTTCACATAGTGGAACAAGCATACGAACTTTGGGAGGACACAATGAGTTCTATTATTAAAGCGACCCTCGCGGCGCTCCTTACGTCTGCAGCCTTTGCAGGCACTGCGTCGGCGGAACTAACCGGCGACCTGAGAATTTTCTTGGACACATCCAACCCTGCGCCCCGCGCAACGATGGAAGGCATGATTGCCGATTTCCAAGCTTTGAACCCAGACCTCACGATCGAAACAACGATTATCGATCGCGAAGCCTATAAAACACAAATTCGCAACTTCTTAACGGCGGACGCGCCTGACGTTGCAACGTGGTATGCGGGCAACCGGATGTTGCCCTACGTAAACGCGGGCCTTTTTGACGACGTTTCCGACCTTTGGGGCGATGAAATGTCCGCCGATCTTGCGTCGACAAAACCGTCGATGACAATCGAAGGCAAGCAATACGGCGTTCCCTACACATACTACCAATGGGGCGTTTACTACCGCAAAGACATCTTCGACAAACTCGGCCTTTCCGAGCCCAAAACATGGGAAGAAGAGCTGGCGAACTGCCAAACCCTTCTCGACAATGGCATCAAGTGCTACACAATCGGCACAAAATACCTTTGGACCGCTGGTGGCTGGTTTGATTATCTCTCGCTGCGGACCCACGGTTATGAATTCCACATGGACCTCACTGCTGGCAAAATCAGCTGGGAAGATGATCGCGTAAAAGAGATTTTCGCGCATTGGCGTGAACTGATCGACATGGGTGCGTTCGTTGACAACCACACATCCTACAGCTGGCAAGAAGCCCTGCCCTTCATGGTCAAAGGCGAAGCTGCTTCCTACTTGATGGGCAACTTTGCGGTTGCGCAATTGCGCGAAGCTGGCCTGACGGACGATCAGTTGGACTTCTATCAGTTCCCATTGATCACTGAAGGCGTTCCAATGGCGGAAGATGCGCCAACCGACACGTTCCACATCCCGTCGCAAGCCAAAAACAAAGAAAACGCCCGTGCGTTCCTTCAATATGTTGCTTCTGCTGACGTGCAAACAGCGATCAATGCTGGGGACAAATTGGGCCAACTTCCTGTGAACAAAAACAGCTCGGTTGACGATGACAAATTCCTTCAAGAAGGTTTTGTCGTTCTCTCCAACTCGGCTGGTCTTGCGCAGTTCTTTGACCGCGACGCTCCTGCGGAAATGGCCAAAGCTGGGATGGAAGGTTTCCAAGAATTCATGGTGAAGCCAGATAATCTTGACGAAATTCTTGCCCGTCTTGAGAAAACACGCGGCCAAGTTTACGAATAAAATATCGCGGAAGGGGCGGGCCAAATACGCTCGCCCCTTTTCCCCTTTCCCCTCCTTGGAAAACGAAAGCGCGTCATGACGGATTCAGCCCTCGCAGATGTAGCCGCACTAGGTCCAAAAAAACCTTGGTGGCGCAGAAATCAACAAAAAGTCACCCCCTGGCTTTTCCTCGCTCCCGGCATTCTCTTCTTTCTCGTTTACGTGATTGTTCCGATTTTCCAATCGTTCCAGATTTCCTTTTTGGATTGGGACGGCTTGGGCCAGAAAGAATTCATCGGCATGGGCAACTATGTCGAGTTGATGGACGATGAGGCCTTTTACACGTCCCTAAAAAACAACATCATCTGGCTGACGCTCTATCTTTTGGCTGTTCCGGCGGGCTTGTTTATCGCCCTTTTCCTAAACCAAACCGTCACCGGAATTCGCCTGTATAAATCGCTTTTCTTCTTTCCTTTCGTGATCTCGCAAGTCGTTGTGGGTTTAGTTTTTAGCTGGTTCTATGACCCGACCTTTGGCTTGATGAACGAATTTATTGGCCTCTTTGGCCTTGGCCCCATTGCGGTTCTTGGCGACGAACGCTTTGTGACTTACGGGATTATTGCCGCGGGTCTTTGGCCCCAGACAGCCTATTGTATGATCCTCTATCTGACCGGCCTCAATGCGGTTGACCCAGAACAAATCGAAGCGGCCCGTTTGGACGGCGCCAAGGGCATCAAGATGCTGTGGTATGTGGTGCTGCCACAACTGCGCCCCGCGACGTTTATTGCCTTTGTGGTGACGATCATTGGTGCGCTGCGCAGTTTTGACCTGATTTCGATCATGACCCAAGGTGGTCCATGGGGCTCCTCTCGCGTGTTGTCGTTCTATATGTATGAAAAATCGCTGTCGGAATATGGCTTTAGAATGGGATACGGCGCCGCGATTGCTGTGATCTTGTTCCTAATCATGATGGTGTTCATTACGATCTTCCTTGTAAAAATGTACCGCGACGAGAAAGGGTAAACCCATGTTCCCCACCCCCATTGATAAAACCTCGCGGGCTTGGCAGCTTACCTACCAAACCATGCTCCCTTTGGCCCTCATCATGTGGCTTCTGCCCTTGATTGCGGTTGCCATTTTCTCGGTCAAACCCGCCGCCGATTTCGCGAGCGGCAATTATTGGGGCATGCCCAGTAGCTTTGACTTTCTCGCCAACTACACCCGTGTTTTTGCCGAAAGCCCAATGCCGCGCTATATTCTCAACTCGTTTTTCATCACAGTTCCAACTGTGATCGGCGCAGTTGCCTTGTCTTGCATGACGGGTTTTGCCCTCGGTGTGTACAAATTCAAAGGCAATATTTGGATCTTCTTCCTCTTTGTCGCCGGGAATTTTGTGCCATTCCAAATCTTGATGGTTCCGGTGCGTGACATGACCATTAGCTTGGGTCTTTATGACACCAAAACGGGCCTTGTGATGTTTCACATCGCGTTTCAAACTGGGTTTTGCACCCTCTTTATGCGCAATTTCATCAAGGCCCTGCCGCATGAATTGATTGAAGCTGCTCGCGTAGAGGGCGTCGCGGAATGGCGCATTTTCTGGTACGTTGTGCTGCCCCTCATGAAGCCCGCAATCGCGGCGCTTTCGGTGTTGATTTTCACCTTCATCTGGAACGACTTTTTCTGGGCAGTCGTCTTGACCCAAGGCCCCGATTCACAGCCCGTGACGGCAGGCATCACAAGCTTCAACGCGCAATTCGGGACCGCCTATCACATGCTCTCCGCAGGCTCGATCATCGCGGCGCTTCCGCCAGTTGCCATGTTCTTTTTGATGCAAAAGCACTTCATTGCTGGTCTTACTTTGGGTGCCGTAAAATGACTTCGACTTGGCGGCTGGATTCACCGACCCAAACTTTGGTTTTGGCCTCTGAGGGCCAACTGCCAAGCGTTATATACTGGGGGGCACTTCTCCCCAGTTCTGAAGACCTCTCAGCGCTTTATGCCATGAGTAAATTGGACGTCACAGGCGGGATGCTCGATACGGTTCCCCCTTTGACGATCTGCCCCGTTGCGGGAGACAGTTTCCCCGGCCACGCAGGGCTTTCATTGCGCGACGCTCAAGGCAAACGCCTGTTGCTGGACTTTGCGCAGGTTGACGTCTCTCAAGTTGCTTCCCTCCTAAAAATCAATGCCCGAGACGCGATCTCTGGCGTCACATATACCGCCAGTTTTGCAGCAGATAGCGAAACAGGGATTATTACAGCGCGGGCCGCCATCGCCTCTGAGCACCCCGTAATCATTGAGCATTTTAGCGCGCCAGTTCTTCCCGCGCCCCAACAAGCCGATGAGATGATCGATTTCTCTGGCAAGTGGGTTGGCGAATTTCAAGTGGTCACAACCCCGTGGCAAGCAGGTATCCGGTTGCGCAATACGCCAACAGGCCGAAGCGGCCACGAGCAATTTCCGGGGCTTTACCTGCCCGAAACGGGCGCCAAAAACACGCATGGATCGGTCTACGCCCTGCATTATGGCTGGGCCGGCGGCAACTGTATGATTGCCGAGGAACTGCCGGATGGCCGCCGCCAAGTTCAGTTCGGGCCTGCCACCGGATCTATAACCACTGCCGTCACATCCTTTGAAACCGCGCCCCTCTATTTGGCATATTCAAACGCTGGCATGAACGGCTGCGCGATTTCTTTTCAGCGCCATGTGCGCGACCGGATTATCACATGGCCCCACCGCAATCGCCCCGTGCATTACAACTGTTGGGAAGCGATTTATTTTGACCATGATCTCGCCACCCTTTCCGAAATTGCCACCCGCGCCGCTGCCCTTGGGGCCGAGCGTTTCGTGTTGGACGATGGTTGGTTTGGCACGCGGGATGACGACACTTCTTCGCTGGGTGACTGGGTTTTGGATCGGCGCAAATGGCCTGATGGCCTGACGCCCCTCATCACACATGTGAAATCGTTGGGCATGGGTTTTGGCCTTTGGTTTGAGCCAGAAATGGTCAATCCGGACAGCGACCTCTATCGTTCCCATCCTGAATGGGCCCTTGGTCGCGCGGACCAGACTTTGGGACGCCAGCAAATGGTGCTCGATATGGCGCGTGCCGATGTGCGCGGCTATCTCTATGATTTGATCGCCGATGTTCTAGCGCACCTCGAAATTGAATACATAAAATGGGATCACAACCGCGTTTTGCCCGCCAATGATGTCGCCCAAACTGAGGGTGTCTATGCTCTCATGGATCGTCTTCGCGCCAACTTCCCCGATGTTGAAATCGAGAGTTGCTCGTCTGGTGGCGGACGTATGGACTATGGCATTTTGGAACGCACGCAGCGTGTTTGGCTATCCGATAGTAACGACGCAATTGAGCGCCAGCGTATTCAACATAACGCCGCACTTTTCCTACCTGCAAGCGTAACGGGCAGCCACGTTGGCCCGCGTCATTGCCACACATCTGGACGCACGCTGAATATGAGTCTGCGCGCGTGGACCGCCGCCCAACGCCATCTCGGCTTTGAAATGGACCCCCGTGAATTGAATGACGCCGAGGCCGAGGCCCTGACGAAAGTTACTCACTGGTGGAAATCCAATCGCGGCTGGATGCTCGAAGGTGATATTCATCGCCTAGATGCGCCCGATCCCGAAATCACTGCCGAAATACAAATCGCCCGCGATGGGCAGGATTTTGTATGCTTCATTGCCAAAACCGCGAATTTCAAACAGGTCTTGCCGCGCCCCATTCGCCTTACAGGGTTAGTGCCAAATGCCACTTATGAGGTGTCCCTCATTAACGCCGCAGACCCGAGCTCTGCTTCGCCACCTTCACGCGGGGATTGCGCCCTAAACGCGGGAGATGTCACCCTTTCAGGCACCGCATTGATGCAATTGGGGTTGACCCTCCCCTGTAGTTTCCCCGCAACAATTTTCGTGGTTCAAGGCAAACGCCTCGACCTCATTAAACTATAAATTATACGATTGGACCCGACTATGAGCGACACAGCAATTTATCCCGACCTCAAGGGCCAATCCGTTTTCATCACCGGAGGCGGTTCAGGTATTGGCGCGTCATTGACCGAAGGTTTTCTGCGCCAAGGTGCCCAAGTCGCATTTGTTCAACGCTCCGATTCCACCGCATTTTGTGACGAAATGGAAAAGGAAACGGGATCACGCCCCCTTTTCATTTCATGTGATGTTACGGATATTCCAGCCCTCAAAGGTGCACTCGATACAGCCTCAAAAGCGCATGGAGCCGTAACCGTATTGGTCAACAACGCGGCCAACGACCAACGCCACGAAACCCTCGAAGTGACCGAGGAATTTTGGGATTGGTCTCAAGCCATCAACCTCAAATCCTATTTCTTCGCGTGCCAAGCAGCCTTTGAAGGTATGCGGGATGCGGGCGGCGGCAGCATTATCAATTTCACCTCCATTTCCTACATGATGGGCGGCGCGGGCTACCCCGCATATACGACCGCCAACTCAGGCATCAATGGACTGACCCGCAGCCTTGCACGCGAGTTTGGCCCCGACAAAGTGCGGGTAAATGCCCTCGCTCCGGGATGGGTTCTGACACAAAAACAGATCGACATGTGGGTCACGCCAGAGGGCTTGGCTGGGCACCTCGACAAACAGTGCCTCAACGAATCCCTTGCCCCCGAAGACATCGTGGGGGGCGTCCTGTTCCTCGCCTCAAAATCAAGCAAGATGATGACCGGACAAGCCCTCGTCATTGACGGCGGCGTTGTGGTGACAGGATAATGGCGCGCGCGATTAGTCCAGATTGGATTGCAGTTGATTGGGGCACGTCCAATCTGCGTGCTTGGGCCATGTCGCACACGGGTGACATTCTTGCTGAAGCGAGTTCCGATCAAGGCATGGGTAAGCTCACCCAAGACGCGTTTGAGCCCGCCCTATTGTCATTGGTTGAGCCTTGGCTTTCCGACGACACGCCCGTGGTCGCATGCGGTATGGTCGGCTCACGACAGGGGTGGCAAGAAGCCCGTTATCGCACCGTGCCTTGTACACCCTGCAGCGGGGATACCACCCGTGTAGACACTCACGACCCACGCCTTTCGGTCCATCTCATTGCGGGTTTAAAACAAGACAAACCCGCCGACGTTATGCGCGGCGAAGAAACCCAAATTGCGGGGCTTCTTGCCTTGAACCCCACCTTTGATGGCGTTGTTTGTCTTCCGGGAACCCATACCAAATGGGCGCGGATCAGTGCGGACGAAGTCGTAAATTTTCAAACCTTCATGACGGGCGAACTTTTTGCGTGTTTGTCCGATTATTCCGTCTTGCGCCATTCTGTAACTACGGAAGATTGGGACGATGCGGCCTTTTCGCAAGCGATTGACGACGCGCTATCCAAACCCGAAAGCTTGGCCGCGCGCCTGTTTTCTTTGCGCGCAGAATCCCTTCTTAACGACCTCCCAGCGGCCTCCGCACGTGCGCGCCTCTCAGGCTTGCTACTTGGTGCAGAACTTGCCGCAGCACGACCCTATTGGCTGGGTCAAGACATTGCGATTATTGGCGCAAAGGGCCTCTCAAACCTTTACGCAACCGCCCTGCGCCAACTGGGGTGTGCCCCCACGATTCCCGAGGCCGAGAACCTTACACTCGCGGGCCTTGCAACGACCTATCTATCTCTTAAGGAGACTTCCAAATGAGCCGCCCCCTGATCGCCATTATTCGTGGCGTTACCCCCGCCGAAGCCCTCGACGTCTCCGCCGCCCTTCTTGAGGCAGGCATCGACCGCATTGAAGTGCCGATGAACTCGCCGGATGCGTTGGTGAGTATTGCATCAATGGTCAAAACCTATGGTGACCGCGCGTTAATTGGCGCAGGGACCGTTTTGACCCCCGAGGTCGTACGCGCGGTGGCAGACCTGGGTGGCAAGCTTATTGTCTCGCCGAATGCAAATGTTGAGGTGATCAAAGAAACCAAACGTCTGGGCCTCCAGAGTTTTCCCGGCGTACTAACCCCAACCGAATGTTTTTCCGCCATCCAAGCAGGTGCTGACGGCATTAAAATTTTCCCATCCTTTCTCCTCGGCGTCGAGGGCCTCAAGGCAATCTGTGCCGTCCTTCCTCCCGAGGTTCCCGTGTTCATGGTCGGCGGGGTTGGCCCCGCGAATTTCGCCGAACTTCTCCAAGCGGGGGCCTCCGGTTTTGGCATTGGGACGGGTCTTTACAAACCTGGTTTCACAGCCGACGATGTGCACAAACGCGCCGTAGAAATGGTCGCCGCCTATGACAAAATCACGCAGGAGACACACACATGACCCAAGCCACGCTCTTTGATTCCCGTACCTGTATCCTTGGGGAAGGCCCCCTGTGGCACCCTCTGCGCAAACAATATTATTGGTTCGACATCATGGGAAAAAAGCTCCTAACTTTGGGCGAGGATGGCCCTAAGGAATGGAGCTTTGACGAATACGTATCGGCAGCAGGTTGGGTCTCTGAAAACGAGCTTTTGATCGCCAGTCAAACGGCGCTATTCTTGTTCGATTTGAACACAGGCAAAACCGTTCGCAAGCTTTGTGACCTTGAAGCCGACGACGCCACCACCCGTTCAAATGATGGCCGCGCAGACACCTATGGCGGCTTTTGGATCGGAACAATGGGCATCAATGCCGAGACGAACGCAGGCGCAATTTATCGCTATTATAAGGGTGAACTTCGCTGCCTTTACTCCGATATTTCGATCAGTAACTCGATTTGCTTCTCACCTGATGGGGCCTATGCCTACTATAGCGACACGGCCGAAAAAACCATTCGACGCCAGAAGCTTAACCCAAAGGACGGGTGGCCAACGGGCTCCAGCGAACTTTGGCTCGACCTCTCGAAAGAGGGCATTAACCCCGATGGATCCGTGATCGACATGCGGGGTTATTTGTGGAACGCACAGTGGGGCCTAAACCGCATTGCGTGCTACAACCCCGACGGCGTTTTACTCGAAACCGTTGCCTGTCCAGAAGCGAGCCAAACATCTTGCCCCGCCTTTGGTGGCGAAGGTTTAACCGACCTCCTCATCACAACTGCGCGCGTTGGATTGAGTGCTGAAATCTTAGAAAAAGAGCCAATGGCAGGCGCGACTTTCATAGCCAAAGACGTCGCCAAAGGCCAACAAGAGAACCAAGTCATCCTATGAAAAGAACCCTCGGCGTTTGCTATTATCCGGAACATTGGCCCGAAGAAGAATGGGCCGACAATGCGCGGCGTATGGTCGAAGCAGGCCTCACATGGGTGCGTATCGGCGAATTCGCGTGGCAGCGCATGGAACCCACGTCTGGGCGGCTGGAACTCGAATGGCTCGACCGCGCAATTGATGTTTTGGGCGCAGCGGGTCTGAAGGTCATCCTCGGGACTCCCACCGCGACACCACCGCGTTGGATGCTCGACAAACATCCCGATATGAACATCGTGACACCCGACGGCGTTCAACGCAAATTCGGATCGCGCCGCAACTACTGTTTCAGCCACATGGGCTACCGCCAAGAATGCGCGCGGATCACCCGTATTTTGGCTGAACGCTATGGAAAAAACCCACATATTGCCGCATGGCAAACCGACAATGAGTATGGCTGCCACGACACAACCCTTTCCTACTCCACCCATGCACGAGACGGCTTTCGCGATTGGCTCGCGCAGAAATATCAATCCACCGAAGCGTTAAACCGCGCTTGGGGCAATGTCTTCTGGTCCTTGGATTATGACACATTCGACCAAATTGAACTTCCAAACCTAACAGTCACCGACCCAAGTCCAGCCCACGTCATGGCGTTCCGGCGGTATTCTTCTGACCAAGTTGTCGCTTTCAACCGCGTTCAAACCGAGATTTTACGCGCCCACACTGATGCGCCGCTGATCCACAATTACATGGGGCGCATCACCGAATTTGATCATTATGCCGTTGGCGAAGACCTCGATATCGCCAGCTGGGATAGCTATCCCCTCGGCTTCCTATCTGATCGACTGGAGGGCACGCCCGAACACAAAGCCCGCTATCTACGCCAAGGCGATCCCGATATGCAGGCCTTCCATCACGATCTTTACCGCTCCGTTGGCAGAGGCCGCTGGTGGATCATGGAACAACAGCCCGGCCCCGTAAATTGGGCGCCTTATAACCCTGCCCCCCTTCCGGGAATGGAGCGTCTTTGGGCGTGGGAAGCTTTCGCCCATGGCGCGGAAACCGTCTGTTTTTTCCGCTGGCGACAGCCTGCTTTTGCGCAGGAACAAATGCATACGGCGCTCCTTCGGCCCGATGGGGTTGACGCGCCTGCCCTCGCCGAAGTTTTGCAAGTATCCAAAGAAATTTCGACCATTCCAAATGTCGGAACCGCGACCGCGCGCGTCGCATTGTTTTTTGACTACACGTCGGCATGGGCATGGGACGTGCAGCCACAAGGCGCGGATTTCGACTACTTCCGCCTTTGTATGTCGCACTACCGCGCCCTACGCCGAGCGGGATTATCCGTCGATATTTTACCGGCCGACACCCAGAATTTGAGCCAATACAAATTGGTTCTTGCTCCAGGCCTCATGGTCATTCCGCCCTCCTTGATGGCCGCACTTACTACGTTCCAAGGGACGGCACTCATTGGTCCTCGCAGCAATGTCAAAACAGACGAGATGTCGATTGCTGTTCCGCTTGGACCAAACCTGCCGAACCTCGATAGCAAGGTCGTGAACACCGAAAGCATCCCGCCCAATAGCGCAATTGCGTTGCAAAACGGTGGTACTATCCGCCACTGGTTTGAACACCTTGAAGGGGAAGCGCCCATTCGCTGGAGCACTGCCGATGGCCGCCCTGCCATCGTTTCAAACGGTAATCTCAACTATTTAGCGGGATGGCTTGACGACGAAACCCTATTCCAATTGATCGCTGAAACCTGTGTTGATCTAGGGATGGAAGTGACGGACCTTCCGGACGGATTGCGCATTCGGGATACGCAAACGCACCGTTTCTATGTCAACTATGCCCCTGAAGATCTCGAACACGAGGGTTTAAAAATTCCTGCCGCTGGGGTGGTTTGGAAAGCGTTTTAAGCATCGGCCACGCGCCCTAATCCAATTACTCGCGCGCGCGAAGGATTGGCGCAGGCCGTGTAGCCAAGGGACGCCACGCAAATATCAGGCCGGCAATTGTTGTAATAGCAGCCCCACCGACGATGATCGTGATGGCGGACATCCAGTTAAATCGAAACGAGTTTTCCATAACGAAAACCATAACCGCCCACCCCGCGATGGCCCCTGCCAGTGTCGCCACAACGCCCGCCGCGGCTCCCAAAAGAGCGCTGCGCAAAGCAAAGCTCGCAAGGATTGTGCCACGTGTCGCGCCAAGCGTTTTCAGGACCGCGGCTTCAAAAACCCGCGCACGTTCCCCCGCTGCCGCCGCACCAATCAGCACAATGAATCCAGTTAGCAATGTTGCTGCCGCCCCAAACGACGTGGCCGCAGCAATGGCCCCCAACGCTTCCGTCACGCGCGCAATTGCATCGCGAACACGGATCGCAGACACATTTGGATACGCCCGAGAAACATCCCGCACAAAGGCTGCTTCGGCCTCCTCTTGGGCATAAACCGTTGCGATATGGCTGTGAGGCGCGCCTTCAAGGGCTGACGGGTTGAAAATCATCACGAAATTCATACTCGCGTCCGAGAAATCCACAGACCTAAAGCTGGTAATTTCAGCCGTTAGATCGCGGCCCAGAATATTGACGGTCAACCGGTCCCCAAGCTTGAGGCCCATCTCGGCGGCCTCTTCGGCCCCAAAGCTCATGACCGGTGGGCCTGAATAATCTTCGGGCCACCAGTCGCCATTGGTGAGCGTGGTATTTTCAGGAGGTAGCGCCGCATAGGTCACACCCCGATCCCCCCGCAAAACCCAATGGTCCCCCGCAACATCTCGCGCGGGCTGGTCATTAATCTGCGTGATAACACCCCGAAGCATCGGCGCGGATTGAACACGATCTACACCTTCATCCGTTGCGGCACGTTCCTCAAAGCTTGCAAGTTGATCCGGCTGAATATCGACGAAAAAATAGCTCGGAGCCACGTCGGGTAAATCTTGGGAAATCGCCGCCCGCAGGTTTGAATCTATCTGTCCGACGGCGGCCAAAACCGAAAGACCTAAGCCAAGCGAAAGGACGACGGACCGTGCTTCCCCCCCAGGTGCGGCGATGGACGACAGCGCCATTCTCACAGCTGTATTTCCGCGCGCGAAAATGCCCATTTTGCGCGCAATTATGCGCAAACCACCTGCCATCAGGGTCAAGAGGGCTAGCGCGCCTAGTACGCCAACAAACGCCCAAAGTGTCAGGCGAGGAACGCCAGAGAAAGATGCCGCCGTAAACACGAGGAGTGCCAAGAGAAGGCCCGTGACAACGATGTACCGGGGTCGTGGCCATCCGCTTTCTCCACCCGAGATTGAGCGAAAAAGTGCGGCTGCGCGTATATTTTCGGTTTTGGCGAGGGGCCAAAGTGTAAAGAGCAGGGCCGTCAAGGCGCCATAGATTGCAGCTTCGATCAATGGTGCCGCATGAAACGAAATATCAATAGGGAACGGGAACCGTGCCGCGAGTAACGGAGCAATTGCGAACGGAAGAACCGCCCCCAAAATAAGCCCTAAGCCAATTCCAAAGAGTGTCAGCACGCCAATTTGAATAAAGTAGGCAGCAAAAATCGTCCGCCCTTCGGCCCCTAAAGTTTTCAGAATCGCGATTACTTCGGTTTTGGATTCAAGATACGTACGGACAGCGGCCGAAATCCCAACCCCGCCAACTGCCAATCCAGCAAGTCCTACGAGCACCAAAAACGCGCCGATCCGTTCCACAAACCGAGATATTCCCGGGGCACCGTTTCGCATATCTCGCCACCGAACACCCTTATCGGCGAACTGTTCAATCGCCACAGTCTTGAGCCCTTCCAGATCGGTGTTTTCCGCAAGGCGCAGACGGTATTTGGATTCAAAGAGCGTACCCGGCTCAAGAAGTCCGGATTGGGTCAAATCTTTTCGAAGCACCATGGTGCGTGGCCCAAGACCAAAGCCTGATCCTGCAGCGTCAGGTTCTCGCAGCAAAGAAGCGGCCAATCGAAACTCTTGTGTTCCTAGGGTAAATTTATCACCAATTTGCAAGTCAAGCCGCGCAATTAAAACCGGATCCATCACCGCACCGGGGACGCCATCAATGGCTGCGAAAGCGGAGGCAAGATCAGGTGCGCCGTCCAAAACAATGTCGCCGATGAGCGGGTATTGCGCATCTACCGCCTTGAGTTGCGTCAGCGCACGCTCTTCTTGCGATCCCGTTTTTTGGGTGACGGCCATCGAACGGAAATCCGCGACTTCCGATATTTCGGTTGCAACATTGGCCATCCACGCACGTTCGTCTTCGTCGGCAAAACGATAGGTGAACTTCAGTTCGGCGTCCCCGCCCAAGATGACACCGCCCTCATCTGCAAGCCCTTGTTCAAGCCCCGACCGAACGGATCCGACCGCCGCAATCGCGGCGACTCCCAGAGCCAAGCACATGACGAAAACGCGAAACCCCGAGAGACCGCCACGCAACTCGCGGCGGGCAATACGAGCGGCCATGCGAAGACTCATTCGGCGGCCTCTCGCTGCACATCCAATTCGCCATCCACAAGCCGAATAACGCGATCACATTGCGCCGCGAGACCGTTTGAATGTGTGACCAAAACTAAGGTCGCCCCGTGGCGCTCCCTTAGCCCCATGAGTAAATCGAGGACCGCCGCACCATTCGCGCCATCCAGATTCCCTGTCGGCTCATCGGCGAGCAAGATGTCGGGCCGTGGCGCCGCCGCGCGAGCCAAAGCAACCCGTTGTTGCTCGCCACCAGACATCTGAGAAGGATAGTGCCCTGCCCGCGCGCCCAGCCCCACGGCCTCAAGTTCCGCGCGCGCGCGATCAAACGCATCTGCATCCCCTGCAAGCTCAAGAGGGGTCGCAACATTTTCCAAAGCAGTCATTGTGGGAATGAGGTGGAAAGATTGAAACACAACCCCCATATGCTTTCTACGAAAGCGCGCCAATGCGTCCTCATTCATCGCTGACAAATCTTGACCCAGCGCCAAAACCTGCCCCGAATTCGCCCGTTCAAGCCCGCCCATGACCATCAAAAGAGAAGACTTTCCCGACCCCGAAGGCCCGATCAGCGCCAATGTTTCTGCGCGGGTGACATCAAGGGAAATTCCCTTCAATATATCAATTACGCCCGCGTTGCCCGCAAGCGAGAGCGTCACATCTGTTAGTGAAAGGACCGTGTCAGACATGTTCAGTATTCCTCGCCTTAGGGTAGCTTTTTTATATGGGCCTTTTCTGTCGGGGTACAAGCTTCTGATTTCAGTGATTTTAGCGACAAATCTAATCAGTGCGCGCGCTCAGGCCGAACCCGTCGTCATTGCGGCACTTGGGGACAGTTTAACGCAAGGTTATGGCCTCCCTCAGGAAGACGGTTTGGTCGCACAACTCCAAGGCTGGCTTGATGAAAATAACCACGATATTCGTCTTATCAATGCGGGGGTTTCGGGCGACACCACTGCGGGGGGACGGTCGCGCATCGAATGGACCCTCACGCCTGACGTCGACGCCGTGATCGTTGAGTTGGGCGGGAACGATATGATGCGCGGGATTGCTCCGAGCGACAGCCGTAAAAACCTTACTGAAATCCTTGAAGTCCTGCAAAGTCGCGACCTCCCTGTTTTGCTGGTTGGTTTGCCCAGCGCCAATAATTTCGGACCCGAGTTCAAGGCGGAATTTGATGATATGTTTCCAGCCCTCTCGACGGATTTTGAGACGCTGCTCTATCCCGATTTCTTCACCAGTTTTCGCACGGAACTCAACGATACGTCTGCTTTGACAACCTACATGCAGGATGATGCGATTCATCCGAATGCTAAGGGAGTCGCGGCTATTGTGGAAGATTTCGGACCGTTGGTCGTGGAGCTTGCCCAACAGACACAAGAATAGTTTCTGGTTTGTCCTGCGCCGCGAACCCTATAGTACGCTTGGACAACCCATCAAAGGATAGGCAATTGCTCTCACTATACCTCCTGTTCGCGCGTTTTAACGCTCCGCTCTGGCGGCTCATTTTGCGTCGACGTCTTGCCCAAGGCAAAGAAGATCCGAACCGGTTTCAGGAAAAACTAGGGCTTGGCTTAACGCCGCGCCCCAAGGGCGAAGTCATTTGGCTTCACGGAGTGAGTGTGGGCGAGAGTCTGTCGCTTCTGACCCTGTTAGCGGAACTGGGCAAAGCACTTCCTAAGGCGCATTTCGTCCTTACAACAAACACCCGCACGTCCTCTGACACCCTTGCGCGCATGGGGCTGCCCTCGCGGGTCATTCATCAGTTTCAACCCTGCGACAATGCTCCTGCGGTTCAGCGTTTTCTTACTCATTGGCAACCAAGTGTGGCCGTATTTTCCGAACTGGATATGTGGCCGTGCCTTTTGACAGAAACCCACAAAATGCAAATACCTATGCTGCTGATCAATGCGCGCATGAGCGAAAGGTCCGTTCACAAAAGGAGGTTTTTGAAGGGGGTGTATCGCAAAATGGTACAGCTGTTTGATATAATATTAACTCAAGAAGACGTTTCACGCGATAATTTCATCGCCATGGGCGCGGGGGCAAAAACCACCCAAACGACCGGCCCGTTGAAAATCGCTTCTGCCCCCTTGCCCGATCTTCCAGAGGAGCGTGCCGCGCTTGAACTCGCGATTGGAGCCCGACCACATTGGCTCGCCGCATCAACGCATCCTTCTGAGGAGGAGCGTGTCCTGAAGGCGCATCTGATCGCGCTCAAAACGTTGCCAGATCTGCTCCTCATAATTGCGCCACGTCATCCCAAATTTGCAAACGAAACGCTCTCTATGGCACGGCCCCTCTTTACGGGCATCGCACAGCGCAGCAAAAAAAACGCCATTCAAACCAGCACACAACTCTATCTCGCGGACACATTGGGGGAACTTGGCCTCTTTTTCCGCCTCGCGCACACGGCCTTTATCGGGCACAGCCTTGTGTCACAGGACGGCCCTTTGCCGGGTAAAAACCCCTACGAAGCCCTCGCACTCGACACTTTGGTGATGCATGGCCCTGTCTATTCCGACTTCACCTATATTTATGACAGCTTGAAAGATGCAGGCGCGACCCATCAAATTTCAACCCCTGAGGATCTTGCCCGAGCCGTACTCGAAGCCCAAGACCCGCAGTGGCGCACGCCATATGTAACAGCCGGAACGGCCGTGATGGACTTGGGGCAAGACGCGCTAAAAAAACCACTTGAGGCCATTCTGAAGGCCCGAACCAGAAGCTAAGCGCCCTTTACGTACCCCCGGAAACCTGAGATACAGTACTATGAACAGCGCGTATAGGACGATAGCTCGTAACTCACTTTTGTTATCGAGCATTCCCACCGACTTGGCAGATGATATCTTGAGTGACGCGAATGCGCGTTCCTTTAGCCATGGGCAGATGATTTTTTCCCACGGCGATATCGCAACCAGTATCTTCATCGTGATTGAAGGATGGGTGAAACTTTTCCGTGTTACGCCAAATGGCGCAGAGGCGGTGATGGGCGTTTTCACGCAGGGACGAAGCTTTGGCGAAGCGGTCGCCTTTAAGGGCGACACATATCCCGTGAGCGCGGAAGCTGTTACGGATGCAAAAGTCATTCAAGTAAGCGCAAGCAAATTGCTTGATCTCATGCAGGCTCGCCCCGAAGTCTGTACCGCTGTGCTCGCGTCAACATTCGCCCATTTACATGGCCTTGTCTCGCAGATTGAGCAACTCAAGGCGCAAACTGGCGCGCAACGGGTTGCGGAGTTTTTGATGTCGCTAGCGGATTGCGAACACGGAAAATGTTCGGTTACTCTGCCCTATGACAAGGCCCTGATTGCGGGTCGTTTAGGGATGAAACCCGAGAGCCTCTCGCGCGCTTTCGCAAAGCTGCGCTCTGTTGGTGTTACCGTCAATCGCAGCTCAGCAGATATCGAAAATCTGGAAGACTTGGCGGATTATGCCGAGGGTGATCCAGCCGAAGCTTGGTCAAAATAACCGCGATCAATGAGGGCAAGGAGCCTTGGCCCCCTGCCCGTCAAACTTACATTTTGCAGTCTGCCGCATAGGCATCCGAATGGTTGGTCAGGCCCGTTGCCACAATTTTATTTGTGAAAACGTCACCCTCTTGAATCACCTCACGTACATAGATGTTCTGAATGGGGTGATGATTGGGCCCAAAGGAAAAATCGCCGCGAACGGAGTCAAAATCAGCAGCTTCGAGCGCCGCTTGGAAAGCATCCGCGTCGTTGACATCTGCTATAGCCGCGGCTGAAATCAGGAGGTTCGCTGTATCAAACCCTTGGCTCGCATATAGCGAGGGAAGGCGGCCATACTCAGCTTGAAAGCTTTCAACGAATGCTAAGTTTGTAGCATTATCAATGTCTTTGCTCCACTGGGATGTATTTTTCACACCCAATGCAGCACTCCCAACGGCCTGCAGGATTCCCTGATCGAAGGAAAATGCGGGGCCAACGAGGGGCAAGTCCACACCACTATCCGCGTATTGTTTGAGAAAGGAAATCCCCATACCGCCCGGCAAGAAGAAATACACGTTCTCAGCACCAGAGGCCCGAATTTGCGCGATCTCGGCGGCATAATCCGTTTGGCCAAGCTTGGTATAAATTTCGCCTTTTACGTCGCCCTTGTAGAACCGTTTATATCCTGTGAGCGCGTCTTGTCCGGCAGGATAATTCGGCGCAAGAATAAAACTGCTGGCATATCCAGCGTCCGTGGCGAAGGCCCCCGCTGCTTCGTGCAGGTTGTCATTTTGCCATGCGACATTGAAATATTTAGCGTGACACCCTTTGCCCGCGAGCGCTGATGGCCCCGCGTTGGGCGATAGATAGAATTTGCCCTGTGCCGTCGCAGCAGGCACAACCGCCATCGCAAGGTTGGACCAGATAATCCCCGTGAGGACATCGACCTTCTCGGATTGGATCATCTTGTCAGCGAGTTGCACAGCAACGTCAGGCTTGCGCTGATCGTCTTCAATCACGACGTCAAAATCCACACCCGCTTGCTTCACCGCGAGCATAAACCCGTCCCGCACATCAATACCAAGCCCAGCGCCGCCACCCGAAAGGGTGGTGATCATTCCGACTTTCAGTGGTTCCGCGATTGACGCCGTTGCCAAGGCCGCAGTTCCCAATGCAAGCGCGCATGTTTTCAGAATTCCCATTCTAATCTCCCTGTTTTATCTAAAATGCTTTGAATGTCAGCGTGGTGAGCGAGCGCTCAATACCTTCAATCGTGAGCAAATTATCATTGATAAATTTGCCGACGTCCTGCCCCTCGGGAATATAGACCTTCATCAGGAGGTCAAAGTCTCCACTGGTCGAATAGAGTTCCGAATGGATTTCACGCAGGGTGATTTCATCGGCAACCTTGTAGGTCGTGCCGGGCTTGCAGCGAATTTGGATGAAAACACAGGTCATTTGAGCGTCCCTTTTCGTATAAATTTCAACGGTTGGGGTACTCTATGCCGAGGGACGCGGTTATTGCCAGCCCTCAGCGTAATTTCGCGCTAAATTCTGAAAGTCGAACGTCTGAATGCAAAACGCAGGACCACTGGCCCTGCGTTTCAATTCTTTCAATGTGAAAGAGATATCCCAATCACACGAAGCTAACTGCTTATTCTTCGCCTGCTTCGCCTTCGGCCGCAGCGTCTTCAGCTGCAGCTTCGTCTGCCTCATCATCCGCAGAACGAAGGCTCGACGGTGCTGCAAGGTTCGCAATAACGAAATCACGATCGATTGTTGGTTTAGCACCTTTTGGAAGCTTGATGCTCGAGATTGTGATTGTGTCACCAACTTCGAGACCGGTCAGATCAACTGTCAGGCTCTCAGGAATGTCACTAGCAGTAACCGCAAGTTCAACTTCTGGACGTACAACAGTCAATGTGCCGCCTTTTTTCAAGCCAGGGCATTCTTCATGGTTGATGAAATCAACGTGGATGAAGAGTGACACAACACTTGAACGCTTAAGGCGCATAAGGTCGAGGTGTGTTGGCAAGTCTCTTATAACATCGCGCTGAACGTTCCGGCAGATAACGCGAACGTCGTCTTGGCCTTCAACTTTCAGGTTGAACAATGTTGAAAGGAAACGGCCCGCTTTGAGGCGCTTCAAAAGAACATTGAACGGAATGCTAATCGCTTGG
This sequence comes from Falsihalocynthiibacter sp. CO-5D18, assembly GCF_041205445.1. Classification (NCBI taxonomy): domain Bacteria; kingdom Pseudomonadati; phylum Pseudomonadota; class Alphaproteobacteria; order Rhodobacterales; family Roseobacteraceae; genus Falsihalocynthiibacter; species Falsihalocynthiibacter sp. CO-5D18. The sequence goes on along the minus strand of NZ_JBGFCF010000002.1, from coordinate 213,718 downwards.
GGCTCTGCGCCGCCACCGTAAACAATACCTGGTACAAGTCCTTCACGGCGTGCTTGACGAGCGGCCCCCTTGCCTGTCCCCGTACGCGCTGTGACTTCTAGGTCTGGAATTTTGCCAGCCATAGTAATTCTCCTAAGTTTAGAGGGCCTTCCTCCAAGGGTGTAAGGCCCGATGAAGTCGCGCGTATATGGGAGAATCCCTACTATGTGAAGGGAAAATTTAATTTCGCTCTGCTTTGAGTCTTGCTTTGTAAAAAAGCCCGTGCGACGCGTGTCGAATGCAACTCAAAAAATCCTTTCATTTGTCCAGAGTTACCGCACCGGCCTTTATGGCTCAGGGGTTCACTTGGGGCATTTTTGCGGCCTATGCTCCTGATATTAAATCGCAAATTAACGCAAGCGATGCCGTATTTGGCTGGGTCCTTTTGTGCGGTGCGGTTGGTGCGGTCACGGCAATGTGGCTCGCTCCTATTTTTGATCGGCTGGCGGGGCGCTATGGCATGGCAATCGGCGCTGTCCTCCTTGCAGTGGCTTTTCAGTTTCCGATTCTGGCCCAAGGGCCGGTGTTATTTGGCGCGTTGATGTTCTTTGTTGGAGCTTTTTCAGGCCTCCTTGATGTGGTCATGAACGCTCGCCTTTCGGTGATAGAAAGCCGCGAACGCACCTCTTTGATGAACCTCAACCACGCCCTTTTCTCCTTCGCATATGCGGCCTCTGCCATCACGGCGGGTCTACTGCGAGACGATGGCGCTTCGATCAATAGTGTGGCGTTTGGGCTTCTAATTCTAATCTCGATAACGGCATTGGGGATGATCCAACCACGAGCATCAACACCCGCTGAAATTTCCCAAGCGGACACAAAACCTGCTCTTTGGGGGGCGGTATTTTGGGGAGGGCTAATTGTCTTCGCTGCGTTTCTTTCAGAGAATGCCGTTGAGGGGTGGTCCGCCCTCCACATCGAACGCAATCTAGGTGGCGGGGCCGCTGAAGGCGCTTTTGGTCCTGCAATGCTGGGCCTCACGATGGGATTTGGCCGCTTTGGCGGGCAAGTCATTGTCTCTCGTATTTCCGAGGCACGTGTCGTGTTGTTTGGGTCACTTTTGGCGGCAGTTGGCGCAACCATAGCGGCTTTTGCACCAACGCCAATCTGGGCCTATGTCGGGTTTGGCCTTCTTGGATTAGGGGTTTCGGTCATTGCGCCGATGGTTTTCGCCCTCGTCGGACGACGTGTGCCCGACGAAATCCGTGCACAGGCAATTTCGCGGGTTGCGGTCATTGGCTATCTTGGATTTTTCGTTGGACCGCCAATTGTTGGCTTCCTCGCCGGAGCAGTCGGCCTGCCTGCGTCGTTTATCTTTGTGGCGCTCGTCCTTCTCGCCATCCCGCTTTTGCTCAAATTGCTTCGGCGGGATGCGCGGATTGATTAACTACTGCCATTCGCCTTCGAAATTCTTGGGGATCAACAAGATATCGCGCCCAACTTTTTCGATGTCACGGTGTCCACAAAGCGCCATGGTGTAATCCAACTCTTTGTGGATGACTTCCAGTGCTTTGGTGACACCCTCTTCGCCCATCGCCCCTAAGCCGTGGATATAGGCGCGGCCAATATAGGTGCCCTTTGCCCCCATGGCCATCGCTTTTAACACGTCTTGGCCGCTGCGAATTCCACTATCAATATGCACTTCGATTTTATCACCAACGGCGTCAATAATGGCGGGCAACGAACGAATAGACGACAGCGCACCGTCAAGTTGCCGTCCCCCGTGGTTGGAAACAATGATGGCATCCGCGCCAACATCGAGCGCTTTGATCGCGTCTTCTGCGTCCAAAATCCCCTTCAGGATGAGCTTGCCGCCCCATTCGTCCTTCAGGCGTTTGATTTGATCCCAATCCATGCGCGGATCAAATTGCGAATCCGCCCATTTTGAAAGCGACGCAATATTTTCAACACCCTTGGCATGACCCACAATATTGCGGAACGTGTGGCGCTTGGTGCCCAACATGCCCATGCCCCACTTCCAGCGCTGTGCCAAATCGAAAATGGCTTTTGGCGTTGGTTTCGGAGGGACACTCAGCCCGTTCTTTAGATCTTTGTGGCGCTGCCCCAAAAGCTGAAGATCCAGCGTCAAAACCATCGCCGAACATTTCGCCGCCTTGGCGCGCGCAATCAGTCCCGAGGTAAATTCCTCGTCCCGCATCACATAAAGCTGAAACCAGAAAGGCGCTGTTGTGTTTTCAGCGATATCCTCAATCGAACAAATTGCCATCGTGGACAACGTGAAGGGCACGCCGAATTTTTCTGCCGCCTTTGCCGCTTTGATTTCCCCATCCGCACATTGCATACCTGTCGACCCAACAGGCGCGAGCGCAACGGGCATCGAAACCTCTTGGCCAATCATCTTTGTTTTGGTCGTCCGACCTTCCATATTCACTGCCACCCGTTGGCGCAGGCGAATTTGCGCAAAATCCGTGGTATTTTCACGGAAGGTTTGCTCAGTCCAACTGCCACTCTCGCAATAATCATAGAACATTTTGGGAGTGCGTTTTTTGTGGAGGTCTTTGAGGTCTTGGATATTGGTGATAACGGCCATTTTAGGTTGCTTTCCTCTATTTTGGTAACAACATCTTACCAATACCGCCCATATAAGGTAAAAACCCGGGCAAGACCAGAAATTTTTCAGGCGGAACTATGAAACGAAAAAAGCCCCGCGGGATGGCGAGGCTCAATCCATAAAGGTATAAAAACGGGGCCGCTAGCCGCGATGTGCGCCCTCGGCCAAGCCTGCAACGAAGCTCAAAACATCCGCCACAGACTTACCTGCGCCAATTTGCGCGACAATTGCCGAGCCAACCACACAGCCATCCGCTGTCCGCGCAATATTCTCGGCTTTTTCCGGCGTGTTAACACCAAAGCCAACAATCACTGGAAGGTCGGTTTGGGATTTAATTCGCGCCACTTCTGGCCCCACGTCGCCAACCTCGGCCTCTGCGGCACCCGTCGTTCCGTTTACCGAAACGTAATACACAAACCCCGATGTGTTTTGAAGAACCTTAGGCAAGCGTTTATCGTCCGTCGTGGGCGTCGCCAGACGAATGAAGTTCATCCCAGCGGCTTGAGCGGGAATGCACAGCTCGACATCTTCTTCGGGCGGTAAATCCACCACGATCATGCCATCGATTCCCGCAGCCTTTGCATCAACGAGGAATTTTGCGACCCCGCGACTGTAAATCGGGTTGTAATAGCCCATCAAAACGATCGGCGTTGTATCATCGCCCTTGCGAAATTCCGTTGCCAGATCAAGTGTGCGCTGAAGCGACATTCCCGCGGCAAGCGCGCGTTGGCCCGCCAATTGAATCGTTACCCCATCGGCCATCGGATCGGTAAACGGCAAGCCAAGCTCGATGATATCCACCCCAGCACCCGGCAAACCTTTCACGATTTCAAGGGATTCCGCATAGTTCGGATCGCCCGCCATCACATATGTCACAAAGGCCTTTTTGCCCGCAGCCTTGAGTTCAGCAAATTTATCGTCGATCCGTGTCATAGCCATTCCCGATGTCATTCTTATATCCAGCCCGAAGATTGGGCACATTTACGCTATGGTTTGCGGTAAAATCAGCCGGAAATCAATGCCCCGCTTGACCTTGGCCCCACATGGCCCCTACATGCGCCCCAACATCAGCCAATGGAGTGTGTAATGGGTTTCAAAATGGGTATCGTCGGAATGCCAAATGTGGGCAAATCCACCTTGTTTAACGCGCTGACAAAAACAGCCGCCGCTCAGGCCGCGAACTTCCCGTTCTGCACAATCGAGCCAAACGTTGGCGAAGTCGCGGTGCCTGACGCACGCCTTGATAAATTGGCCGCCATAGCCGGTTCAAAGCAAATCATCCCAACACGTATGACCTTCGTCGATATCGCGGGCCTCGTAAAAGGCGCGTCCAAGGGCGAAGGCCTCGGCAACCAGTTCCTCGCCAACATCCGCGAATGTGATGCCATTGCACACGTTCTGCGGTGCTTTGAGGACGACGACATCACTCACGTCGATGGCCGCGTCGATCCTGTCGAAGACGCAGAAACCATCGAAACCGAATTGATGTTGGCCGATATGGAAAGCATCGAAAAGCGCCTTCAAGGCCTGCAACGTAAAACACGCAGTGGCGACAAAGACGCTATTCAACAAGAACGCCTGCTAAAAGCTGCCCTTGCCGCTCTTGAAGCTGGCAACCCTGCTCGCTCCATTAGTGTCGACGAAGACGACGCGCGGGCTTGGTCTCTCCTTCAACTGCTCACATCCAAACCTATCCTCTATGTGTGCAACGTTGAAGAATCCGCAGCCGCCCAAGGCAACGACTTCTCCGCACGCGTCGCGAAAATGGCCGCCGAACAAGGGGCCGCAACAGTTGTCATCTCAGCAGCTATTGAAGAAGAAATCAGCCAGCTCGAAGCCGACGAAGCCGAAATGTTCCTTACAGAAATGGGCCTAGAAGAAGCGGGCCTCGATCGCCTGATCCGGGCTGGCTACGCACTCCTCCACCTTAACACCTATTTCACCGTAGGCCCCAAAGAAGCCCGCGCATGGACATTTCCCGCCGGAGCCACAGCCCCAAAAGCCGCCGGAGTTATTCACGGCGACTTCGAGAAAGGGTTCATTCGCGCGGAAACCATCGCATTTGACGACTTTGTCGCGAACAATGGCGAATCTGGCGCGAAAGAAGCTGGAAAAATGCGCTCAGAGGGCAAGGCCTACCTCGTGAAAGACGGCGACGTCATGCATTTCCTCTTCAACACATAAACCGTTTCCTTGGTCTATGGAGAGGTCATCTTGCACTAGTCACGCCAGATGACCTCCCTTTTGAATGTGACAAAGGCATCTAAAAAGTCACGAGTTGATCAAGCGAGCAACACCCAAACAACGACGCTCGCATCCCCTCCTCCCTGCGGCACAATGCAATCACCGGGTGTTCCGAAGTATAAAAGCCCTATTTAGTCCCTATTGACCGCTACGCTGAAGGTCCCATTTATAACGGTCACAGAAGTTTCAGATACGGATTTTATTTGCCTAATTGAAGCACTCTATTGGAAAACGAGACACAAAGATTTTCTCGAGAATAGCCCATTAAGCAGCTACAACAGATCAGCAACATTAGAATCTAGAAGCCCCGATTTTTGTGTAAGGCGTTGGACCATGGCCCGCTTAAGCTCCCTTGTTTCAGTGCAGAGTTTTTTGAACTCGGGCTCGCAAAAACTTGCACAATTTTTTTATTGTAGAAACCGGGCAAAATGGGGAAAATCAACAAAAACAGGAACTTGGCTTCTTTATATTTTTTTTCGAAAAAAGGCTTGTATCTCTAGGGAGTTACGGGCTAAACCGCTCCTCGGAGACGTGGCCGAGTGGTCGAAGGCGCTCCCCTGCTAAGGGAGTAACGGGGTGACTCGTTCGAGGGTTCGAATCCCTTCGTCTCCGCCACTACACATTGATTTTAAACGATAATATTTGAGATTTATAGATTTACCCGCCTAATTACCCCGCATTATAAATGCGGTTGATTACTACAAGATGCTTCAAGTAGCCAAATTAGTATTCCGCGCGTGTTGAGTTCTGTTTGCGAATTACGGCCCATAGCGGACACCCGGCCACACTCAATGTCAGCTTACCCATTTCCCGAAAACAGACCTGTGCGCATTGTGCAGCATTTTGGTTTCCTATCCTAGTCGATGCAGACTAGCGCTTCTTACGAAGCCTCAGCTGTGTCAGGCCAACGCCAGACAGGATGATTCCTGCACCTATGTAGGTGCTGAAACTCAGGGTTTCGTTCAGCAAAATGACTCCCAGAAGAATAGCCCAGAGAGGTACGATGTAGGCCACGAGGCTCATGAATATGGGGCCCGCGGATCGGATCAGCACTACGCGCAGCAGAAAGGCCAAGCCAGTAGGGAGTATACCGGCGTAGAGCAGCGCCCATGTCGCCCGTTCACCGGTGATCTCTGGCAGTCCTTCTAGCAGGAGCGCGATCGGCGTCAGTGCAATCGTTCCCGCCGTTAGCATACCCGCGGTGAATGCCATTGGAGGGGTCGGCGGCGCGCGGCGGATCAGAATGGCACCGACCGAATAGCAGAGCGCCGCCGCCACACAGGCAATCTTTGCCACGACGGTACCACCTGAGACTTGTCCGGCCAAAACCTCAGGCAGAATTAGAACCAGAAGTCCCACGAACCCAAGGAAGACACCCGCGATCCGGCGCGGACCTATCTGTTCGTCCGGAACGAAGATATACGCTAGGAGCAGCACGAATACAGGGGAAGTGCCCATTGTGATACCAGCAAAGGCTGAAGGTACCCGCTGTATCCCCCAGGCCAGAAGGCTGAATGGCAAAGCGAAGTTCAAAATTCCCAAAAGCAGGATGAAGCACAGGTCTTTCGGGTTCTTGATCGCCAGATCTGCCGGACGAGTGATGGCGACGACGGCCAGAAGCGCCAGCGCGCCGATACCGATGCGGCCAGCAGCGACGGTGAAGGGACCGTATTGCTCTAACGCCACAGCCATTGACATGAACGCGCCTCCCCACACGAAGCTGAGGAACAAAAGGACCGCCCAGTTTCGGGAGGCGGGTGTATTGGGGACGGCTTCTGTCATATCTTGGCAATCGGTTGGTGATTGTTGTCCTTATAAGCCGTTTGCATGTCAGCTGCCAGTCCCAGCATACTGGGCGGTGCCCGCTATTAGCTTGGTTCCACTACCTCGGGCTCTTTCTAGAACTAAAACTGTAGCGCGGCATCGTAGGTTCTCAGTTCAAATGCGCAGTTGGGGTCGGCCCAAACTGGACCTTGGTGCGCAGTGCAGTCAACAGCAACTATGTGCGCAGACCTGTAAATGCTGCACAACAAATGGATAGGAGCGTTGGAATTAAACGAACTTTCCAACTTTTTCGCAATTGATTTCGGTCAATGCCCGACCTCCCTAGAACTTCATGCAGGACACGGATGGCATCTCCCAATCTGGTGACCCCATCCGCATTGATCTGCTACGGCTTATTGCGCCTTAACCACCTTGGGCATGTCGTAGGTACCGTTCACAATTGGGGCGTAGGGCCCGTAAAAGCGCGCAGTGAAGCGGAAACCTTTTTCTGGAGCGGGGAGCCAGTTCTTGGCCTGCTCCGGATCAGAGGGCTTTTCGTGTTGGACATAGATTACCAACTTACCGTCTTTGGCCACCAACTCACCAGATTTGAGCATAAAGCTGTTGACGGTGTAGCGGTTGATCTCATTGGCTACAAAATAGCCTTCAGCGCTGTAAATCGGGATCGACCAGAACTGTGTAACCGGTGGAAAATCGTTCATGTCGAAGGTCAGGGTGTAATTGTTCTGGCCGTCAAGTGGCTTGCCTTCGGAATCGGCAAACAGGAACGCGCCACCATGCGAGATGTTCTTGTCCGGTGCGGCCCAGGCGGCATCGGCGATGATTGCACGGTCCATCCACTGGGTTTCGAACCCACCGTCATTGCGCACGACGCCCCAGCCATTCATGTTTATCATATTGGTCTTCAGCGTCTTGCGCACATCGTCAAACCCAGCCTTAAAGCCGGTCTCCAGTGCCGTTTGCTGTTCAGCTGGCAGCTTGGCCCAGTCAAAGGTCAGGCCCTTGCCGATGTTGAACGTCTCAAGCTGCTTGAGCATGTCGGCCTCTTTGATCGAGTCCGTGAGTGTCGGCATGGTCGGATCGTTCAGGATGACACCAAGTAGGGTGAAATATTGTTCGGCAGTCTGCTTGTCTACCTGACCAAACTGATATTCAGGTAGACCTTCAGGGATGAAGAAATCGCCTTTCACAATAGATCTGTCAGCTTGGGCAATGCCTTTGTGATCATTGGCCAGCCAGTCGGCCAGTGGCGTCATGGTTACCTGATCCTGATAGCCGTTGATGATCTTGATCTCAGCAGCGGACCCGGTTTCGACGGCCATCCGTACGACCCCGTAAGACCGCATGTCTTTTGCAGGGCAGTTTAGTGCGGTGAGGTTTTATGCTTACCTCCAGTTGGGCTAAACATTGTGTTGCCCTTCATTTTTGGAGGATTTCTATGAATAGCAAAGAGAAAGCAGTTTTCGTTGGGCTTGACGCGTCCAAAGCCACATTAGCGGTTTCGGTTGCAGATGATGGCAGAGACGGTGAGATACGGGATTGGGGGGCTATTTCTACTGCCCCCAGCTCTGTCGATAGGTTCCTCAAGAAATTGGCAGCGCGGTTCGACCGAGTCGAAATTTGCTACGAGGCGGGGCCAACTGGTTATGGGTTGTATCGCCAGATCACAGCCTTTGGGTTCACCTGCTATGTGATAGCTCCCTCTTTGATCCCGGTGCGTCCGGGTGAACGGATCAAAACGGATAGGCGGGATGCGGAACGCCTTGCGCGTCTTCTTAGAGCGGGCGAGTTGACGCCAATTTGGGTGCCTGACGAGACCCATGAAGCGATGCGGGATTTGGTGCGGGCACGCGACAGCGCGGCGCAGGATCAGCGCCACAAGCGACAACTGATCTCGGCGTTTCTTCTGCGACATGGGCGGATTTATTATCGCACCAAACCCTGGAAAATGCGCTACCGACGTTGGTTGCAGCGACAGTCCTTTGATCACCCTGCGCAGCAGATAGCTTTGCAAGAGATGGTTCTGGCCGAACGCCATGCTGTGGAACGGGTTGGGCGGTTAACGGCTTGTATTGAGGAACTGGTGCCAGACTGGAAATTAGGGCCGGTTGTTGAGGCGTTGCAGGCGTTGCGCGGTGTCGCCTTGATCAGTGCAGTGACATTCATGTCCGAGATTGGTGATGTGCGCCGGTTTGAGAACCCACGCAAACTGATGGCCTATCTGGGTTTGGTGCCAAGCGAATACTCAACGGGACAAACAACCAAACTTGTTATGTTGCCCGATACCGGCGAGCGCTATCTTTCAACTCCGTTGTTTGAAGGCATAGAGGAAGAGATGACGGATGAGGAAACGGCGATTTCTCAGTCAACTCCAAGTACTCAGATGGTTAGCGGCTAATAACGCCTAAGAGCAGATCAGCGGGGCTTCTCCCCTTGGACATCATTCAGAGTATCGATTCATCGAACACCTTCGGGGCCCCCATGCCCTCGAATCCGTTTCCAGCTGGAGTTGTGGCCAATTGGATCAGACGTCATGCGCAGTTAGCTGCGATTGCTTTTGTCGTGCTATTAAACACGCAATCTGTAACCGCACTCGAACAGGTTTCCAGTTTCGGCAAGAACCCGGGCAATCTTTTGATGTATTTGCATCGGCCCTCTGGTCTCAAGGAAGGCTTGCCTTTGGTCGTGGCCCTCCATGGCTGCGCACAGACCCCGGCTGATTTTGACGATGAGACAGGACTTGTGGCGCTGGCAGAAGAGTTTCCATTCCTACTTTTGCTGCCTGAACAACGCGCAGAAAATATGTCTCGGCGATGTTTCCGTTGGTACGATACGAATGACAATCGACCGGGGATTGGGGAAAGCGCGTCGATCCTGGAGATGGTTGATGCTGCCATAGAGGCAGAAGGCGTAGATCCCAACCGCGTTTTTGTTATGGGCCATTCCGCCGGTGGAGCCATGGCAGCTGTAATGTTGGCGAACTATCCGAACCGCTTTGCTGGTGGCGCAATTTTCGCCGGTCTGCCGGTCGGCTGCAATCGACCGGCAGGCGCTTTCGATTTGTTTTGGAGTTCACTTCAAGTTAAATTCATTGCTCCCGACGGTGCAGACGCAAGTTATGCTTGCGGGATCGGAGGTTTCGATCTGACGGATCGCGATGGCGATGAGTGGGCTGGCTATGTGACTGAGGGCACAGATGCAGTACCTGAAAATTGGCCACTGTTGTCGCTTTGGCAAGGCACCGCCGATGCGATCGTTCACCCCAACAACCTTCGCGAACTGACGGAGCAGTGGACAGCAGTTCAGGAAATCGACCTTGTCGCGGATGAACGAGAGGTTATTGGCAGTGCTATTCGCGAAGTCTATCGCGACAACGCCGGAATGGCGCGCATCGAAACTTGGTCGCTCGATGGCTTTGGACATGCCGTACCAATCGATGCAGATGGCAACCCGGAAGTCTGTGGACTAGAGGCCGAGTACGTCGTGAATGCGAACTTATGCGCCATTCGGCGCGTCGCAGATTTCTGGCAGCTCCGGTGAAGGGACTGCGGGAAACGGTTCTGATCTCATACGGCGAAGGCAACCCGCGCCGACACAGTTTCTTGGCCGGTTTGTTGTCGGGGTTACCAATAAAACAGTATCTGTGACAGTGAACTTTAACCCTGCGTCGCCAAGGAATGACGACCACTGTTCTGTTTGATGCGCAGGTAAACTTCTGCGCCGATGAGATAAGGCAGAAAGAACGCCACGCTTTGTACCAGATCAAACCCTCCTGTGAATTGGGGGTTGGACCATAGACCGTCAGTGGCCACATACCAAAGGCCATAGTGGACACGGTAGAACCAAGAACCCAAAGCCAGCCAGAAAAAACGCAGTGCCCAAGCGTTGTGATCCGCGAAGCGCCTTGCCCGTGCGTAGCGGATTGTTTGCACGGCTGTCAGCAGAACCAGTACCCCGTAAAGTGAAAAACCGATATTCATGGGCATCCCACCGATTGTGCCCCTCAGTGGAATGTAGACGAGCCCACCTATTGCAGTAACAATCGCAGCTAGAATGATCAGCCGCCCCGACCAGCGGTGCAGCGCGGGCAAACGCTGCCGCAATGACGGGATCAATTGGAGCGGCACCAGCACCGTGATAGCCGCTCCAGCGGCCATATGGTTAAAAATAGATAGATTGGCGATAGTGTTATCGGACCGTATATAGTGCGGCTCGGGCAGCGCATCCCGCAGACCGCCCAGTGCAAAGTTTATGGCGTATATCGCAAAGGGAAGCGTTAGCAGTACCAAAAGTACAAGCAAACATGTTTGGAGAACGTTTTTCATAAGCGACATTAAATAGCGTGTGAAAAGTTTAAGCAACTTTATGAGAATGGACTTCGTTAACAGAGCAACGGGAGGACGGAGTGGCAAATCAGCATTTTGGGCTCTTGGCGGACTTTAGCTGCTCTTGCACAACTTGTGATATACGGCTCTGTCAACGTCGGGTTGTCGCTGTGGGAGGGTATGGCGGATCGGAGGATCTCTCATGCAAACGCTACACTTACCTGCCATCCGCGCGCTTCGGCCCGCTTGGAACAAGGGTCGCATCGTCGGTCAGAAGCTCCCGCTGAAACCAAAACATGTTTGGGCCATCCGTGTCAGGCTGGAACTGGCTGAAAACCATCGTGATCTTGCCTTGTTCAACTTGGCCATCGATAGCAAGCTGCGCGGCTGTGATCTTGTCCGGATGAAAGTCGTGAATGTAATGGCATCGGCGCAGATCAAGGCGCGGGCGTCCGTTCTGCAAAGCAAAACCCAAAAACCGGTTCGGTTTGAGATTTCGGAGGGCACCCGGGCATCGGTCGCGAAGTGGATGGAGGATCCGCTGATGGTCGGGTCAGAATTTCTCTGGCCAGGGCGTTTCCAAGAGCGCCTTCACATCTCGACACGCCAATATGCCCGGATTGTGCGCGGTTGGATTTCGTCCATTGGGTTGGAAGTCACTGCTTACGGGACTCACTCCATGCGCCGAACCAAAGTGACGCAGATCTACAAGAAGACCGGCAACCTTCGCGCTGTTCAGTTACTGTTGGGACACACGAAGATGGATAGCACCGTCCGATACCTTGGCGTGGAGCTGGAAGATGCCTTGGCAATTGCTGAAGCCATTGAAATATAAGCCCTTGGGCCGTTCAACGCGAACGGCCCAGAGCCGACTTTGGCCACCCAGTCATCATGCTGCGATACAGCCCGTCATTGCGGCCATTCGTGCAGAGCGCAGCATCTCGTCGGCTGCATCTGACCTGTAGATTTTGGCTCCCGGAAAGGTTTGCGACCTTTGAAGCAAGCTGCCGCAGGTCAGGTTCGGAATATCTGGTTCTTTTGATCAGGCATCTGCGCTCCAACACCCGCCTGTTGCGATTATCCAGTGTACGCTCAGGCTCGATTCTGGCGCATTCCGGTTTGGTACATTTTTTCACCTTGCCACTTTCCAGCCCGGATCAGGCACCACTTTGCGACGAGCACGCCGATGGCCGCCCATAAAACGCACCGAAAAGTGCCGATCTGTGCCAAAAAGTGCCGTGAATCGCCTGGGCGATTTTGCTGGACAAGCTCTGGAACAAAAAATACCGTTTATTTTCTGTTAGGGGGGCCACAATGAGAGTTCCGCTCATATCAGCGCGCGTTCTTATGGGATTGCATGACACGTTCGTCAGCTACGTTGGGGAGGACGGGTTAGATGCGGCTTTGACGGCGGCACATATCCCCGTGCCATCGATGGAACGCCCCGAGGTTTTCATGCCTCAGAAATTGCTGTTTCGGTTCTTCGAAGACATCGCGCGCCAACTGGGTGACCAGAATTTTGGCCTGACCTTTGGCGTTCATGTTCATATGGTGAACTTTGGCACCTGGGGACGTTTACTGCTTTCATTTGATACGCTGGAAGAAGCGCTCTTCGCAGTGGAGGAATCGCAGAGATTTCACATTACTGCCGACAAGTTTACAGTGGAAAAAAAAGACGACCACCTGTGCTTTGTCTACACATCGGGATTGCCAAACCTGATCGGGCGGCGACATTATTCCATCGCGGCAGCGACCGTGATGATGGATTTGTGCAGACACTACATGGGCAGACACTGGAGCCCGCTAAGCGTCGACCTTGACGTTCAGAAAACGCGTTACTTGGCATCCTTCGAGGATGTTTTTCAGTGCCCGGTGACCTTTGATAACCCCAGCACGCGCATAACCATCCATCGGGAAGAAGCAGGGTTAGTGTTTTTACGAAAGAAGCCTCCGTTTATAACCCAATCTGATCTGAGACGTTCGTGTCTTGCTGCACCCACTGAGCTGATCGGCATCGTGAAGGAACTCGTACGGTTCCGGTTGCTTGACAGCGAGATCGATATCGACAGTGTTGCCAGCCTGATTTCATTGAGTCCCCGAACGCTGCAGCGGCGGCTTGCTGACGAAGGGATTGATTTCAGAACCCTTGTCTCGCAGGTGAGGGCCGAACGTGCGGTTGAACTGCTTCGCGAAACACAAATGCCTGTGTCCAGCATCGCGGCCGATCTTGGGTATTCGACAGCGTCGCATTTTTCCCGCGCCTTCCGAAAGACGACCGGAGCGTTACCATCTGACATCCGTAGCCGCCTGGTGGGCTAGACACGCCAGTCCGTCTGACAGATTTGGAATCGCGATCATTTGACTCGCGAGATATTGGTGCCTTCGGTCCCCGTGCCCGCAAAATATCCGCCCTGGCTCACGAAAATCTCGTCTCGCACGCTCGAGGTTGAAACCTTGCGGGCGATCTCCTCATCAGCGACGGTGATGTTCGGGCCGACACCACCTTGGGCCTATAAACGTGCCACTTCCCCAAACCCGACATTCGCTCTCTGCGAAGTACTTCCAGTGCGCGGACTACGACTATGTTGGACGAAACGGTGCTTTGTGGAGGGAGCAAGACACCGCTCGCCCCACGCCATATGGTCTTGACCCGTATTCCCCGAGTAGCGGGGTGACTTTCCAACTCTGCTTGTCGATATCATTCTATGGGCAGACACGGTAGTTTACTTTCGACCCGCATACTTGAGCCAAAGGATTGAAGCTCCAACCATCTCGATGACGGCCGAAGCTAATTTGGCCTAATTTCTATTCCACGATTGTAGGGGCTGGGAACGTCCAAGTCCCGTCGAGGATTTCTTGCTGAGGTTGATAGAGGCGCACAATGTAGTTCCAACCATCTGAAATCGGAATACAGTTCTTACGACCATCCTCGCACCCACCGAAGTGAACGGTGGCACCGCCGCCTTCATCTGGCATAGCAGTCAGGTTGTTGAGAGAATTCACACCTAGGTCGTTCTTCGCCATAAAGCCCTGCTCGTTATACACAGTGATGGAGGCGAAGCCGTCCACAGGCACATCCTTGACGCTCAAAGCGTAGTTAACCTCACCATCGTTTTTCTCTGGAACTACGTTTACGTAAATGGCGTCCTCTTTGGGATTGCCACCCCAACCCATTGCCGTTCCCATCAGATGATCGATAGGGTTGAGGTCGTCCTTTATGCCAAGCATACCTGAGGTGTCACTGACGGATGAGGCGAGCACGTTGACTGCATCCCGAATTTTCGAAAGCGACTCCTCGTCCCAGTCCGGAACATCAAGGGACCCCATGCTTTCTTGCGCCACCCCAATCTGATCCTGAACAGCATTTGCCAGCTTTATATCATTTTCATCGTTGGCATTTACCAGGGTGCGAAACACCACGGTGACATATCGCGTCCCAATTTCTTCTTGTGTCAGAGTGTATGATCCCGGCTCGTAAATCGCAGCAGGGATAGAATGATCCTGATTTACCAACATCAAGGATTGCCAGCGATCAGTCTCTGGTTTGGTAATGGTGACCGGAGTGGCGAGATCAAAAATGCCAATGGAATAGAGAGTATCTTGATTCATACGAATGACATCTTGCTTGTCTAAAGGCGTTGGTTGGCGAATGTGAAACATCTTGCCGAAACCGTCAGCCGCTTCATAGCGCCGCATCGTCATGTCAGTCTCAGCACGCACGAAATTATCCACGGTAACGGTTTCGCTGGCCCACGCGCTTTGGGTGGAGCCAAGCATCCCAACCACCAGCACACACATCGTCCAAGTCTTCATTTTCATTTCAGATATCCCATTTATATATTTCTTCTGACGATATTTAATCGCCTGTGATCTTCCTGTAACTGGCATTCCCCAAGTGGAACGCCTTCTCCTGAAGGTTAGCCTGCTTTGAGGCCAAGTTAAAATTTCTGCGCATGGTATAAACTCAGGTGCGCTTTTGACGCATTCCGGTGCGGTAAACTTGTTTTCACCTTGCCACTTTCCAGTTCGGATCAGGCACCACTTTACGACAAACGTGCCGAGACACTATGAGAGCAGTGCAGCACAAAAACGCAGTTTCGTAGCCTGTTGAACGTCCGCTTCCTAAAAAAGAATCTATCAGGCGCAGCTGCAGCGAACGACCGCTCACCGCCCTTATTGGCGAATGCTGCACTTGAACATCGGGCCTCTAACGGGCCACGGCTGACCCAGAGCATGGCTAACTATGCTGCGGAGTGAAATGGTCACCTAAATCCATACATTTTGATTAGGGATTTTCGCTTCAACTTCCCGTTTGGGTTTAGCGGCAATTCCTTCACGGTTCGAAAAACCTTGGGTACTTTGTAAGACGCAAGAAATTCAGCACAATGGCTTGTTAGGTCGGCTTCAGTTAAGTCCAACTCATCCGAAGTTACAAAGGCGGCAATAACGGACAGGTCTTTACGAATTGGAAGCTCTACCGCTGCGGCACCCGTTATCTTGGGATGGCGCATGAGGGCGTCTTCGATCTCTTGGGGCGCTACCCTGTATCCAAGGGCGTTCATCTGATCATCTGATCGGCCCTCAAAAAAAATGTAATCATCGCTGTCCATTACGCCGAGATCCCCAGTTAGGAACCATTCGCCGCGCATGGTCGCCTCAGTCTCTTGCGCGTTTTGCCAATACCCAATCATCAGGCCCGGGTCTGAGCGATGAATAGCAATGAGGCCGGTATCGCCCCTTGGAACAGCGTTTTCACCTTCATCAATTGGCAAAAGTGCAACTCTTCTCCCCTTTTGGGGGCGGCCGGCTTTAGCCGACTTGCTTGGGAACGCAGGAGAGGAGGATATAAATGTCGAGCATTCTGTCATACCCAGCGCGCCATAAACCGGCTTTCCAGTGCGAGAGACCCATTCCTGTTGTAGTGAAGCCGCCATTGTCTCACCCGCGGACAATCCATGCCGCAATCCGGAAAACCCGCTCAAATCAGCCTTCGACTTGAGTAATTGACGGTAGACGCCTGGAGCTGCGGCGAAAATCGTCGCCCCAAAGGTATTCACCAAATTTGGCCAAACGCTTGGGTCTCGGGGACCCGCATAAATCAGCGAAGAGGCCCCCGCGGCCCATGGGTCCATAAGCCCTGCCCCAAGGGTGTAGCTCCAGTTAAACGCGCCTGCATGTAGCATCGTATCTTCTTGGGTTAAGCCATACCAACCTTCCCACATCATCCTTCGGGCAAAGGCCGCCCGATGCGCATGTGCGACACCTTTTGGACGACCAGAAGAACCGGATGTGTAAACGATGTAAGCAAGATCATCCGCTTGGGTTACTGCGAAATCTTGCAGCGGATCCGCAATCATTTTATTTGGCGCAAAGGATCTTATTCCCGAGACTTCGATTGCATTTTGTTCAGAACAGATCAAGAGAACGGCAGCTGTGTCTTTGACAATGAACTGCAATTCAATCTGGCTCAGAGACACCGAAGTTGGGACTGGGATAGCCCCAAGCGCTGCGGCCCCCAAAAATAAAATTGGGAAATCGGTTGAGTGTCCTATTCTCAGGACAACACGATCGCCGCGTGTCACGCCATGTGCCGCCAGGCCAGCAGCGGCAACCATCACTGCGGTCTTTAGGTCGGAATAGGTTACTATTTCAGGATATTGATCATCTCCCGACACCACAACTCTTAGGGCCACTTTGTTTGGGGTTTTATCTGCTACTGCGAGCGTGTGTGCAGCAAGATTAAAGAACTCTGGAACCACGGGGTGTGGCCCGAAATCACATTCGGATAGAGTTGTGCATTGCAACGGCGCCATTGTACAGCGTTCCCATTCTTTTTCCAAACAAAGTCAAACCCAGCCATAATGCACTTAGCAGCGTTGTAGGGAAGCTCTGAAATTTATATATGCAAGTGTATCAACAGGCCGCCATTTTCGGAGTGTTTCTCAGAAGTTCGACCAGGAAGGGTTCCCATTCTGGGCAGTTTGCGTTTGCTGGATGTCATGGAAAGTGCTGGAACCAAATTTCTCATACAATGACAATATAGGCGTGTCTTTCTTGGCGACCTTCCGTAAAGGGAGACTCCGCAAAACCTTCGAGCAATCAACCTGCGAGTAAAGCCTTTTGAACCGTTTCATCCCAACCGAGGTATAGGTTATTTTGGTCTCGTATCACTGGGCGAGCCATTACCTTGGGTTTGGTCGAGATTTGAGCTTCCGCTTCGGACGCTTTCAGCCAGTCGTTGAGCCCCCGATAGTCATTGGACTTTCGGTCCACCAACCTATCTCCAAACTCCGCAATCAGTTCAGCCAATTCAACTTGGTCCAAGGGCTCCGCTCGAATATCGCGAAAATCAACCTCTTTACCGTCGGCTTCTAGTGCTTCGCGGGCCTTCTGGCAGATCGAGCAGGTGTTTAAACCGTAGATAATCATGTCGCTAACTCCTTGGGTGTTGTTTTCCAAACTCGTAGATTAGCTCCCCTAACGCAACCATACCATTCTGCACGGAGTTAAGAACGGCCTAATGCCGCCGTTTTATAAAGCTGCGGAGAACGGCGGTGAGAGCCCATAGCAGACGCGTTCATCGACCCTCCGGTGTTGTTATTCGACCCACTGATGATGAAACCAGATTATCGGCCAGCGCGGCTATGTGCTCCGTCGAAGATCCACAACATCCCCCGAGATAGGCTGTGCCAAACTGAGCATGCAGCGAAGCGAGGTTTTTTCCGAAATCATCAGGAGCTTCAGTATCAATCTCTACCAAACCTTCGAGTTCTTCCGGAGTCTTGGCTGATGTGTTTGCATCTATGCCGAGTATTCGGTCTGCTGCGTTTGGATTTCGATCACGGACCGCTGTATAGGCGGCGGAAAACACGGATGTGTGCACGCAATTTACGGAATAATTCGCTGGTGCGTAACGCGATTCTTCGTCAATCGTTTCGATCGCGATTTCAAGAGGTGTGCCATCGAGTATTGTGCCGTCTCGGCGGATCACGAAGCTTAGAACGTAAGGCAGCCCCGTCGTCTCGATCGCTTTGGCAATCCCACGCGCTTCGTCAAAACTCGGAAGAGTTTGCACCTTAAAGAAGTCAACTCCAGCCAGCGCGATCTCTTCGATCTGGGGTTTGTGAATATCGACCGCATTTTTGGTATCCGGTGCGTCTTCAGGCAAATATCCATCGCCAAATGGTCCTGTTATTCCCGCAATCAATATCGGGGCCGCATTCGGTCCGTAGGTATCGCGTAACTCTGTCATGAAACGGCAAGCTTCGGCGTTTACTGTTTTTCCGGCGTGCAGGGATTTTGCAACGCGAACCGCTCCCGCACGCCAAGTTGGTGTACCTGCGACCAATCGAGCTCAAAGACTCTCCGCGCTGCCATCGATCCCACATCTCCGACTTCTGCGTCTCTGTATAAAACGTCCGTGTGCGATACTTCATCATAAACACTCCATCTTTCCAAAAAGATTAAAGTGTTGCGTCGACCGATTGAAATCACCCCGCATAGCAGACCTCTGTGCTACCCGTCACCGTTTGTGGCCACCGCGTTATACGAGTTAAGAATAAAAAACGCAAAATGGCCAGTACGGACGACTTTCTGCCACCTAAAGCTGATCCAGTAGCGCCTCGCCAGTTGAGCAGGCTATCTCAAGTCCTGGCTCGACGTTCAGGATCGTAATGACACCATTCTCGACAAGCATAGAAAAGCGCCGTGATCGGTTCAAAAGCCCAGTCTCTGGGTTCGAAAAAGTCAGGTTAAACGCTTCTGTGAAAGCCGCGCTGGAATCTGCCAGCATCCGCACTCCGGCGTCATGAGCACCGGTGGACTCGCCCCAGGCACGCATAACGAAGGGGTCGTTGACACAGAGGATCACTACGTCGTCCAGTCCATTTTCCTTCAGGGCCTCCGTCGAAGCGATTACCGACGGTAAATGCACCGTGCTGCACCCTCGAGTGAAAGCACCTGGCATCGAGAAAACCGCCACGCGTTTATCAGCAAAAACCTCTTCTGTCGTTACCTCATATGGCCCTTCGGCGCCAAAGATTTGGAATGTCGCTTCTGGCACTTTGTCGCCCATCGATATAGTCACTTACCGTCCTCCAGTTTGTCTTTATCTTGAACACACATAATACTTATCTTCCGACTGACAATCACCTTCGCGAAGTTAGCATTGAGCAACGCTACCTTTGGTGTCCAAAACGACCCGAAGGATTGCTCTGGCCGCACAAAAGTCAGCTTTCGGCCCTGAGGTATCGCGAACCGCGCCATAGTTTTGCACGTGAAAATGTCAGAGCGCATTTGGTGTACTATCGCGTTATAGCCTTAAAATTTTGGATGTCCGGTATAGTCCGGATTTTGTGCTCAGAGCCCGCTTTTCTCGTCGGTCTGTAGTGAACCCACACTATCATTGCATTTTTCCATAACGCACGAAAAATGACTCAATGGCCTAGTTGACCTACATTCAGCCCAATGAAAGAGTAAACGCGTGTTTGGAGGAAACGATGATCGGTTATTTCACGCTTATATTGGTCTGCCAACTGCTGGGAGAACTTGTTGCTGGTACGCTTTCCCTCTCAATTCCGGGCCCCGTTCTTGGGATGTTGTTTCTCTTCCTTTTGCTTTTATTTCGAGGAGAAGTTCCCAAAGGCTTAGGAAAGACCGCAGATGGGTTGCTGCGAGCGATGTCGCTGCTTTTTGTACCTGCTGGTACAGGCGTGATGATGCATTTCAAGCTGCTCGGCGACGCGTTGCTGCCCTTGAGCGCTGCCCTTGTCGTGAGCACGGTTATGACCATCATTGTGACAGCCCTTATGATGCGGTGGCTTAATCGGTCGAACCCAGATGCATAGTCTTCAAGAAACTTGGGTTTACTTAAATGCATCGCCACTTTTTCATCTGACGTTGACTCTTGTCGCGTTTCAGTTGGCAAGTTGGATGTTTGAAAAAGGCGGCCGCAACCCCTTGCTCAATCCCGTATTGGGCGCCGTTATTCTGGTCGTTTCGGTTTTGTATATTAGCGGAACGGACTACGGCACCTATTTTGAAGGGGCGCAATTCGTTCATTTTTTGCTCGGGCCGGCGACGGTGTCACTGGCAATTCCGTTATACCGGCATTGGCATAAGGTGCGCAGATCGGCCCTGGCCATTGGAGTGAGCCTTTTAACGGGATCGTTGGTTGCGATCCTCACATCTGTGGGCACCGCATGGGCCTTTGGGGGCTCGGAGGTTTTGCTTGCCTCGATCGCGCCAAAATCCGCGACCGCACCGGTCGCAATGGCTATTTCACAGGAATTGGGCGGCCTCCCGTCACTCACTGCGGTGATGGTGATCGTTTCGGGGATTTTGGGAGCAATGTTCGGTCCCATGCTGCTCAATCTGATCGGCGTCAAGGACTGGAGCGCCCGTGGCTTGGCCATAGGCACCGCCAGCCACGGCATAGGGACAGCGCGGGCATTGCAGGTCAATGAAACGGCGGGGGCGTTCTCGGGGCTCGCCATGGGCCTCAACGCCGTGGCGACAGCTTTGCTTGTGCCAATCCTTTGGGGGCTCTTGTTTTGAAGAGAACGGGCTTTGCATTCTTCTTGCTGCCATAACTTGCCCGATGACATGGAGCGCCTTAGTGGAATTGCTGTTTAGAACTATGGCGCTTTATGGCGCCCAAAGAGAACAGCACAGGCAGGGTGTGCGGTAGGTTCACGGGGTTTCGGCTAGGATTTGCCGTTCGTCTGTGTCGATAGCTTGGTTATGGGGCCGGCTCCAAGTCTGCGATCGAAGCTTATCTGTCGACGGGACTCACAGTCATGTTGGAGCCACCAACATCAAACCTGGCACTTCATTGACGAGCTTTGGTTCAACTTCATTAAAGTAGTTAAAATTTACTAACGCCAGCCGTGCGTGCTCGCGTGTCGGCGCTTCTGCGCGGGTGCCTTCGCCATTAAAGATCGCGTCTAGGATGGCGCGATGCTGCCGTTGGGCATATCGCAGTGAATCTTGGAAATCAGGGATCATGGCCTGATCACTCAGAAATGCAGAGGGCGATGCCAACGGCAAAAGGCTTATGCGTTCGATTTCACGCTGGACAATCTGACTGGCTGGAAACCTTGCCAAAAGATCGTAAAACCGAGCGTTTTGTTTGACGTATTGAGCGAAGTCCAGATCACACGTTCCGTTAAGCGCGGTATCTATTTTGTCCAGAGCATCCTCCGCCTGTGCCAACAAGTCAGCTGTCACACCACGTTCTGCGGCCAATCGCGCCGCGGCACCTTCAATCATACCACGCACTTCAATGGCGTCGGCAATGTCGTCTTTGGTAAAGGTTGCAACTCGGCAGCCCCTGGTCTGAATGCGCTCCAGCAGACCTTCGGCCACCAACCTGTCCATGGCTTGCCTAAGCGGCGTGCGGGATATTTCCAGCTTTTTAGCTAAGGCGACTTCCGATAACCGTTGCCCTTTGGAGAAGCTTCCCCCCAAGATCAGCGACCTCAATCCAAGGAGCGCTGTGTCGAGTCGGCTAAGATGTCCCTTTGTCATGCTTCGCCCTCAGAAGTTTTGCGCAATTCCAAGCGCCAAAATGGCCACTGTATACAGATATTCGGGAATACAAGTGATTCGGGCAAAATGATTTTCGGCAATCGCATTTCAGTCCAAAAAATTTTGCAGAAATGTATACATATCGATCATTCACCGCCTTTCGAAAACTTTTTTCGGGGGTTTAATAGGGCCCTTTTATGACCAGCGTTTCTGCTCCCCCTCCCCCCAAAAAAAGTTGAGACTTATCAAAGCAAACGGCTCGCGGTTTCCCTTTTAAAACATGCGGTACTGTCCATACGGTAACGGGTCTCTGAATGCTCAGAGGTATAGCGAAGATCACGTTCAGGCAGGAGTCATCTTCGCTTGAAGACTGCGAAGAGATAAACCGCATCCCAAAAAGACCCTCTTGATCGAAGTGGCTCTACGCCTATGGTTATCTTCAGGAGCGGGGGATAGGGAGCGCTTATGAAACCTGGGGAGGAGCCTAGCTTCATATTATTGCGCGTCACGGACCAAGTTCTGAAAAATAAATGCGAGTCACATGGCAAAAGACATTGGGCCGCATGAAATTCCTTGGGAGGGAAGCATGACGAATACTCTGAACCGCAGAAAATTTCTGCGCGGCTCTGCCGTTGTAGGCGCCGCCGCATTGGCCACACCAGCTATTGCCGACGGCCACGGCACAACATTGAAGATGCAAGCTGCCTGGGGCGGCGGTATTTTCCTTGAGAACGCTCAATCCTTCGCCGCTCGTGTAAACGAGATGTCCGGTGGCTCACTGACAATCGACGTTCTATCAGTCGACTCAGTTGTAAAAACAAGCCAGATGCAAGACGCGGTTCACCGCGGCGTTCTGGACGCAGCGCACTATGTGCCTGCTTATTGGTACGGTAAGTCCAAAGCGGCATCGTTGTTCGGCACCGGCCCATGCTTTGGTTGGTCCAGCCAAGAAGTTCTGGGTTGGGTTCACGCAGGCGGAGGCCAAGAGCTGTTTGACGAACTAATGTCTGAACTGCGCCTAAACGTTGTGTCTTTCTTCAACTCTCCAATGCCAGCGCAACCTTTGGGTTGGTTCAAAGAAGAAATTAAGGACGCAAGCCAAATGAGCGGCCTGAAGTACCGTACTGTTGGTTTGGCTGCTGACGTTCTCTTGGAAATGGGCATGTCTGTTGTGCAACTTCCAGGCGGCGAAATTCAGCCCGCAATGAAGTCCGGCCTGATTGACGCGGCTGAGTTTAACAACCCAACATCTGACCGTGACTTTGGGATGCAAGACGTGTCCAAGCACTACCATTTGGCTTCTTATCACCAGAGCCAAGAGTTCTTTGAAGTTACGATCAACAAAGATAAGTTTAATGCGCTATCACCTGAGCATCAGGCAATCATCAAGAACGCATCCATGGCTGAAAATTCCGGCTTTTACTGGGGCAATACCAAGCGTTACTCCGATGACCTTCTGAAATTGCAAGAAGCTGACGGAGTAAACGTCTACCGCACGCCTGACAGCGTGATGGAAGCGCAGCTTGCGGCTTGGGACAAAGTGACGGACCGTCTTGCCGAATCCGACCCCTTCTTCGCGAAGGTGATGGAGTCGCAGAAGGCCTACGCCAAAGACGTGATGAACTACCTGAACTTGAACCAGCCTGACTACAAGCTGGCCTACAAGCATTACTTCGGTTGATCTGACCGTTCGTGAAGACAAAGTCCTCGGGCGCAAAACACGTCCGGGGACACAAACGCTCTGGGGAGCGGACGCAGTGATCGCTGCGCAAAAGATAGGAACAAAGATTTAATGAAATTCGTTCACGCTGTTGAAGGCCTGAGCCTTTGGGTGGGGCGCGCCTTTGGATGGTGCATCCTTATCTTAACACTCTCTGTTTGTTACGAAGTGTTCGTGCGCTACGTGCTGAATGCGCCAACTGTTTGGGCATTTGATATGATGGTTCAAATGTATGGTGCGTTGTTCTTGATGTGCGGAGCCTACGCTCTCGCCCAAGATACTCACGTGCGCGCAGACGTCATTTACCGCCTTTGGCCCGTTAAGGTGCAGGCAGGTATGGATTTCGTCTTATACTTTCTATTCTTTTTTCCCGGCATCATCGCACTGGTCTGGTTCGGGTACGAAATTGCTTCCGACAGTTGGCGCTACAAAGAATTCAGCTTCAACAGCCCCGCGAGCATCCAGATTTACTTCTTTAAATCCCTCATTCCTCTTTCCGGTGGGTTGCTGATGATCCAAGGTATCGCGGAACTCGTCCGCTGTGTCATGGCCATGCGCACCGGTGTCTGGCCTGAACGGCTTGCGGATGTAAAAGAAACTGAAGACTTGCTCACTGAGGCTGATCTTGATGAGATCTCTTCCTTCGCTTCTGGCGAACCTAAGCCCCTTGACGCTTCTAGAAAGATAAAAAGATGACAAACCCAGAAGTCGCCTTGATGATGCTTGGACTATTTATTGTCTTCGTCTTACTTGGCTTTCCAATTGCTTTTACATTGCTCGCGATGGGCGTCGCTTTCGGCTTTTACGCCTACCACCAAGGTAACGCGATCGAGAGCGTGGCAGATATTTTTAACAATAATATCTTCTACTTAGTCAACCAAAACACCTATTCAGTTATGGAGAACCCGACGCTAGTCGCTATACCCCTATTCCTGTTCATGGGGTACGTGGTGGAGCGGGCTAATATCGTCGATAAGCTGTTCTTCTCGCTCTACCAGGCGGCGCGCAACTTGCCGGGATCTCTGGCTATTGCCGCTCTTTTAACCTGCGCGGTCTTCTCAACAGCCTCCGGTATCGTGGGCGCGGTTGTTACTCTGATGGGTTTGCTGGCTTTCCCCGCAATGGCAAACGCAAACTACGATAAAAGTTTTGCAGCTGGTGTTATTTGTGCGGGCGGCACATTGGGTATTCTAATCCCGCCCTCAATCATGTTGATTGTATACTCGGCTATCGCAGATCTGTCGCCTTTGCGGCTTTACGCTGCAGCCGTGTTCCCAGGAATGTTGCTGGCAGGTCTTTATATTGTCTATGTCATTGTGCGGGTCTGGATCACACCCTCTTTGGCACCAAAGCCAAACCTGGTTGACGTCCCTCCACCGCGTGAAATCTACTGGAATTTGCTCGTTAGCTTCGTGCCGTTGACCGTGCTGATTGCACTGGTCCTAGGCTCAATTTTGGGCGGCCTTGCAACACCCCCAGAAGCGGCGGCAATGGGCGCATTGGGCGGTATCGTTCTTGCGGTTCTCTACCGGTCAATGAGTTGGTTGAAACTCAAGGAAAGTGTATTCCTGACTGCCAAAGCAACTGCAATGGTATGTTGGCTTTTTGTCGGCTCTTGGACCTTCGCCTCGGTCTTCTCCTACCTTGGGGGCCACGACCTTATCGCGAACTGGGTCGGCGGCATGGATCTAGAGCCTTGGCAGTTCCTTGTGCTTGCGCAAGTAATCATCTTCCTATTGGGCTGGCCGCTTGAGTGGTCGGAAATCCTGATCATCTTCGTACCAATATTCCTGCCGCTTCTCGAAGTCTTTGGGGTGAACCCCTATTTCTTCGCGATGCTCGTGGCGTTGAACCTGCAAACCTCCTTCCTGACACCGCCAATGGCCATGTCGGCGTATTATCTGAAAGGGGTGTTGAAGGACCAAATTGAGCTGATGGATATTTTCCGAGGGATCATGCCTTACTTAGGCATTGTGATCCTGACGATGGTGCTCATGTACCAGTTCCCTGGTATTGCGCTATGGTTCCCTGACTACCTGTTTGGAACCTACATCCCGTGATCAAAGACTCATACACACTCTCTGCAACCGAAGCACTGGCTGCTATCGCTGCGGGTCGCCTTTCCTCAGTGGAGCTGGTCAAGTCCTGCCTCGAGAGGATTACCGCGACGGATGACAATATCCGCGCTTGGACTTATCTAGACCCAAGCGCAGCTATTGCGCAGGCTGAAGAATGTGACCGGATCGATAAGGCGGGCCTCGCTAAGGGACCACTGCACGGTATTCCGGTTGCTTTGAAAGACATCATCGATACCGAGGACATGCCGACCCAACGCGGCACGCCAATTTTCAAAGGGCGTCGGTCCGAGCGTGACGCCCGGCTGGTAGAACAATTGCGCGAGGCCGGTGCCGTTATCATGGGCAAAACGGTTACGACTGAATTGGCTTTTGTTCACGCCAATGAAACCCGTAATCCACACAACGCGGGCCACACGCCTGGTGGTTCATCCAGCGGGTCGGCTGCTGCTGTTGCCGCCCATCACGTGCCCTTGGCAGTGGGCACCCAAACCAACGGCTCGGTTATTCGCCCGGCCTCCTTCTGTGGCACATTCGGGTTCAAACCCACACGTGGCGTTATCTCTCGGGATGGGCTTTTACAAACTTCTGTCTCGCTGGATCAAGTCGGCTGCTTCGGGCGAACCCTTGCTGATGTGGCCTTGCTCACGGACGCGATCAGCAGCTACGACAGCCGCGATGCCGCCAGCTTTGCGCGACCTCGTCCAAATATGCTGGACGGAGCAGGTGCCGACGCTCCAGTGCCCCCTGATTTGGTGTGGTTCAATCTGCCCTTCTATGACCGAATGAGTGCCGACGCGCGCGAAGGCATGGATGCAGTGCTCGACATCTTGGGCCCACAAGTCACGCGAATGGACCCTGCCGACACGCTGTCCAATCTGGTGGCTGTCCAAGCGAGAATCCATGAATATGAGATTTGCATGCACCAAAAGGATATTTTCGACGGCCATTGGGACGCTTTGAGTGAGACCCTGAAACCCGTCATTACCCGTGGACGGAAGGTTACTAAGGCCGAGTATGAAGACGCATTGGGCGTCAAAGCCTCTGCTGAAGCTTTCTTTAAGGACTTCTTCGTCGAATTTGACGCGATCGTCGCTCCGTCTGCTGCGGGCGAAGCACCTCAATTTGGCGGAGGAACCGGCGATCCGATCTTCTGTACCCTTTGGACGCTTGCAGGGCTACCTTGCGTGAGCCTACCATTGTTGGTGGGGGAAAACGGCCTCCCCATTGGTGTTCAGTTGATTGGTCCCGCTGAAAAAGATGACCGCCTGCTGCGCACTGCGCGTTGGCTACAAACCCAGCTTATCGAAGACCCCGCATAGGAAAGGACACGTCATGTCATATGGAACTAAACTCATCATGGGCCTGATAGGCACCACAATTCTGTGCGTCTTTATCGGGGGACTCTCGAAGTCCATCTCTACCGGCTTCGCCGGATTTTACGGCGGTTTGCCCTTCATGATTATCGCGATCGTGGTCTGCGGTATGGCTGTTTATGACTTCTGGGACGAATGCGTTCGTAAAAAATGAGTAAGAAGCGCCTTTGGATCACCCGCCGCTTGTCTGACGCCACGCTTGAACGGGCCAGTCGCGATTATGATGTGGTCATCAACCACGAGGATAACCCGGGCACGGCGGATCAATTGATTGCCGCCAGTGCAGATTTTGACGCGATCATTCCCTGCCACTCAGAACACTTTAGCGCGGATGTCGTGGCGCAGTTCAGTGACCGGTTGAAGATTGTCGCCAACCACTCTGTTGGCGTAGATCACTGTAACCTGCCTGCCCTCAAAGAGCACGGTATTTTGGTTACCAACACACCCGACGTGCTGTCGGACGCCACTGCAGAGCTTTCGATGCTACTGATGTTGGGCGCTGCCCGTCACGCCGTCGCTGGGGACCGTATTGTTCGCACGGGTGCTTGGAACAGTTGGTCGCCCGCGTTCATGGTCGGCAAGCAAGTCACTGGTGCGCGCCTTGGGATCATCGGCATGGGGCGCGTTGGCCGCGCCTTTGCGGCCAAAGCGCGTGGGTTCGATATGGATATCCACTATTTCAACCGCTCTGAATTGACCGCAGACCAAGCCTATGGCGCAACTTATCATAGTAGCGTCGAGAGCCTTTTGGGTGTTGCTGACTTTCTGTCGCTGCATTGCCCCGCGACACCGGAAACAACCAACATGATGAACACCGAGCGCTTTGCATTGCTTCCAGACGGGGCCGTCATGGTGAATACAGCGCGCGGCGCCTTGGTTGATGAGGACGCCTTGCTCGCCACCATAGCAACCGGCAAGGTCGCGGCCGCAGGCTTGGATTGTTTTCAGGTAGAGCCCGGCGGCAACCCCGCCTTTGCGGCCCATGACAACATCTTCATGTTGCCCCATATCGGTAGCGCTACTCGACAAACTCGCGACGCTATGGGTTTTCGCGCCTTGGACAATCTTGACGCTTTCTTTAAAGGGAAAACGCCCGTTGATCTTTTGTAATCCGTTAGGACATTTTCATGACTAAAATTGCATTCCTTGGCCTTGGCGTGATGGGCTATCCAATGGCCGGTCACCTTCAGGCAGACGGCTATGACGTGACAGTTTATAACCGCACCCCTGCCAAATCCGAGGCTTGGGTCAAGCAACACGGCGGCAAAAGCGCGGCGACACCAGCGGACGCCGCAAATGGTGCTGATGTGGTCATGGCTTGTGTCGGCAATGACGATGATCTACGCGCCATTTGTTTGGGCGAGACCGGCGCATTTGCGACCATGGCGAAGGGCACGATATTCGTAGATCACACTACGGTTTCGGCTAAGGTCACCCGCGAACTCTATGCGTTGGCGCAACGCATTGGCGTGGGCTTCGTCGATGCGCCTGTGTCCGGTGGTCAAGCTGGGGCTGAGAACGGGCAGCTCTCAATTATGTGTGGCGGCGACGATGACCATTACAACCGCGCTGAACCGGTGATGACCAGCTACTCCAAAATGTGCCGCCAGATCGGCCAAAGCGGTGCGGGTCAATTGACCAAGATGGCCAACCAGATTGCGATTGCTGGGCTGGTCCAGGGACTTTCGGAAGCCATGCACTTTATCTCGAAGGCCGGCCTAGACGGCAAAGAGGTGATCGAAGTGATTAGCCAGGGCGCCGCCGGCAGTTGGCAGATGTCCAACCGCTACGAGACCATGTTGGCCGATCATTTTGAACACGGCTTTGCAGTTGACTGGATGCGCAAAGATCTTAGTATCTGTCTTGATACAGCCGACGAGAATGGTGCAAGCTTACCCGTCACGGCGCTGGTAGACCAGTTCTATAAGGATGTTCAGAAGATGGGTGGCGGTCGGTGGGATACATCATCTCTCTTTAAAAGACTGCAATCGTTCTGAACCAAATGCAATTCATGACGGCACTGTGGAAGGTTTTCAAATCCTACCACGTTGCTGTTCTCCGGTCAGGCTGGGCTAGGACTGCATTCAATTTTTTGTATCATCATGGACGTCAACGGCTGCAAATTCCGCCCATCAGACCTTTACGCAAGGTGCCGCGAATGGTGGCTCTACGCCCGCAGTGCCGAATGCCGCATATGAACACGGGCGCTTGTGTGAGAGAAACAATAGGTGCAGCCAATTTACTGGAACCAAGGGTTCAGACACTAATGCTAGCTCGACCAGTCTCGGCAAAGGACATGCGCACGTTTAAAATTGCAATCATCTTCAGTCAAACATATCGGAAAATCTGACACTTAGGCTAATCCCGCCAGTTTTGTTCTGCTCTCAACTCTAAACTCGAGCCTGATTGCGGTAGAGAAGTGCCGTCGAGTGAAAAAACTTCCGCCCCAATCGAGGGCGGTTTTGATCGTGTGCGTACCCTCAGATATCTTCGCCTGGTGGTAACATGTGGCGCTCGCTGATCCATGGATTGATACGCATAGCATCGCGCAAGGACCGAAAGCCGACATCGGTTCTACCCGTGCTGATTAAAACCGACGCGCGACCTGCGAGCGCACCAAAATGGCGCGGTTCAAGTTCTAGGACAACTGAAATGTCGTCAAGTGCAGCATCGTAGTCATGGCGCAGAAAGTGAGCAAAAGCACGTTGGTTCCAGCCTTCGGCATAGTCGGGGCAGTATTCTACAAGATCGGTAAGATTTTCTACCGCCTGATCATAGTCCGAGTAGCGTATTTGCTCACGCCCAAGATCAAGCAACTGTTGCGACCGGGCATCCGGTGCAGTGTTCCAGATCATCCACAGTTGGTCTGAAATCGGGCGGGCAAGCATTTCTTTAGGGGCGGCAAGCAATTCGGCGTGCAACGTATTCTTCTCAATGTCCCGATTTTCTGAGGCAGGGCAATCTTGCGCAAACACGGGTTGAGAAAGAGTTAGAGCGGCGGCGAGAACCGATATTTTGATCCAATCATACATTTTGAGTCCCTCCTGTCGTCAATTTATGTAAGGCAACTGCCCAGCCGATCTTTCATTCGAGCTTTATAATGCGGCCAGCTTTACAGGCGTAAAACAGGCCTCCGATCAAGTATAACGACCCTATTGAACTTCAGCAGCACCAGAGATCGCTGCATTTCTAAATGCAAACTAGGCAGCAAGAACCTTTGATTTTTGGGTTAAGAATTCCGCTTCAGTTATAGCTCCGCTTTCCTTCAGGGCTGCAAGCTTCTCTATTTCATCTGCCGCAGAAACGCTGGCAAGACCGCGAACATATTCACGTTGTGCCTTTTCCATATCACTCATCGCTGCTTGATTGCGTACCTGCATTTTATCGCCGCGGACAATCAAATAAGACAGAACACCGAGCCATGGAACAACAATAATAAACAAAATCCATAGAGCTTTAGAGAGGCCATTTAGGTCTTCACTGCGGAATACGTCTGAAACGATGCCGACCATCACCCAGATCCACGCGACCATTAGGAATATCCAAAAGATAGAAAAGAAAATATCGAAAAATCCGAAGCCGTCAGCCATGATAAATCTCCAAGAAAGGTTGCTGCATATTACCTATCAGCAGGCTAGCCTCACATACCAAAAAAGCAATACATTAGTGTTTTTGATTACCCTATTGTGCAAAGGTAACCGCCTCCAGAACTGAAATGTATTCGGCGATGCATTGGCTGCTTCCGGCCCAAAGCGGCCATCCAGCACATGTTACGAGTGCTGCGGATGCAGCCCGCATTTCTGCCGTTCGCGAAATCTGTGGTAAGTCGCATTCACACGGTGCGGACCTTGCTGCCGATGCACCGAAAGTGATTTATGAATTTTCAGTTTGGCTTGGGGTCACGCCTTATCCGACCAGACCAACGCGGGAACTCATCACAGAGCCGTTTGAAGTGGAGTTCATAAGCGGGCGTCTCGATTTCGTTCATAGCTTTAGGACTTGGATTAGCCGCGTGCCAAAGAGGGTTGAAAGTACGGTTCACGACGGCGGCAGCCTTGGTTCATGATCTGATAGAAGCCCAAGATGAGCGCCGATTGCAGCGCATGCAAAAGCAACTGACGAGCCAGAATCTGTTGATCATTGATGAATTAGGCTTCGTTCCTCTGAGTAAATCTGGCGCAGAATTGCTCTTTGAGGTGATCTCGCAGTGCTACGAACGTGGTTCCATCATCATAACCTCAAACCTGCCCTTTGATGAATGGACCGAAGTCTTTGGCTCTGAGCGGCTCACGGGAGCCTTGCTGGATCGTTTGACACATCACGTCCACATCCTTGAGATGAACGGCGAAAGCTATAGGCTCAAACACAGTCGTAAGAACCGCCAGTAATCAAAACACATCAAGATCAGAACAATGTTGGCCCATGGGCCAACATGCGCTTTGGCACGCGTTAGCTATTTGGGGGCACGCGCACCAAAGCGCAGAATATCCGAGAACTCAGTGGACCAATTTTACGCCGCGATCTGGTCCCTTTTTACACTGCGATTGACAGCGCGCTCAAGTTGGCTTCTGGGTTGCTCTTCAGTTTCTGGGCGACGCAATAGTCCACTTCTCCGTGAGGATATTCAGAATAAAGTTGGTTAAAAATGCCATCGAATGAGGGGGCGGAGTTTTCGTCTGCATTGGGCAATAACCATTTGTTAAAAAGCTGCCGTGATTTCGCGTCCTCCGGCGTCCCCAATTCATCAAGTACATGTTGCGTGAGCCCCTTAAACGTCGGCATGCCTGCAGGGTAAGAAGCCCCAGCACCACACAAAAAGACCACTTCACCTTTATCTCTCGCCACCAATAACTGATCAGGAATATATGGGCCCCGTTCGACGAATCTCATTTCTTTTCCAAATTTCTATTACAATACGATTCCACTTTAGCACCTTGCCAGCAAATCAATATCGTTTTCCGACAATGTAAAGGGATCGGCGGCATGCATCCAGACGACTGAGATCAGATTGTGGACTATGCCCGAAGTACCTCGATCGCAGTCAAGGTCAACTTTTCGGTGTTCCGTCCGTCCTGTCGCAAACGCAGCGAACTTCTGCTTTCCACCCTTTACTGTTGAATGAAACGAACGGACCAAAGCTGCCATCCATTGAAAATCGCTCCGCTGCAGCTTTCAAAAGCTGACTTTGGATGGCAGGGAAAATTTAGAACTTTAGGCCACGCTACTGCTTCGTACTCTCATTGGAGTGCAAGGCATTTAGGTGTTCTTATATTCATTCGCGGATATAAACTCGTGGTAGAGCGCCCACGCCTCTTCATCCTTGCCAAGAGCAACTTGGTTCAGCACTTGCAACAAGATGACTGAACCAGGAGTTACTCCGTCCTCGTCGAATTCCTTCCCCGCTAGGTCCGGGTCGGTTGCTATCTCGACATTCACGATCCACCATCTTTCAATTTTGGCGACAAGTGAAATCAGTTTAGGGAAAAGGTTTTCGAAATCATGCCTATGTGTGCCACCGAGCACCTTCCGGAGTTCATGAGCCAGACGATTCCGTTCTTCTGTCAATTCCCGGATAGTAATTTCATCATATTCGTCGATCGCCCCTATCTGTCGAAGCCACGCGATGCTCGCCCGTAAAGGATCGTTCTTGCCTTTAGGGTCCAGAGACAAGACATTCTTACGATATTTTGGGCTCGACTTCCAGCCGTCAGTGGCAGTCCAAGTATCTGAGAAGAAGTCGTGTGGCCGATCTTTGACGGAGTTCAACAGCATCTCATGAGCAACGAGAAACAAACCTGTTCGCAAGAACCGAGTTCGAAGTACATCTGGATTAAGAAAATCTGCCCATTCGCTCGCCATTTGGTGACGTTAGTATAGCTCGGCCAGACATGCAATCTTAAGCGCATAAGCCCTTTTGAGTGAGCTTCAGCTGCAATGTCAGCTTTCGTCGAGGACTTTCTTCGGTTTCGCAGATGCGGCGAAGGTCCGGTTTTCTCCCGTCGTGTTTATCTGCGTGAATAGCACACATTCACCGATTTCTCGCCACTCTTCATCGTTCATATTCCGTCCCAAAGCGACGGGAAAAAGCGGACATGTCCCGGACAATACGGCCTTGTCCGTGAGACATCTTCGAGCGGACGGACAGGACACACACCTTCAGGTGTGTCCAGCTGTCCGGCTGTCTGGTCGGATATTCTTGGCCCGATCAGTCATCGTGCGGCACTTTCCAAACATATTCACCAGAGGCCTCGATGAAGTTTCTTTCAAGCAGAGATTTTTTGGCACGACCGAAGGCCTTGCGATTGGCATCTTTAGAGGCCCCAGGACCAGCAAGGCCATTCTCCTTGCATTGAATTTGCCACCTAAAGACCTCCACCACGTTTCGGTTGTTCGGCATGGTCTCGCCACTTTGAGTTGTGCCGTGCAATTCCAATATTTCTTCAAGTGCCTGAAACGCGACCATTTCGCGGTGAGAAAGTTCCTTGGCTTTCCCGGTCGGAGGGTCCGCAGGAACGACGACGGCGCTTGTCACTGAGACACCATCCTGATCAACGCCGAGTGCGACCGATTGCAGGTCAAAAAACAAGTGTTTTGAAATTTCCATGTCCCGCTGTTTCGTGCTGAAAATTTTGTGGTCAAAAATGGATATCTCCGTATCAACCGCCGCCCGTAGTGCGGAGGATCCACGGGCACCAGCTTGGACGTTCTTGCCTGTATGATGGACGATCAGCACATGCGCCCCTGTGCGTTCTCGGATGAAGTCACAGCTGCTGACAAATTGGGCAACATCACGGGCGCTGTTCTCATCACCAGCACCCATCGAGCGTGCCATCGTGTCGACTATGATCAACGCCGCCCCATCAACAGGCATAGTATAACACAGCTCCGAGGCGTCGTTAGGGGCGAAGAGGTCAAGATTCGTTGGTAGAAGATGCAGTCCAGAATTGGCTCGGAGCATTGGGTATTTTTTACGAGTTGCAGCGAACCGATTGAGTATCCCTGGTCCACCTTCACCAGCGATATAGATCACCGGGCCAGGGCGCACCGTGTTCCCATGCCATTGATATCCACTGGCGACATGCACAGCTAAATCAATAGCAACGAAGGTTTTACCCGAGTTGCTGGGTCCATAGAGGATTGATAGTCCGCCTGTTCCAAGCCAGCCTTGCACGAGGTAGTTGTTGTCGAGACGTGGCTCGATCTCGTCATAACTCACAAACTGACGTTGCAGCGATTTGGCGCGCTCCGTCAATAATGGCAGGGCTGGGGGAGGATCGTCGATCATGGCCTCTCCTCGTCGCGTAGAACGTCATTCCAATCCTGGCCGTCTGGGGCGGGCATCAATGAAACCCGCCAGCCAAGACGTGAAGCACGATGCGCTAGTTTGTTGCCAGCTTCGCGTCCCGGTGCATCGCCATCGGTTGCGACGATCAATTCGCCGAGCTCAAAAGGCAACTTAAGCGCCTTCATTCCCGAGGTGCTAAGGGTGGCCCAAACCGTCATTGGGCTTCTCAGGAGGCCAGAAATTAAGGAGAGTCCCGTTTCGATACCCTCGACCACGACAAGAGGTCCAGGGCCTTCGGAAAGCCGAACCGCGCCACCAGCACATGGACCGAGCATCATTTTTGTATTTCCCGTCAGGCGGTTATCCCGCTTGTCGAAATAAGTCCGATGAATGCCGCCAGTCGATACATTTGCCACCATCGCTATGCACCACGACTTTGACGGGCCATGATATATGTCGGGCAAGAAGCGGAGCGAGGGCGGCAAGTCGCATGTTATCCCGCGCGCGCGCAAATATGCTTCGGCCTTTGATCCGCCTATCGGCTTGGCCGAACCCCAGATTGACCGTGCTTTCGCTAGTTGAACAGCCCGATACTCGGATTGCTGCTGCTCATTTTTGGACTGCTCTTTAAATTTGATTTGCACTCGGCCCAGATCAGCCTCTCCGGCTTTGGCAATCGCGACAAAACTGCATCCGCTCTTGAAGCACCAAAGCAAGAGTTTATCGCCTGCCTGCCCGATAGAAAGACCCACCTGATCTCGGCGGCGTTCGGGCTGGCAAACGGGGCACGGGGCTTGTCCTCGACCATTGCGCCACTGACCACTTAGTTTACGGGTGAACGTTCGGGCGTCCATTAGTTGTTTGGGGAAGCGACCGATTTTGAAGCCTCCCAGTTCACGAGCGAGGAAAGTGGCCACCGCGTGCAGCCTGGCGATAGAGTGATGGGTGCGGGGAACTTTAGCTCAGATTTTGCCCATCGCCATGGCGTGGATCTATGAACACCATATCGGGCGGCTACTTGAATGTCGGATAGATAAGTTTCTCGCATGCGACGTGCTCCAAAGAATTGTCATTGGATGCAGCCTATTGCGTAGCAGTTTTAAGATCGCGGGGCAGCAAGCAAGGGGCTTATGACCCCCTATCCTTGCGTTCGCGTCGGTAGGACTGTGGTTTGTATTTTTTCCATATATCATTGACCGTATGGGCTGACCGGATATCGAGATTGTGTTTGGCGCACGCTTTTGCAACGGCATCGCATGCCGGATGGTGATTTAGACCCCGTAGTCTCAGAACATGGACACAGTTCGCCACAAAGGTGTGAAGTCCGAATTTTCTGACACCGTCATGGGCGGTATAGGCGCGAGATGAATAGGTTGGAGTGTCATGTTCTCCAGCCAGAGCTTCTGCCGCCCAAGCCGCTTCGTCGGCCTCAAGTTTGAGAGAACGATAGATTTTCTCCGCCAACGTATAACGCAACATGTCGTAGTAAGTTCGGTCACTAAGTGACTTCTCAAACACAAAGGCGCGGTCGTTTTCAAGATACCACGCACCTTTCAGACTCAGAATACTTCTCAGTATAGATTTATCATCCGTTGAATCTTGCCAGTTCCAGTCCAAGTTTGCTTTCTTGTGGTCTGCAATTCGATCGTAGATTTTTTGAACAGCCTCATCATAATTGATCGGTCGCTTCATATCAGATTGACCACCTGGGCAGCGGTAGCATCTTGACCACGTAGATGCGCGGCCCACTCTGTCATCATCGCGCGCCGCCGCTCGATCATATCGCCTCGCCTGTAGGATGCTTCGACGGAGTTGGATATCCGGTGCGCCAAAGCAAGTTCTGCCATCTCGCCTGGATAGTGCGTGCGCTCGGCCACCCAATCACGGAAGGTACTGCGCAAACCATGCGACACGGCTGGGCGCTTACTTACTCGATCCAAAAAGCCTATGCCACCGGTTTCAATTTCTTTCTTGTGCAATTTCTTCATCGCTGCGCTGAGGCTCATGTCGGATAACTCGCCCCCGCGCGGCGCGGGAAACACCAACGTATTATCTTCGAACCGGGGAAGAACTTCGAGAAGCCGCAGGGCGTATTTAGAGAGGGGTACACGGTGTTCGCGATCCATTTTCATGCGTTCGGCGGGGATGATCCAGAGACCGGCTTCCGTGCAAAATTCATCCCAACGCGCCCCGCGCACCTCTTGGCTCCGCGTAGCGGTTAGGGCTGCAAACTCAAGGGCGCGGTTACTCATTCCTTCGCGCTCGCGCAGGGCTGCAAGCCAGCGCGGAGCATCATCAATTTGCAAAGCAGGGTGATTGCCCACCTTTGCAACCTTTGAGCGGGCAGGCAGAAGCTCTTTCAGGTTGCCAGCCCATCGCGCTGGGTTGTCGCCTGCGCGATGCCCCGCCACCGTCGCCCACGATAAAACTGCCTCGATCCGCCCTCGGAGGCGAGAGGCTGTTTCGGTTTTACTCCGCCATATGGGTTCTAATACGCGCAGAATATCTTGCACGGTTATGTCTTGCACCAGCATAAACCCAATTTGGGGTAATGCGTAGGTCGTAAGGGTATTGCGCCACTGTTGGCGATGCTTAGGGTTTTTGAATGCATCTAACTTGGCAGCAAGATACTCGCCCACGGCATCAGCGAAAGTCAGGCCGCGGCGTTGGGCGGCAATGAGCGATGCCTTGGCCGCTTTGCGTTCCTCGACAGGGTCAATGCCGCGCCTTATCTGATCTTTTGCGTCTCTGGCGCGTTCTCGCGCCATGGCTAGGGTCACATCGGGATAGCCACCCAAGCCAATTTCACGGCGAATATCACCCACTTTTGCACGCAAAAGCCACGTACGTCCATCATTCGGGGTTACTTGTAGATAAAGTCCGGACACGCCACCTACCGCAAAGGTTACATTCCGTCCTTTGCCGAGATGCTTAAGACGCCTTACTTCTAGTGCGGAGAGTTCGTTCGCTATCCGTGGCATCGCATACCCCTTTTCCTACCCGCCATAAATTGTAAGAAGGATTGCGACAGGTTGCAATGGGCAGCGACAGGCTAAAATACAAAGCACTTTAGAATAAAGGCTTAATCCGACCTCTTGCCAAACACTGCACTCCAATATTGGCGGCCTTCGTCTCCGCCACCATACAATTTTGCACGACTATAGTGGGTCGCCTTGGGCGACCCTTTTGCTTTATTTCATTGGAAAAACATCAATATAGCTTTATGTTGAGTTTCTGTCGATGATGCTCGCACTCATTCTTTAAGTGGTATGGAATGTGGTATTTTTGAAATGGCTCTAACTGGCAAACTAACTAAGAAGCTAGTGGAAAACCTTCATGCTGGGCGTCACGGTGATGGCGGCGGCCTCTATCTTGTTGTCGCCCCGTCCGGCGCGCGGCGCTGGATTGTCCGCGTCGTTGTTAAAGGTCAGAAAAACAAAAAGGGTGACCCTTTGCGCACTGACTTTGGATTGGGCGGCGCTGACATTGTGACTCTAAACCATGTGCGCGAGCGGGCACTGGGATATCGTCGGATGGCAAAGCAGGGCTTGAACCCCCGCTTTAACGGTGCTCGGAAGATACCAACTTTCGAGGAAGTTGCTCAGCAAGTTCACATCGAACGCATTCCAGCTTGGAAGAACGCCAAGCACGGCCAGCAGTGGATTAATACGCTGCACGACGACGCCTTCCCCAAGATTGGACAAATGCCGATTAATGCGATTGAACAGCCTGAAGTGATGAAGTGCCTTGCGCCGATTTGGACAGAAAATCATGAAACCGCAAAACGCTTAACGCAACGGATCAAGATTGTTCTGGACGTCGCGCGATCAAAAAGGTTTCGGTCGGGAGAGAACCCAGTCACGGTTATTAGAGATGCAC
The DNA here is from genome assembly GCF_041205445.1 of Falsihalocynthiibacter sp. CO-5D18. NCBI lineage: Bacteria > Pseudomonadati > Pseudomonadota > Alphaproteobacteria > Rhodobacterales > Roseobacteraceae > Falsihalocynthiibacter > Falsihalocynthiibacter sp. CO-5D18. The sequence continues at coordinate 175,891 of NZ_JBGFCF010000002.1, read as the reverse complement.
AGGCTCTGCCGAAGGGGAAAGCCAAACCCAAGCACCACAGTGCGATGCACTGGAAAGATGTGCCGACCTTCTAATCCGTCCTGAAAGGCCGCAAGGCGATGGCGGCAAAAGCGATAATATTTACCTGCCTGACAGGATCACGAGCGAGCGAGGTCCTAGGCTTGCGTTGGGAGGAAGTCGACTTTGAAGAGCCTTTGGACCTGCCCCGCAGAACGGATGAAGACTGACGAAGCACACCGCGTGCCGTTGACAGATGAAATTCTGGCGATCATCGAGCCATTGAAGGTGTCACTGTGCATGGGGTCCGGTCTACATTTAGGGATTGGGCCTCTGAGGTGGCGAACGTGCCGCGCGAAGTTGCTGAAATGAGCTTGTCGCATCGCGTTGGCTCGGATGTAGAGAGGGCTTACGCGCGATCAGACTTGCTGGATAAGCGACGGATACTCATGGAGCGTTGGTCTCGTCATGCATCAGAGTTCAGCGATACAGTCGATTCGACGCGGAATTCTAACGCTGCAGGCAAAAACTAAATGTGAAAAACTCTGCTATCACGGGGGGCTCCGAAGCCTATCATCCCCAGACACAGGACAAGACCCCCTCTCATCGCCGCAAGCTGCGACCGCCGGGCTAGTGGGGTGATGGCGTCAAGCCCGGAAGAACCGCATCCTGCTAGAAAACCACTTCCTGCCCGGCGATCTCGAAGCGCTAATCGACGCCTTCGTCGATCAATATAATCACCAGCGTTACCCTTTGACCGGCAGGGCATGCTTGCATCACCGAAAAAGGATCAAACGAAAGACGCTCGAAGCGCGCCCCTTGCATCACAGACAACGCGCCGCATAATGAAACCAACCTGATGAGCCAAACTCTCTCTTTGTTTACGCCGCCCTTGGACCCAAAAACCCCGACCACGTACACCTCTAACAAATGCGGGGATCAACGCCGCACACTATCAGCCTAAGCCGAATCCTTGGGCCTGTTTTGACCTATCAGAGGTCATCTGAGCGTCACCATGCATTGCTCAATCGTTTAACGAGAGCCATATACAAATGACCGCAATGTCACTGGCCTTCAAGAATGCTCTGAATTGACGGACCAATCATGGTTGCAATCTCATTGCGCGACAGGCTCTTCACCAAGGGGATGCCGATCATATCACGGGTCAGCACCAGACCCATCAACATCGAGATCACGACCCCTACACGTCTCGCACTTTCTTGTCCGTCGCCGAATTTTGGGCCAATAACGGACAAAAGTCGGACCTGAACGAACTCTCGAAGTTGTTCGGCGGCAAAGTCGTTCGACGTCGCCCCTCGCAGCGTGGCCATCAGCGCCTCGGTGTCGGAGCTCTCCTCCCACAAGCTTAGAAAGGTTTGGGTCAGGCTTTCCCCCAAACGTTCCTTGGGTCCGTCGAATGCGGCAGCGATGCGATCTTGAACCTCGTATGACAGGGCAAGACTGGCCGCAAATAGCCCGTCTTTCGATTTGTAAAACTGCATTACCAGCGCGGGATCGACGCCTGCATCGGCCGCAACCTTTCGGATAGAAGTCGCGCTAAAACCGTCCTGAGCGAATCGGGTTTGTGCTGCCTGAAGCACGTCATTTCGGGTTGTGTTTGGTCCGGACCTGCGACCAAGGCGTGAAGTATCTTGAGGCTTTTTCATATCAATTACCGTCTGTTAGATCGAAATATCAACAACCGTTGATTTCCTGTGGTGAATTCATTATACCTACAAACGTTGATATAACGCAGATCCAGCTCACGCTCCACCCCGTAACGACGGAAAGCGTGACTCCCAAAACCGGCCGGGCTCCAACAGATGACCAAAAGTGGTTCATCGGCGATCGGCCACATGGAAAGGTTAAAGCCATGAAAGATATTACATTCGCACATCTGCCCGCTCTGCCAGATAACGCAACCCGCCAAGGGCTATTCAGTGGCTTTGCCGCAGGCTCGGTGACTTTACCCAAGGGTTTTCGCGTCAGCGATAAGTTCGCTCCCCTGCCCGTCGATATCATTTTGGATAAAGACGTAGCTGTGACCCTGCGCGACGGCACCACAATCTACACTGACGTGCTGCGGCCTGTATCTGATGAAAAAGTGCCCGTCATTGTTGCGTGGAGCCCTTACGGCAAAAGCTGTGGCAACGCCCCTCAATACGACGATCTATTCAGCCTTTTGGGCATGGACCCCAGTATTCTGTCAGGTTTGCAGAAATTTGAGGGGCCAGATCCCGCATACTGGTGCGCCAAAGGCTAAGCTGTCTGCCAGCCTGATCCGCGCGGCACTTATAATTCTGAGGGCGATGCCCGTTGGTGGAACCGCCGTGAAGGTGAAGATTTCCACGATTTGGTAGAATGGTGCGGGACGCAAGAGTGGAGCAACGGCAAGGTCGGTGCTTCGGGCAATTCATACCTCACGGTTTCGCAATGGTTCATGGCCGCAGAACGCCCTGCGCATCTAGCCGCCATCGCCCCTTGGGAAGGCATGAGCGACATCTACCGCGATCTCATACTGCGCGGCGGTATCCCCGACTATGGGTTCTCTAAAACCCTGCGCAATGCCTACATTGGCAAAAACCAGCGTGAAGACCTGATCCTTGACGCAGACGCCCATCCGCTGCGCGATGAATTGTGGGAACAGCGTGCCCCCGACTTTAGCAAGATCGACGTCCCCGCTTATGTGGTGGCAAGCTACTCCAACTCGATCCACACCCCCGGCACGTTCCGCGGATGGCGTGACATGGGATCAACGCAGAAATGGCTGCGCATCCACGCCACTATGGAATGGCCCGACTACTATATCGAGGAACATCAGGCAGACTTGCTGCGGTTCTTTGACCGTTTCCTCAAGGATGTCGACAACGGCTGGGAGGACACCCCAACAGTGCGATACACGTTGCACGATCTGGAAGGCGCTGACCGTACCAACCTGCCCGCAACACAATTCCCACCCGAGCAGGCGGTCGCCACGCAATATTTCCTAGATGCAAGCACAAGCACATTGGGAACCGAGGCACCCTCTGCTGCAACAGCAAGTTACGACGCGACCACCAAAGATGGGTGCGTGGAATTTGCAATGACCGTAGAGAAAGACACCGCCTTCATTGGCTACCCGCGTCTACGTCTTTTCGCGCAAGCAGATGGGTCTAACGACATGGACATCTTTGTACTTTTGCAAAAGCTCGACGCCGATGGGCGCTTGATGGAACAGATCACAATCCCGAACAAAAGCCCACAGATGCAACAGATGACCCGTGAGGGGGCCTCGATCCTGAGTTACAAGGGGTCAAACGGGCGGTTACGGGCCTCAATGCGGCAACTCGATACGGACAAAACCACCGACGACGTGCCGGTCCACAGTTTCGACCGTGTCGAAAAACTGGCCAGCGGAGAGATCGTAGCGCTTGATTTTGACCTCTTTCCAACGGGTCTGCTGCTTTATGCAGGTCAACAGTTGCGGCTGATCGTGGGTGGCTACAACACCTTGGGCGGCGCGATGCCAGGCACCGAGAACCTCGTGCCTGACAACCACGGGCGGCACGTGATCCACACGGGCGGGGACCATGCTTCGTTCCTGCGGATCGGCACGATGCCTTTTGCCGCCGATCCTGAGTAAATACGCACAAGAAGCCGTGCGCGTCATCGCCGCGCACGGTCAAAACACGCAGTATTGGACTTATGGCATACACCGATGCCACGCCTGACCAATATTGGCCGCAATCACACCCTTTTTAAACTGTGACTGACAGCCTTCCACCCCCCCCTTATTAGTAACCATAATCAAAAACCGATCGGGCTTTTGCAGCCACGAAATCCGACGCCTGCCACGCGCAAGATGTTGGCTCGAAGGAGGCACTGTAGAAGGGACGACGGCTCTACGAACAAAGATAAAAACTTGTTTTGTAATGACAAGACGCGCATGTTGTTCGGAGTGCTCTACCCCCGCTCACACCTAGAGGGCTTTTTTTAACAGGAGTGGACAATGCTAAGCGGATATTTGAACAAAGGCACCAAGTTGATGGGACTAGCTGAGTTGGTAAATTCCGGTCGCCCCGGGTTTGATGGATGCTTCAGAGTTGTGCCAGTCGGCGGGTCCATGGTGATCGAATTCTTCGACGCCTCGCAGCGTAAGGATAAGGGGAAGATGAAAGCTGTACGGATTCTTCCGTATCGCTCGGGCATGATAAACCAAGTGGCCCTTGGCGGGCAGGAAGTAATCAGCGGTGAGTTTACAGGTTGCGTCATGACCCTCTTTAAGAAGGGTGGCGCCCTAACGGCAGGGCACGTAGACACCAATAAAGATACTTCGCAGCGGGCAGCCTATGGTGATTTGCTCGCGGCCAATGGAAATAATGCGGTCGCGGAGTATGACACAACTGGTAAGTTGACTGCATATCCCGGCGTCGATGGATCAACCTTGCTGTTTTGCGTGGCGACAAGTAGCGCTATCAATCACTATTTTGTTTCCAAAAGCAGTATTGGGGTGTCAAAGAACATTGCGGCGAACCCAATAATGGGAACGGACGGCGGCTGGCAAATCCGAAACGAGGCAATTTATACTATTCTCTAATTACTGGAAGCCTTGGCCCGAAGGCGTGGCTCTCTTCCTCATTGGGGAAGCGGCACCCCGCTTTCAGATAAAGTAGCCAATAGTGTCGACGGAGCGAATTGGCGCTCTATAATGTGTGTAGAGCGGCCACTTTGCTTGGCTTGAGTGACACGATGTCTGCAAACTATGGATCGAATTTTTCCGGCTCTGCGCCTTTGAACGATCCGCGGATCGCCCAATTCTCGAGCGCGAACCAGTCTTGATCTAGGTCGGATGACCGCCGCGCAAATGGCCCCTGAAACAAGCTTGCGCGGAGCCTGCAGTTTGATGCGATTTGTTCCCGACAGGTTGGCCGGCCCAGCTTTGCGCACTGCCGTCAGTCAGAATGGGAAAGTAAAAAACGTCAACTCCCAAAAGTTTGGCTATTTGGAGCCTGAGCGTAACGAAAATTCTTGCTGGTCTCTCTATGCCAAATTCAAAGCACTGACAAAGTTACCAGCAGGTATACCCTCCGTCTGCCAGCACAACCGACCCCGTCATTAGGCTTGCGGCCTCGGATGCGAGGAACAATATCACCGACGCAACCTCGTCCGGGCGGCCCATGCGGCCCTGCGGCGTGCCGCCAACCCAGTGGCGCAAGAGGTCGGCATCATCATAAACATAAGTATTCATGGCCGTTTCGATGTAGGTTGGTGCAACAGCGTTCACCCGCACACCCCGCGGGGCCCACTCGGCCGCCAGTGATTTGGTCAGTTGATGAACCGCAGCCTTGGAGGCGTTATATTGCGCTTGTTCTTGCGGTTTGTTGACGATGAATCCTGACATGGACCCAACATTAACGATGCTTCCGCGCCCTGCCTCCAGCATCGGTTTCCCGAACGCACGACAACACCAAAACAACCCGTTGAGGTTGATATCCACAACCGATAGCCACTCGTCGTCGCTCATCCCCTCGGCGGGAATGTTTGAGCGCGCGATACCCGCATTATTGACCAGAACGTCGACCTCTGGATGGCGGGAAGCCAAGGCGTTGACGGCGGAGGAGTCCGTGACCTCGAGAATATCATGACAAACGTTCAATCCCTTTGCGACGAGTCCCTGCGCTGCGGCTTCGGCCTCGTCTCCGTCACGGTCAGTCAGCACAACGCGCGCACCCGCTTGTGCCAAAGCTTCGCAGGTCGCAAGCCCAATTCCGCGTGCGCCACCTGTCACAAGGGCCGTGCGGCCATTCAATCGAAAACGGTCAATATAGGAGGTCGTCATAGGGGGTCCTTTGTTGCGGGGGCGGCCAGCGCGTCAAGATCGTCGTAGAACTGTTGGCTAACCGTATAGAGCCGATCAAAGACGGGCTGCATTTGGGCATAATGGTCAACCCAGCGGGGGTCTGGATGCACCTCACGCGCGTGGCGCACGGTTTGCCGAGAAGCCTCGTTTAGGTCAGACGCGTTCCCTGTGGCGACCGCAGCGAGAGCTGCACATCCAACCAAGCCACATTCGGCTTCTTCTGGGATCAGGATGGGGCGATCATAGATGGCAGCCTTGATTTGCAACCAAAGATCAGCTTTGGCACCGCCGCCCGATGCGATCAACATTTCAGGCCGTGTACCCGTAGCGCGCTCCAATACCTGCAGGTGGCGATTGACGGCAAAACCAACCCCCTCCAGCACAGAACGGTGCATTTGTGGCAACCCATGGCCTGCTGCGAGGCCAAAGAATTGCGCGCGACTGTTGCGGTGTTTGCCCAGACGTTCGCCCACAAGATAGGGCAGGAAAAACAGCGCGTCCGACCCCGGGGCCGCTTCTTTGGCCATTGACATAATTTGGGCATAGGACAGCTCATTGTCATGGAAAACCCGACGGGCCCACCGTGCAGCATCGCCGCCAGACTCAAGCAACACAAAGGCACCCCAATTGCCACCGGGCGTGCCGATATTACTAATCTCAAGATCAAGCACGGGCTTTTCCGTGACCAAAGTAATGATGGAGGACGTCCCAGACACTTCGGACGCAAGACCGGGGCGCGACACCCCAGAGCCAAGCAAGGCAATGGGGAAATCCCCGCCCCCAACAAGAACAGGCGTCCCTTGTGCCAAGCCCGTGGCCGCCGAAGCGGCATTGGTCACATGGCCCAAGATTTCGGTTGGCAACCGGATCGGTGCCATGCGCGCGCGGTCAAGGCCAAGCACATCCAGCACCTTATCCGACCAATCCCCCGTTTGCGGATCCATCAGAAAGGAGCAGGCGGCGTCCGTCCAATCCATCGATCTTTCGCCCGTCAGCATGAGATTAACATAATCCTTGGGCATCAGAACCGTTTTGCAACGCGCCCATGCATCAGGATCATTATCACGCAACCACTGTAATTTGAACGCGGGCCACGCGGGTGTTGGCGGGTTCGCCGTATAGGGCAACCAAGCCGCGCAATCCTGCGAGCCTTCAAAGGCCCGCACATAATCCAGCGTGCGTTTGTCATTCCATAGGGCGACGTTAGGGCGGGTCGGATGGCCATCGTCGTCGACCATGACCGTTCCGTGCATTTGCCCACACGGGGCCAACACATCGACCTTGAGCCCATGCACGCGGGTCCAATCGGTGACCTCTTTTAGGGCCGCGCAGGCTGCATCCCACCAATCGGTGGCCCGTTGCTCGGACCACCCGTAGGCGGGTACGATCTGTTGATATTCCCGCGAGGCAACCTTAAGAACCCGCCCATCTCGCCCCATCGCCGCAGCACGGGTTGAACCGGTTCCGATATCAAGGGCAATTGAACAGCTTGTCATTTTTAGTGCCTACTAAACAGTTGATTACCATGTTGAAGCACAACCGCGACAACGATGATCAGCCAAAGGTACACTTGTTGATGGTATCCCGGAACCCCTGCAAGGTTCATGATATTGCCAATAACGCCAAGGATCATCACGCCGATAAACGTGTTAATCACACCACCGCGGCCCCCCATCAGACTTGCACCGCCAATGACCACAGCCGCGATCACATCCAGTTCCGAACCATTTCCCACGGAAGCCGAGCCAACGCCAGAGCGCGACGTCACCAACACACCGGCAATCGCCGCCAATGCCCCAGAAATCACATAGACTGACAGGACATACCAAGGCACCGAAATCCCCGACAGGCGCACCGCATCTTCATTGGAGCCGATGGCCTTGATCAACCGTCCAAAACGCGCATAGTTTAGGATAATAAAGGCGACGGTAAAAAATGAAAACATCAGCAGCGCCGGATTGGGAATGCCCAAGGTGAACGATGTGCCGAAGCGCTGTAATGCGCCGCCAGCTTCTCCCAACATGATGGGCTGACCGTTTGACAAGATCAGCGCAACGCCACGCGCAGCCGTCATCATGGCGAGCGTAATGACAAAGGCTGGCAGGCGTAAAAAGGCAACCAACACCCCTGAAACAAGTCCGCAGGTCGCGCCGATACCGACAACCATAATCAGAGCGATGGGAACGGGATAATCCTGAACCAGCATCGCCGCGCTGACCGCACCCAATGCCGCAACACTCCCTACGGAAAGGTCGATCCCCCGCGTCAGGATCACGAACAACATCCCGATGGCCATGATGCCAATGCCCGACATTTGCCGCAGTACATTCATCGCATTGCCTTGCGTCAGGAACACGTCAGACTGAAACGACGCAACAAGGATCAAGAGCACAAAAATCACGGATGTCCCAAATTGGCGAAACAATTTGCCGAACAAATGCACATAGGCCCCCGTGGTTGCCTCTGAGGTAGCCTCGGTACTCGACGCAACTTCTGTTGCGATTTTAGCGGCGTCGGTCATGTCATTGCCTTTCTCGTTCCTGATCCAGCACCGGTCCCAGCACTCGTCATAGATAGCGTTAGAAGTTTCTCTTCTGTAAATTCTTCGGGCATCAATTCGCCCCGCAATTTCCCTTCGCCCATCACCAGAACGCGGTCACAAAGACCAAAAAGCTCTGCGTGCTCGGACGAAATGACCAAGACAGCTTTCCCCTCGGCGGCAAGGCGATGGATCACCGAATATATCTCGGTTTTAGCGCCCACATCGACGCCTCGCGTTGGTTCATCCAAAATGATAATGTCACCACCGGCGTTAAACCACTTGGCCAGAACCACCTTTTGCTGGTTGCCGCCTGACAAACTGCTGACGGGGTCATTCATATGGGCCAGCTTTATCCGCAGTTTCTCGATCAACCCGTTCACAACATTGCGTTCTCGCCCAGAGTGATAGAACCCAAATCGTGTCACACGACTGGAATTTGCCATGGTTGCATTTTGATAGATCGGCATATCAAGAACGACACCCTGACCTTTGCGATCTTCGGGAACCAGACCCACGCCACGCTTCACCGCCTCTTTGGGCGAACGCGGCGTGTAAGGCTGACCCGATATCTGAATTGTGCCGGACTGAATTGGGTCAGCACCAAAAATGGCCCGAGCGACCTCTGTGCGCCCCGATCCGACCAAGCCGCCAAGCCCAACCACTTCACCGCGGTGCAACTTAAACGACACACCCGACACACCATTGGGCAGGGTCAGGTTTTCAACATTCAGAACCTCTTCACCAAGGGTTGTCTTGGGTTTGTCGCCAAATAACTGCGACAACGGACGCCCCACCATAAGGCGGATTAATTCATCAACGGCCACGTCGCTAGGCTTCACCGTCGCCACGTTGCGCCCATCCTTCAAGACCGAAATTCGGTCTGAAATCGCGAAAATTTCGTCAAGGCGGTGCGAGATATAGACAATCCCAACCCCCTCGCGTCGCAGATTATCAATGATGGACAGCAAACGTTTTGCATCCCCCATCGACAACACCGCCGTGGGCTCGTCAAAAACAATAACCTTGGCCTTGCGTGACAGCGCTTTGGCGATCTCGACAACCTGCTGATGTGCAACCGACAAGTCGGACACAATAGCGCTTGGAGAAATATCAAAGCCAAGTTGCTGGATCAAGTCGCGCGCTCTAGCCCGAAGCTTGGACCAGTTAATCCGCGCTGGAAGCTCCCCCAGAAAAATATTCTCGGCCACTGATAAATCGGGTGCCAGCGCCATTTCCTGATGAATTATCGAAATTCCGCGTCCAATGGCGTCCGTCGGCCCGGACAGCCGCACGAGGTCGCCCTCTATTTTTATGTGGCCAGCGTCAGGGCGCAATTCGCCGCCAAGGACACGCATCAACGTGGACTTGCCCGCCCCGTTTTCGCCGACCATCGCATGGACTTCTCCGGCATGGATATCAAAGGAAACATCCGTCAACGCGTGAATGCCTGCGAAATGCTTAGAGATACCGTCTAACTCAACGAGCGTCGTCATGCGTTCCCTCCCGAATTGCATGTTCGTATCGTCCTGCCCGACAGGAATGACGGGCAGGACGCGTGATGTAGTATTAGAACAACGATTTTTCGTCGTAGTAGTCGTCAACGTTGTCTTTTGTGATGGCGGCAGGCGCAGTATAGGTCAACTTACCAATATCAGCAGGCAATTCCCCGTTTAGCGCTTGAAGGCCTACCTTCACAGCCATGTTGGCGATCTGGTTGGGATTGTTCAGACCGGTTACACCATATTCGCCGGTCCGGATCAGATCATAGGCTTCTTTCTGACCATCGGCAGCAGCAACCAGCAGAACTCCGTCCAGACGTCCCGCAGCACGCAGTGCTTCACGAGCGCCAAGGACCATGGAGTCATTCTCGCCAAGCACGACATTGATGTCTGGATGCGCGGTCAACAAATCTTCCATCGCCGTAAGGCCACCCTCAGTGGACCATGCGCCCCAGCCTTGGCCGAGAACTTCAACATCGGCGTGGCCATAGCCCGTAATCATCGCATCCATCAAGCCGCGCAACACACCAAGACGGCGATCACGTCCAACTGGATTGCCCTGATCGCCCGACAGCAGCGCGATACGTGCAGGCGCTCCATCAAGCTCCTTAGCCAACCAATCTCCAACCAACTCGCCATTCGCTTGGTTTGAGGATTGAATCAACGTGATGTAATTGGCGGAAGGATCAAGCGCCGAGTCGATAGCAACAACATGGATGCCAGCGGCCGCTGCAACGTTGACTGCAGGAACAAGCCCCTGCGCATCGCGAGCGTTAACAATTAGAATATTAATCCCCGCTGTCGCCATATCTTCGATATCGCCGATTTGTTTAACCATATCGCCTTGAGCGTCTGCAGAGCGCACTGTGCAGCCCGCTTCCTCAGCAGCCGCACGCGCCGACGCCTCTTGAGCCGCGAAATAAGGGGCGGCAAGTGTATTCATCGAAATGCCAACGCGACAGTCCTGCGCGGAGGCAGCAACGGTTGACATCAGCAGAGCAACCGCACCTGCGGTAAGAACGTTATATTTCACTTTGGGTCTCCTCCCAGTTTATTTTCCTGGCCCTCAGACGGTTTGCATGTCTTGCCTGTTTGAGGGCATATACGTTGCTTAACTACCAAAATGCCTCACGTCAATCCAGAAATCTACACGAATTCCGTATATTTTGGTTGAAAAATTTCCTTTCTTTGCGTAAATTCCACCAAATTGAGTAGTTATACTACGTTTTAAAAGGAAACATCCAGATGAGACTTGCAGAGCCAATGGGATGCCGTGTCGACGTAGACGGAGGTATGCTCGGGGGGCACGATGGCCATTACAAAAAGCTTTTTTCTGACCTCTCGGGGCTATATTCTGATGCGGGCGCTTTCGAGCAAGTGCTCCTCTCACGCGCCGAAGACATCGCCTATGAAGTGACATCCGTAACGCCGGGCACCAAGACCAGTGACCTGATTATGGGTGTCACGCGTATGGAACCCGGGAAGGTCGGCCATGAGTATTTCATGACTCGCGGCCATATCCATTCCGTCGGGGATCGCCCCGAAATCTACTATGGGCAGGCAGGCAATGGCCTGATGTTGATGGAAAGCCCCGAAGGCGACGTGCGGATCATTGAAGTCAATGCGCAAACCATCTGTTACGTCCCGCCCTTTTGGATTCACCGGTCGGTCAATGTCGGGGACACAGACCTCGTCATGATGTTCGCCTACCCCGCCGACTCGGGTCAGGATTATGGAATTATTGCCCGCTCCAACGGAATGCGCACGCGCATCGTCGACGACGGGCAAGGGGGATGGCAGCAGGCCAGTAACCCAGATTGGACGCCCCGCAGCCAAACCGAAATCGCGGCGATTTATCACCAAGCAGGAGACGCAAAATGACCCATGATGCATTCAACCAAATCGTCAAATTCGGCGTGGTTCCCGTAATAGCAATTGAACACGTGGATCATGCCATCCCTCTCGCGGACGCGCTGCTTGAAGCAGGGCTTGGCATTGCGGAGATCACCTTTCGAACCGAAGCTGCCGCCGACGTCCTTGCCAAAATACGCGATGAGCGGCCCGACCTTCTGATTGGTGCCGGAACGATCCTCAACACGGACCAGTTGCAACGGGCAATTGACGCGGGTGCTGCCTTTGGGCTTGCCCCCGGATGTGACCTGAATCTGGTTAAAGCTGCGACATCGGCTGGTTTGCCTTTTGCCCCTGGCGTGATGACCCCCACAGACATCAGCCTCGCCGTGGCGCATGGCTGTCGGCTAATGAAGTTTTTTCCCGCAATGCCCGCAGGCGGCCCTTCGATGCTGTCCAATATTAGCGCTCCTTTCAAGCATCTCGGCCTGAAGTTCGTCCCAACGGGGGGGGTGAAAATCGGCAATATGCAAGACTGGCTTAGCAAGCCCGAAATCGCGGCGGTCGGTGGCACGTGGATTGCAACCACAGAGATGATGCACGCAGGGAAATGGGCCGAAATCACGGCCAATGCACGGGCCGCCGCTCAACGCGCACAGGAGATTCGCCAATGATCTCCCTGCGCGCCGCAACACGCCCGACGCTCTATTTTATCGGTGTCACCACAACCAAAAGCTCGATTATGAAGGTTTTTCCCGCTTGGGCAAAACACCTCGACCTTTCGGACGCCATTATTGTCGGCATCGATTTTCCGCTGCACGCCGACCCCGCAGCCTACCGCGCGGCGGTCGCCTTTATTCGCGACGATCCCTTGTCGATGGGCGCGCTGGTCACCACTCACAAAATAGATTTGTTCAATGCCTGCAAAGACATGTTCGATGTGATTGACCCCCATGCTACGCTGATGGGCGAAATCAGCTGCATCTCAAAACGTGGCGGCAAACTAATCTGTCACGCAAAAGACCCGATTTCGTCAGGCCTGTCGATTGACGGTTTTTTGGGGTCAGATTATTTTGAACGCACAGGTGGCGATCTGTTTTCGATTGGCGCGGGAGGGTCAACCATCGCCCTGACCTGGCATTTGATGCGAAAAATGCGCGGGGGAAATGTCCCAAACAGCATCGTTGTCTCCAACCGCTCACAGGCGCGACTCGATGAAATTCGACGGGTTCACAGCCAAATCGCAACCGACGTGCCGTTACGGTATGTGCTCGCGCCCACGCCCGCCGACAACGACGCGGTGTTGGAAACGCTCAAACCCGGATCGCTGGTGATTAACGCCACCGGATTGGGCAAAGACGCCCCGGGTTCTCCCCTCACTGGTGTTGCAAAATTCCCGCGCGAGGCTGTCGTCTGGGATCTGAATTATCGCGGGGAATTGGTGTACCTTGATCAGGCCCGCACTCAGAAAGCCGAGCGGGGACTAGCGATTGTGGATGGGTGGACGTATTTCATCCACGGCTGGACACAGGTGATCGCGGAAGTTTTCAACCTCACAATCGACCCAAGCCCTGCAAATATCGATGTCTTGACGGACATTGCCGTTCAAGCTGCGAAGGAATAAAATTATGGATCGTATCCTTATTACGCCGCGCTCGCTGACCTCCTCGCCCTCCTCGGATTTGGACGCGCTGCGCACCGCAGGCTATGAGCTGGTATTTGCTACCGCAGGCCAAACCCCGAACGAGGCCGAATTGCTCGCATTGATCCCCGATTGCGTGGGCTGGTTGGCTGGCGTTGAACCCGTGAGCGACGCCGTGATCGCCGCCGCCAACAAGCTGCGCGTCATCAGCCGCAACGGCACCGGAGTTGACAACATACCCCAGTTGGCCACCGCCGCCCGCAACATCACCATCACCCGCGCGATGGCCGCGAATGCAACTGGCGTGGCGGAACTTGCGCTGGGGCTGATCCTCGCAAACCGTCGGCACCTGATTGAAACCGCCCTGGGGGTTCGGCAAGGGGAATGGCCCCGATTGCGCGGCCTCGAGATCGAAGGTTCCAGCGTCGGAGTCGTCGGCATGGGCGCCATCGGCCGAAAGGTTGCTACCGCCATGAGCGCCATGGGGGCCACTGTCATCGCTTATGATCCGATGACACCGGATATGGGCGATCTGCCAATCACCTATTTGACACTTGACCATCTGCTAACTACCTCTGATATCATCACCCTGCATTGTCCGATGCCACAGGACGGCCTTCCATTGATCAACGCCAAAGTGCTGACCACCACAAAACAAGGCTTGCTGTTGGTCAACACCGCGCGGGCAAATCTTGTCGATCAAGCCGCCCTGCTTGGGGCGCTGAATGACGGACGGTTGAGCGGCTATGCCACCGATGTGTTCGCCCAAGAGCCGCCACTTGATCAAACATTGGCGCGCCATCCTGCCGTCATCGCGACCAGTCATATCGGCGGCTTGACCGATCAAAGCGTGGCGCGGGCCACCCAAATTGCGGTCGCGAATCTGCTGGAAGGCCTCAAGGGCCCAGCGCATGCTTAAGGCGCATCCCCTTGCCGCGACCCTGACCGAGAGGCTGGCCGAACCTCCTGGCGACGCCCTCTCGCTCTTTTGGTTGGGGCAAGCGGGATTTGTGATCGACGGCCAGAAACGCCGCGTGGTGATCGACCCCTATTTGTCAAACTCATTGGGCGAAAAATACCAAGACACCCGTTTTCCGCATCTTCGGATGATGCCAATTCCGATCGCTCCCCGCGACATTCCCCACGTCGATATCGTTTTGGCGACCCATGCGCATACGGATCACCTTGATCCTGACACGCTCCAAGACCTCCTCCGCGCCAATCCGCGCGCGGTTCTGGTTGCCCCAAAATCCGCCCGCGACCTCGCCCTCACGCGCAGCCAAATTGCGCAATCGCGCCTGCATCTCATCGAAGCGCATGAAACGCTCAACCTCGCGGGTGTTCAAATCACCGCCCTGCGCGCCGCGCACGAAGGCTTGGAGCTTGACGCCGAAGGGCTTCACAAATTCCTCGGGTTGGCCGTGACCATCGCGGGGCGGGTGGTTTTTCACAGCGGCGACACCATCCCCTTTGACGGGCAAAGCACCGAAGTCGCGTCCCTTCACGCCGATCTCGGCTTATTTCCCGTCAACGGGCGGGATGCTGTGCGAAAATCAAACGGTGTCCCCGGGAATATGACCATCGCAGAAGCCGTCACATTGGCGCAAAATGCCCATATTTCCACCGTGATCGCGCATCACTTTGGCCTTTTTGCATTCAATAGTGTCGAGCGAGAGGAGATAGAAAAGGTTGCCACCGCCGCGCGCGATGTCTATCTTTATCCTGCCAAAACTGGCGCGGAGTACCGCTTTTTATCCGAGTGACCTTTACGAAAGAGGGCCCTGTGAAACCAACCGATCCTGTTGCTCTGAGCCCCCGAAACGTTATCGAAGCGACGCGTTCCATGCTTCCTGATCTGCGCAAATCCGACCGAAAAGTGGCGGACGTCCTGATTGCGAACCCGCAGTGGTTCATGAACGCCACAATTGCGGACGTCGCAGAACTCGCGGCCGTCAGCCAACCCACGGTCATGCGGTTCTGTGCGGCCGTCGGCTGTGAAGGGTTTCAAGACTTCAAGATTCGCCTCGCTCAAAGCATCGCCTTTGGCACCCCCGCCACCCATTCTGCGATTTTAGAGGAGGACAGCTCTGCCGATGTGGCGGCCAAAATTTTCGCCTACACAATGACCTCCCTCGATTGGGCGCGTCACAAGCTGGACATGACGCAAATGGATGCGGCAGTTAAACTGATTGTTGCGGCAAGTAGCATCGAGTTTTTCGGCTTTGGCGCATCGGCCATCGTCGCGCAAGATTTACAGCAGAAGTTTCCGCTCTTTGGCATTCCCTGCAACGCAACGGTGGACGCCCACCAACAACTTATGGCGGCGTCGATGATGCGCCCCAACAGTGTGGCCGTCGCAATTTCCAACACCGGAAGCACCGCCTCAATCGTCGAGCTTGCCCGGATTGCGCGCGAGCAAGGAGCGAAAGTTGTTGCGATCACCAGTTCCACAACGAACCAGCTGGCGGATTATTCCGACATCGTCATAAATATCGAAACGCTCGACAACACGGATGTTTTCACCCCCACAACATCGCGGATCGCCGCCTTAGTCGCGGCAGATATCCTCTCGACCCTGGTGGCCCGTCAACGTGGCAACGACCACAACCAACGCCTCACACGGATGAAACGTCAATTGAACCAAATGCGCCGCAACAGTATTTTGTGACACCAATTGCGAAAATTTCCCGAGTATAACCTTATTTAGGGTAGGCAACGGAACCAACGAAAACCTTAGAACTCTGCCGTATCGAGAGTGGGCTTATGCACCCATTCCGACTTTTATCAGACTTTTCATGGCTGTAGGGCTGGTATCCAGTGCCTCAAACGCTGCTTGAATTTCAGACAGAGGCGCTACATCTGTAACGACAATATCCGCATCAATACCACCCGACCCAATGATGGAGATCGCTTTTTCATAATCTTCGGGTTCATATACCCGCGCGCCAATGAGTTTCAACTCCCGCCAGAAGAACCGAAAGAGATCAATCGTCGGTTTCTGCGCATGGATTGCAACCATAACAATACGGGCGCGCGTGGCGGCCACCGCGGTCATGGCATCAACACCTGGTTGGGTTCCCGAAACCTCAAAGACAACATCCGCACCCTTATTTTCCGTGCGCTCGTTTATGAAATTAACCAAGTCCGTTTCAATGGGATTAACCGTGTCGAACCCCAGCGATTGGGCAATCTCCAGACGGTTAGGATTTACTTCCGAAATCACCACATTCCCGCCTGCATCCCGCGCGACCATAGCGACGAGCACGCCAATGGGACCACCGCCAATGACGACAACGTTTTCACCGGCCTGAAGGTCGGATAGACGCACATCGTGGCAGGCAACGGCGACCGGTTCAATCAAGGCAGCATGATCAAGGCGAAGGTCGTCGGGGAGAATGTGGAGCGTGTGACTTGGTACGGTCCAGAGTTCCTGCATCGCGCCATCGGTATCAAGCCCAAGGAACTTCAAGTTGTGACAGATATGCGCATAGCCACTCAGGCAAGCGGGGCAATTTCCACAATGATCCAGCGGCCGCACCACGACCTTTTGTCCCACGGCGACATTACTGACACCCTCGCCAATGGCCTCGACCACGCCAGACATCTCGTGGCCAATGATGCGATTGGCACCAACGCGGGCGTCCATATTGCCATGATACACATGCATATCCGTGCCACATATTCCGCAATAGGCAATTCGAACAGTGGCCTCTCCTGCGACTGGCGGGACTGCTACGGCCTTTTCAACAACGAATGTTTTGTCACCACGGTAAAAGGCTGCGGAGATTGTTTCTGTGTTCATTTGTGCATGTCCTCATGTGCTTTTTGCAATTTTTCCCAGTCAAACGTCACGCCAATTCCGGGGGTACTCGGCGCAAGCGCCATGTGGTTTTCAATCACCAAAGGGCGGGTTGTATATTCGTCGATCGGAAAGGAATGGACTTCGATCCAGCCGGAATTTGGTTGGGCGGAAACCAGACTCACGTGAAGCTCCTGCATCCCGTGCGAACATATTGGAATATCATATTTCTGGCTAAGGGCCGCGACTTGCAGCCACCCTGTAATGCCGCCGCAATTGGACGCATCTGGCTGGATGAAACTAAGGTGTGCGTCTTCAAACGCGTATTCAAATTCGTGGATCGTGTGCAGATTTTCCCCCATTGAAAGCGGCATGCCTGTTGCCTCGGCAATGCGCCCGAACCCCTTGTAATCATCCGGAATGGTCGGCTCTTCGAACCAAGTGATATCATAGACTTCAAACGCTCTGGCGGCGGTGATGGCCTGCTCCACGGTCATCGAATAATTTGCATCCACCATAAAAGTGATATCAGGCCCAATAAGGTCTCGAACAGCGGCGATACGCGCAACATCTTCTGCGAGCGTTGGCTGGCCGATTTTGATTTTAATTCCGTCAAAGCCCCGATCCAAATAGCCCTGAATACTGCCGAGAAGCTTTGGCAACGGAAAATTCAGATCGATCCCCCCCGCATAGGCCCGACATCGATCTGCGGTACCCCCGGCCATTTGCCACAAAGCTTGCCCGGCTTGTTTGCCGCGCACATCCCACAAGGCAATATCCACCGCTGAAATCGCAAACGAAGCGATGCCGCCCCGCGCGACATAGTGCACGTGCCATTGCATCGCCTCATACACTTGTTCAATGTCTGCTCCATCTCGGCCAATCAGGAACGGAGCAAGATCGTGCTCGATCATAGCCACAATCGCATGCCCGCCTTTTCCGCCCGTATAAGTATAGCCAGTCCCCTCAGTCCCATCTTCCATTTGCAAGGTGACAGTGATCAATTCGAAATGCGTGTGATCGCCGTGCTTGGCGTCACTCAGCACCTCAGCGAGAGGAACCTCAAACAGACGAACTTTGACTTCTAGGATCGGATTGATGCTTTTGGGTTGAGGCTTCTGTTGCATAGCGACTCCTTTTCGAGATTATTGTACTCCCAAACTTGAAGGAATTAAAGTTTTTAGTTGATTTTTCCTCACAATCGTCCAACTTTGCTATTTTTAATCATACCAAACAAAAAAATCCAAACCAAATCGCATAATCCTTTTAATCCATGTAAGAAGGAACGACGATTCCACTTGTGTAATTCTGAGAGGGCAAATGAGTAATCAGAATAATGCTGGGCGGGCGGCAGATCCCGTAGTCCAAGCCATCGAAGACCGTATTCATGCAGGCATCTTGATGGACGGGCACCCTTTGCCGCCAGAACGCGACTTGATGGAAGAGTTTGGCGTTTCGCGTACGGTTGCACGCGAAGCCGTGCGCCTTTTGTCGTCACGCGGCTTGGTCGAAGCACGGCCCCGCTTCCGCCCCGTCGTACGCAAGCCCGGGTTTGACACCGCAGTTGATGTGGTCGGTGGAATCGTCACACATCTCCTTTGCCAGCCTGACGGCGTCAAAAACCTTTTCGATAGCCGCGCCATGATCGAAATCTCGCTCGCACGTCAAGCCGCCACTGGCGCCTCCAAAGGCGACATTGCTGCCCTGAAAGGCGCACTTGAAAACAATGGGCTGGCGATTGAGGATAGCGATCTTTTCTACCAGACGGACAAAGCCTTTCACGAAGTCCTGTACCAAATCCCGCAAAATCCAGTCCTTCCAGCGATTCACAAAGCTTACTCCACTTGGCTGGCGCCACAATGGTCGCGGATGCCACGCCTTTCCAAACGTAACCAAGAGAACTTTCAGGCCCATACCGCCATTTTTGAGGCCATCCTGATGCGTGACCCCGATGCCGCCGAAGCTGCTATGAAGTCACACTTGGACGCTGCGTGGAAACAGGTTCGGGAAACGTTCGGGGATATTTGACGGCCAAATTCCAAACGTCCTAACAGGGTCTTTGCAGACATCTGGGCCTCCTCCTAACTCAAAAAACCGCCAAACAGTGTATTTTGGGGCGACCAAAATTCAGATTTCTGAAATTACCCACCTGATTCTGGTCCCATAACTTAACACTAAAACCAAGAGATGGCGCGCCAAATTTCAAACCGTACCTTTAATATTAACAGCACTGGACATCACACACTTACCCAAAAGCATCCGCAATCCTTCGAAAAGGTCCTTTTTCAACTACATTCCGCGCGGCGTAAATTCATTGTTTGGTACGACCAAAATTTCCTTGCAAATATCAAAGTAACTTGCTTTAGTGATTTTGCAGCTCCTTCCTGCCTAGGAACGAGAGCACGCCACCTGAGACAGGCAATCAAATGCCCTGCCAGATGAAACTCGGAGGAGACGAAATTATGAAGAAACTATTAGGGGCAGTTGCGGCTGCGGCTATTTTTGCGGCAAGCGCCGCTTTTGCTGACGGAATCACCGTTGGCCTATCGGTTGATCAGTTGTTCGAAAGCCGCGTCGCCGTGAACAACGGTATCAAAGCAGAAGCCGCAGATCGCGGTTATGAGTTGATCGAAGTCGTTGCCGATGGCGACGCGCAGCAGCAAAACGCACAAATCCTGGCGCTCATTGCCCAAGGCGTGGACGCCATCGTGGTCTGTGCCGTTGACCAAACCACCATTGAACGCGCCCTCATTGCCGCAAAACGTGAAGGCATTCCAGTTATCGCGTATGACCGCGACCTGCCCGACAGCGCAGTTGTCGCAGCCTTTGTTGGTCCAGATTCCCTCATCGATGGTCGCCTCGCTGGCGACTTTACCGCCCAAGCTTTGGCGGGCCGTGAAGGTGACCTTGTGATCGTAGAATTGATCGGCGCTTTGAACGACCAGAACGGCATTGATCGCTCGGCAGGCTTCCGGGAAGGCATCGCAACCCTCGACAATGTGACTTTGATCGAAGTTCCAACCGACTGGGATTCGGCGCGCGCCTTGTCTGGCACCCAGAACGCGTTCCAAGCCAATCCAAATGTTGCGGCTGTTTTTGCGGCGACCGACACCCACATTCCCGCAGTGGAAACGGTACTGGCTGATCTTGGCCAATTGGTTCCCGTCGGCGATGAAGGCCACGTTGTTATCACAGGTGTGAACGGATCACGCGACGGATACGACGCCGTTCTTTCGGGCACTGCAGACGCATTTGTGGTCATGGGCACAGAAGCTACCGGACGCAAGGCCATCGATCTTGTGGCGCGGGTTTTGGCAGGGGAAGAAGTTGAGCGGACAAACTATGTCGGCGGCAACCTTTTCACCGCCGAAAACGCCGAAGCGAACGCAGCTGCCATTTGGGGCGCACCTAAGTAAGAACACCCAAAATAGCGATGCGCCGATTTTCTTGGCGCATCGCATACGTTCAAGCCCAAGGGGGCCCTCCTTTGAAGTTCGCATTGTCTACTCTGAAGTCATATCCGGCGCTTGCGATGATTGCCGTCCTGTTTACGGCCTTCTCTCTGATGTCACCCTATTTTCTAGCCTCCGGAAACATCGAGGCCATTATGGGGGCGAATGCCGTTGTCATGATTGCCGCAGTCGGGATGACCGTTGTTTTTCTAGCTGGCGGCATTGATCTGTCAATTTCGACAGTGATCAGCGTCAGCGCCGTTGTCTCCGGACAAGTTATGGCAGCAACAGGCAGCGTGCCCGCCGGTGTCATAGCCGCGCTAATCGCAGGCCTTGCTTTCGGCGCGCTGAACGGTGTTCTAATTGGCTATTTCCGACTAACTCCCTTTATTACAACCATGGCGACACAATTGATCGCGCGCGGATTGGCCTTTGTTTTGAGCGCTGGAATAGCCGTCAAAGGAACGCCTTACTGGATGCTCGACTTTGGATTTATGCTTTGGCTCGGCATTCCAGCCGTGATGATTATCGCGATATTGGCAACCGCAGTTTCGGGATTTGCCATCTCAAGTACGACGTGGGGCCGCCACGTCATGCTTGTTGGCTCTAACGAAGAGGCCGCAAGATATTCAGGCATTGACGTGCGCTTCACCACCTTCAGCGTTTACCTTTTTTCCGGTTTGATGGGCGGGCTGGCTGGCTTTATTTCCATCGCCAACCTTGGCAATGCAATCCCCGGTGTCGGCGACACCTTGCTCCTGATCATTATCGGTGCGGTAGTTCTGGGCGGTACGGGCATGACAGGCGGCGAAGGGTCGGTTGGACGCACAGTTTTGGGGGTCGCGATCTTGGCGATCCTGACGAATGGCCTAAACCTGATCGGCATTCCATTCTATGACCAGTTGATCATTCAAGGCGTCCTTATTTTCTTGGGTACGTGGATGGCCATGAAACTTGGCACGCGGAGGGGGGTATGAACACCATGACGGCTCAAGCACCCCTCGCGCAATTGGCCCCAACCCTATCTGTGCGCAACCTGACGAAGGCGTTTGGAGACAAAACCGTTGTTTCCGGTGTGACCTTCGATCTGAAACCAGGCGAAGTCCTTGCGCTTGTCGGCGAAAATGGCGCGGGAAAATCGACGACCAAAAACATGTTGTGCGGTTTGCTTCGACCAACCAAGGGCGAAATCCTTGTTGGCGGCGAACCCGTCGATCAGGTCATCGGAACTGAGCACGGCATTTCCGCCGTCCATCAAGAGTTATCGTTATTTGGCTCCCTGACTGTGACCGAGAACATTTGCATCGCTGATTTGCCGGGACACGCGACACGTATCGACTGGCGACAAGCCGAAAGCATCGCGCAAAAACAGATCGATTTTCTGGGAATTGAAATTGACCCGCACGCGCGGGTTGAAACCCTTGGGGCTGGCAAGCAACAAGTGGTCGAAATTGCCAAAGCTTTACTGCATGCGGACAAAGTGTTGATTTTGGATGAGCCGACGACGTCCCTCACCGCCATTGAGCGCGAAAAACTCTTCGCGATTATCGATAAACTCAAGGCGCAGGGTCTCGCAATCGTCTTTATCTCGCACTTCATGGAAGAGATTTACCGCGTTTGCGACAGCTTTGTTGTGCTGCGCGATGGGCAACAAGTGGGCCAAGGACGTTTGGCCGAGGTAAGCCAACGGGCGCTCGAAGAGATGATGGTGGGCCGAACCTTGGAAGGAGCGCAGGTCGACCTTGGACAGCCGAGCGAAACACCTTTACTCGAATTGCGCGACCTCTGCTCGTCAGATTTTAGCAACATTAACCTGACGGTGCATAAAGGAGAAATTCTAGGCATCGCCGGCTTGATGGGCGCAGGACGAACCGAGGTCGCCGAGGCTATCTTTGGTCTGCGCCCCGCCACAGGGGACGTGTTGATCAACGGTACACTTGCGCCCCGAAACGTCACGGCGATGAAGGAACAAGGGTTGTGTTATGTGACCGAAGATCGGCGCTCCAACGGGTTGTTTCTAAACCGCCCCGTACGTGAAAACCTTTCCGCCTCTGCGATTATCAATTTTGTGCGGCGCAAATTGCGGGGCATCGGATTTCGCGGAGAAGACGAGAAAGCACAGGGATTGGTGAGCGAAATGAACATTTCGATTCCCCATATCGAAAACCACGTCGGCGACTTGTCTGGGGGCAACCAACAGAAAGTGCTGCTGGCGCGTTGGTTATCGATGGAACCCGACATCCTGATTTTCGATGAGCCTACGAAGGGGGTCGATATCGGTGCCAAATTCGACATTCATACCGCCATTGCCGACCTTGCTCGAACGGGTAAGGCCATTCTTATTGTGTCGTCCGATCTGCAAGAGCTTCTACACGTAACCCACCGAATGCTGGTGATGCGCAAGGGCAGGATCGTCGGTGAATTCCAACGCCCTGACTATGACAGTGTCAAGATCATCTCGCTGGCCGCGAGCTCAGGCGAGGACGTAAGTAATGCAGATTGAAATGTTACGCAAATTGATGTCGCGCCAGAAATGGGTCGCCGTCGCCTTGGCCACGATTGTGTTGGCGGGAGTTCTGTCCGTGGTTTCGCCAGTTTTCCTGACGGTATCGAACTTTCAGGCGATACTGGTCCAATCAAGCGTCACGGCGATCATGGCCGTCGGTATGACCTTCGTTATTATGACGGCTGGCATCGACATTTCTGTGGGGGCGATCTTGTTCCTCACCTCTGCCCTGTTTGCGCAATTGATGCTCGATACAGAAAGCTATCTTATTGCCTTTGTTGTGACCCTCGTAAGTGCAACGGCATTGGGCGCGCTCAACGGGATATTGGTCGTGCGTTTTCGGGTTTCCCCCCTGATTACGACGCTGGCAACCTATTCAATTTACCGCGGCGCGGCGATTCATCTGACGGGTGCGCAGAACATTCCCGTGCCGCGCGAAATGGGGTTTATTGGCAATGGTCGCATTCTGGGAATCCCCGTGCCGATTTTGGTTCTGTTGGTGATCACCATCATTGGTGTCTACATTTTGAACCGCACGCGGCTTGGTGTTTATGCGCGCGCAATCGGAAATTCTGAACGCTCAGCAAAAGAAACCAACCTGCCCGTCGGCCGTGCCACGGTTGCGGTTTACACTTTGAGTGGGCTTGTCACGGGGATCGCCGCGATGATTTTGCTGGCGCGTGTGGGTGGCTTACAATCGGGGATTGGTATTGGGATTGAGTTTACCGTCATCGCCGCCGTCATCCTTGGTGGCACCAAATTGACTGGTGGATCAGGGACGGTTTTTGGATCCGTGATTGGTGCGGTATTCCTTGTGCTGATTGATAACGGCCTCAACCTGCTGAACGCCTCGCCCTACATTTACGACGTCGTTCGGGGCAGCGTTTTGCTAGCGGCTGTCGCGATCGACCGCTACTCTGCTGTGCGTCAACAGAATGCGCTTGATGTCCAAAGGGCAGCTCGACTAACCGCTTAGGGAATGTGGAAACGGCTGCCCCCGCGTGGGGACAGCCGTAACTCCGCTGCATAAAACGCGTTTAGTATTTTTGATAAACTACGCGTTTTTGCAAATATCCTTCAATGCCGTAAATGCCGTCTTCGCCCCCTACTCCGCTCAACTTGTGACCGTTGTGATAGCCTTGGACATAGCCGACGATTCCGGAATTGAGAAAAATCGTTCCGGTTTCTAACCTCTGGATCGCATCCATATAAACCGATGGGTTCTGGGTCCAGAGATAGGCCGACAGGCCGTCCGGACGTGCGTTGGCAATTGCCAGTGCCTCTTCGTAATCGGCAACGCGTACAATTGGCAGCACTGGCCCAAAGATCTCTTCTTTTACCGCAGCGGTGTCAGCGGTCGCATTGATCAAAACCGTTGGCTCATACCAGTTACCCGATTGAAAAGCCGCTCCTTCGGGACGCTTACCACCGATCGCAATCTTGGCGCCACCAGCGACTGAGTCTGCGACGATCTTCTCAATCCGCTCCAGCGCACCTGCAGTTGTAATCGGCCCCATACCGCTGTTGGTCATAGGATTTCCAGGGCTGATTTCGGCTACCCGTTTGAGGAGCTTTTCAGTGAATTCATCGGCAATAGCATCTTCAACCAGTACCGCTTCGCTGCAAATACAAACCTGTCCCGCATTGGCAAACCGCGCAACCGCACAGGCTTCGACCGCAGCGTCTATATCGGCATCCTTTAGCACGATAAACGGCGCGCTGCCCCCCAACTCGAGCGACAGGGCGGTGATGTTTTTGGCCGAAGCTTCGGCGATCATTTGGCCCGCACGGATGGACCCCGTCAGGGTAATCATGCGCACGATGGGGCTTTCAACCAGCGGCGCGCCAACATTGGCGCCTGTTCCGGTTACCATGTTGATCACACCTGCAGGCAGGCCTGCTTTCTCAACGATACGGCAAAAAACAGAGGCCGTGACGGGCGTTGCTTCATGCGGTTTAATAATCATAGTGTTGCCCGTCACCAAGGCCGGACCTGCCTTGCGGCCAATCAAAGCCAGCGGATAGTTATAGGCGCAAAGGCCCAACGTTACCCCGTAAGGCACTTTGTAAATGAACAACTGCTCGCGCGGGTTATCCGAAGGAAAAATATCGCCCCGCAAACGGCGCGCGGCCTCGGCAGCATAGGTGAAATAGCGGATGGTATCGGTGACTTCGCCTGCGGCTTCGGCAAGGGATTTGCCCTGTTCTTTAACCAGCAACTCCTCAAACAAGGCTCGCTCGTCTTCGATCCCTTCCGCGATTTTGTAGATATAGGCCGCGCGCTCAACGGGTGGCAGCATTTTCCACTTTAGTTGCGCACGCTGCGAACTTTCCAACGCGCGGGTAACCTCTTGCCCCGTGCAGGCAGGCACCTCGGCCCAAGCTTCACCCGTCGCTGGATTCAAAACGGGCATGCGCGCGCCATCGGAAGCCTCGACCCATTCATTGTCGATAAAGCATTTGTAGAACATTTTTAGTCTCCTTTGGGAATTCAGTGCGACTGGCCCGCTCCGGCCATATCTGCAAGCATCTGATCCTTTTCGAAATTCGGGTAGGAGTACTCGGACACGCTTGCGCCTTGGTACATCGTCAACACCCGATCGGCCAACATGATGACCTCGTCGATTTCATACGATAGGATCAGGATACCGACACCACGTTCTGCCAAATCTTCGATGATACGATAAATATCGGCCTTGGCATGCACGTCGATGCCACGCGTGGGCTCCAACAACAGAAGCAGTTCCAAGTCTTCGTCCAACCAGCGCGAAAAGCAGATTTTCTGTTTGTTGCCGCCCGAGAGAAAACGAATTTCTTGATCAGGCGAGGACGTTTTGGTCGATGTGTCGCGGATCGCATTGGTGACCACACTTTCAATGCGCCGCGCGTCGATGATCCCGCCGCGCACAGCCTTATCCAAAAACGGCAGGGCGATATTATCTCGTACGGAAAGTGCTGGCAGAATTCCGTTCTTGTCGCGATTTTCAGTGACTAACCCCATGCCGTCGCGCACAGAAACGGAGGGGCCACGGCCCGGTTTCAACGCTTCATTGCGATAGGAAATCTGGCCCGTATAATCGCTATCCAAGCCAAAGATAGCCTTGGCCAACTCGGGCGCCCCGCAGCCGCGCAGACCCGTCATAACAACGATTTCGCCCCGCCGGACATCCAACGATATATTGTCATATGCCCCTTTCTTGCTTAGGCTTTCGACGGACAGGATCGCATCACCACCGATTTCTTTGTGTGGCTTTACGAAATGCTCCAGCGCTTCGCCGGTCATCGCATGGATCACGTTCTCCTCAGACGTTCTGGCGGTCCGTTCGGACAAAACAATCACCCCGTCGCGCATGACTGTGACTTGCTCGGCGATGCCGAAAATCTCGGGCATATGGTGGGAAATATAGATGATGGCGATGCCTTCCGCCTTCATCCGACGGATAAATTCGAACAGGCGGTCTTTGTCCTCTTCTGAGAGGGCCGACGTGGGTTCGTCCATGACGATCAACCAACTGTCGGACATCAAAGCGCGGATGATTTCCACGATCTGCTTCTCGCCTGAATTCAACTCTCGTACGGGTTTATGCGGATCAAGTGTCAGCCCGAAACGGTCCAACTGTTCTTTCACCCGCCGCGCCATTTCGCGTTTATCAAGGAAGGGCGTCGCACCCAGTTTCAACTCATGACCAAGAAAAATATTGCCCGCAACGGTCAACTCATTGATCAGCGACAACTCCTGATGGATCATCGAAATCCCCGCCTTACCCGCATCCGAAGGTACCGCGATTTCGATGGCCTGACCGTTCTTTTCGATCACGCCTTCGTCCATTTGATAAACGCCGCCCAGAACCTTCATCAGGGTTGATTTGCCAGCGCCATTGAGGCCGACGAGGGCATGTACCTCCCCCGCCACACAAGTAAAATCAATGTTGTCCAATGCGCGGGTGGCGAAAAAGCTTTTGCCAATACCTTTCATATCGATCCGGTTTCTCATGCTGCTTTCCCCCGCTGTGTGAATTGGTCCAGAAGGACAACGCCTAGCAAAATCAATCCCTTGATCAGGCTTTGTAGGTACGGATTTGTGCCCGTTAGAACCAGTCCGTTGATAATGATCCCATAAAGCAAGACCCCAAGGATCGTCCCCAAGAGTTTGCCGCGCCCGCCAAACAGCGAGGTCCCGCCCAAGATCACCGCAGTGATCGCATCAAACTCTAGATAAAGTCCGGCCCAGGGCTGTCCTGACGACACGCGTCCCACAGTGATGATTGCCGATAAACCCGCCAAAGCCCCAGACAGGACATAGACCCAAACAAGGGTGCGTTCGGGGCGGCGCCCCAAAACAAACGCTGTGGCAAAGTTGGAACCCGCCGCGTAGGTGTCGCGTCCAAAGGTAGTTTTATAGAGCAGCACCGACAGGCCCGCGAAGACCAGTACTACAAAGGGAATGACCACAGGCATGTTGCCCCAGCTCACAGCCCCTAGCCACAAAAATGTTGAATTTGAAACGTTGATTGAGGTCGCGTCATAGATTACCAGCGCCAATCCACGCGCCAACGCGAAGGTTGCGAGCGTCACCATAAAGGCCGACAGTTTCAAACGGCCAATAAAAAAGCCATTGAGCGCACCAATCGCCATACCTGCGAAAATCGCAGCGGCGAAGCCCAGAAACGCACTCCCCGTTGACGTCAGAGTGATAACCCCAACCCCGCCAGCAAAGGCCACGTTGGAACCGACGCTCAGGTCAATACCACCAGTTAGCATGATAAACGTCATGCCCATCGACAGCAGAAACAACACGGTAATAGAGCGCAAAAGAATGCCGACATTGGTTAACGAATAGAAGTTTTCGTTGGCAATCCCAAAGCCGATCGACGCAATCACGATCAACCCGATCAGAACAAAATAGCGCAAAGTTAAGCTATCGATGGTCCGCTTGGGTTTGCGCATATTCGCGGTGGCTGTGCTTGTGCTGGTCATCATTATTTCCCCCGACGGTGAGCCATCGGCACCTTAAGCGCCGATGGCAGATGCGTTTACTTGACAGAGTCAGGACCAAATTCGAGGAAGCCTTTGGAAGCCACTTCAAGCGCTTGATCGACATAGTAGACTTGGACATCTTCAGGGAACCCGTTGGCCAAGGCCACTTTGTGGTTCTCTTCTGTCAGCACCAATGGTGTGAAGAAGTCATAGACTTTGTCAGGAGTTTCGCCGTTGTGGATTTTGTAGGCCATTTGAACGAAATTCCAGCCTTCGCGCGTACCAGACAGCAGGATGTCGGCCTTGACTTGACCGTCGGTCATTTGTTGCAAGATCGGGATGTCGCCATCATAACCAAAGAACTCAAGATCGGTGTTGCCGCTGTTGGTAGCAATCGCAATTGAAGGGTACATATAGCCATCGGTCACGCCCGAGATTGCGTTCAGGTCTGGGTACTGTGTGAGCCAGTTTTCGGCGATCGATTGCGCTTTGACGGTGTCCCAATCTGCAGGCTGTTCGGCGACGACTTCTACGTTGTCACAGGTTGCGATCCCCGCAAGGATACCTTCGCGACGTGCTTCGCCAGAAGGGTTCCCAGCTTGGCCGAGCATAACGCCGACTTTATATGGCTCACCACCCGACAAGGCACACATTGCCATACCTTGGTTGGTGCCGTTCACAACATCCCCAAGGGTAAAGCTGTAGTCCGCGCTCTCCATGGGCGAATGCACCGCGATCCATGTGATGCCTGCAGCTTGTGCTTTAGCAACCAAAGGTTCGAACGCATCGACGTTGATGGCGTTTACAAACATGGCGTCTGGTTTTTCGTTGATCGTCACTTCTGTTTGCTGGATCATTTTCTCCAGCGAACCTTCCGCAGACAACCAGCGACCGGTTACTTTCAGATCGCTAAAGGCTTCGTCATAGGCGGCAATTGCATCCTCAAAACCGCTCAGCCAAGCCACGTGATAAGGGGCAACGTGCCCGTCATTGATGAACACGATATCCAACGTGTCATCCGCCGCAAAGGCGGACCCAGTACCGAAAGCCGTCGCAAGAGCAGCGGTCGCCGCCATAGTTTTCGTAAGTTTCATTGGTTTTCTCCTCCAGTTTTTTGATAGTTCGTTTGAATTAATGCGCTTCGGCCTGCTGGGATTGCCAAAGCACCCAGTTCGCGCCAAGCGCCGCCAAAATCACTCCGCCTTTGAACACCTGATGCCAGACGTCCTCCACGTTCAAAAGGTTCAGTGAATTGTTGATGACTCCGATGAACAACAGCCCCCAGAAAGCGCCAGCAATGGTGCCGCGCCCGCCCGAAATTAGAGTGCCGCCGATGATAATCGCCGCAATACCGTCCAACAGCAGGCCGTTTCCGTCGAGGCCAGGCTGCACAAATCCCATCCGTGTAGAGAGCATAATTCCGGCAAAACCACTGCACAGAGCCGAGAACATAAAGATCCCGATTTTCACGCGGTCAACATTGATTCCTGCAAGTTTTGCGTTCTCTTCGCTGTTGCCAATCGCAACGACATAAGCGCCCCAACGCGTGTGATTATAGACGACATACGCCAGCGCAAAGAGCACGAGGAGGAACCAGAAGGACAAATAGAGTCCCAAGAATTTCTCGGCGCCAACAAAGCGAAAGAATCCGCCCATTAGGAAAATCTGTTGCCCGCGCGGGATGATCAGACCGGACAGACCCTGCGCCATAAACAGCATCGAGAGCGTCACAATAAAGGCGGGTAGCTTAAGCTTGGCCACCAGCACCCCATTTAGAAACCCCAGCGCTAGAGAGGCGACAATCACCGCAGCAATGCCAACGCCGACACCGCCCGTAAGGCCGAAACAAACGCCCAGCAAAATCGCAAACAACACCGACCCCATGCCCATCGACAGATCGATATTGCCCGAAACAACCACAAAAAATTGGCCCAGCGCGATCAAACCAATCGGCACAATTTGGCGCGAGATGGCCGACATGTTGTCAATGCTCATGAACCGTGGGCTGATCAAATAGAAGACCAAACAGAGCGCCAGAGTGACGAAGATGATGTTCTTCTCTCGCAATAATTTTCCGATATCAGGCATGTATCCCCCCATTCCCGCGTTTGTTTTTTGGTATGACCAAACTTAACATAAAGGGACATAACTCTCGCTCAAATGTCAATACCTCTAATGTATTTCCTTTTATAGTCATACAAAACTTAAGTTTTTCAACACGAGTCGCCATATTTCACAACCTCCCCAGGACCAGATCGGCACAGCGGTCCCCCAGCATCATCGCTGGCGCATTGGTGTTGCCTGCGGGAATCTCTGGCACGGCGGACATGTCGCACACGCGTAAACCTTCGATGCCGCGCACACGCATCCGCGCATCCAGAACCGCCATTTTATCGCCGTCGGCCCCCATCTTGGCGGTGCCTGCAGGGTGAAAATTGGTTTTTACGACTTTGCGACAATGCGCCGTCAGCCCCTCGTCGGAGTAGTCCAGCGGCGCTACGATTTGGTCGATCTTGTCGGCCAGTGGCTTGGTCTCCATTGTTTGGCGGAAATATCGTAACCCTTTAATCATCTCATCTATATCGCGCTGATCACTGAGGAAATTGGGATCAACCAGCGGCATATCCGCAGCGTCCGCCGACGCCAATTGCACGGTGCCCGTGGAATGTGGTTTCAGCAAAACCGTCTGGATTGAAACACCGTAATCTTCCTTGATGTCTTTCAATTGCTCCGCATTCAGATACATAATCGGGATGCAATAGGCCTCGTGGGTTGGCGGAGCTTCGGGGTCGGTTGGGTTCAGGAAGCAAGCCGCCTCAAGTCCGGTCGTGGTGACCTTGCCGCGCCCAAAAAGTTTAAACTCCATACCATTGCGCAGCATGTTCCACCCACGATCCTGTTTCCAATATCCGTAGGGTCCGTTGGCGCGCGCCACGACCGAAACATCCGGATGGTCCTTAAGGTTTTGGCCGACGCCTTGGAGGTCCTCAACAACTTTGACGCCGTGTTTTTGCAAGTGCTCCGCAGGGCCAAGCCCGGAGAGCATCAAGAGTTGGGGCGTGATCAACGCGCCAGCCGAAAGGATGATCTCGCCATCGGCGCGCACAGTGTGTTCGGTGCCAGATTTATCTTTGTAAACAACCCCAACCGCACGGCCATTTTCGATGACAATCCGTTGCACTTGGCATTGCAAGCGCAGGGTTAAATTCGGATCGCCCTTAAGGGGATCGATGAACGCATAAGCCGCAGAAACCCGTTGCCCCCGATCATAGGTAAACTGAAAGTATCCCACACCGCGTTGATTTACACCGTTAAAATCGGGGTTAAACGGCTCGCCTTGTGCCTGAACGGATTGCACGAACCTCCGCGCCATATCGTCTATATATCCGGGATCGGAGACGATTAGCTTACCCTCACAACCATGCAAGTCATCGTTGAATTTGCGATTACCCTCCAGCCGCTTGAAATGAGGGAGGACGTCATCCCAATCCCAGCTGACGGCATCATTGTTGCCGCGCAAAATCTCGTGCCATGCGGTATAATCACTTGGCCGCCCGCGCACATAGGCTTGGCCGTTCACCGTCGACCCCCCGCCCAAGACATTCCCCTGAGGGATTTCCGTGCGACGGCCATTCAGATGGGCCTGCGGGGTCGACAAATGGGTTTTGAAAAATTTCGAGCCGTTTTTGAGCAGCTTAAACACACCTGGGGGCATGTCCAACAATGGGTGCCGATGGTGATGCCCGCCCTCAAGCAACAAAACTTTCACACCGCTTTCAACCAGACGAGAAGTCGCAACGCACCCTGCGGAGCCACCCCCAATGACGATGTGATCAAAGGTCTCTGTCATTCTTCCTCCATCAGACATTTGGCGCCTGCGTCTAAAATTACATTTGGTACGACTAAAGTAAGCACAAAACAGAATATCTTCAACATAAATGTCAATACTGTCCAATTATTAACCTTATCATCGTACTAAAACACTACCGAGGATGATAATTTTACCAAAGGCTTTCCCTCCGGCCATCATTTCTAAGGCCTCGCCCGTTTGATCCAAAGGGAAGGCATGAGCCGTCAAAGCCTCAAAATCCACCGCGCCAGATTCAATTAGTTGAACAGCTTCTTCGAATTCGCGGTTGAATTGAAACGACCCTGCGACTTCGATTTCTTTGAGCATGATCAGGTGCAGCATGACCCGTGCGTCGCGCAGTTGAATATTACTGAGAATGGAAATGCGGCCCTTTTGGCGGATTGCCTTGAGCGCCGTATTGAAGGCCGGAATTGCCCCGCTGGCTTCGATAACCACATCGAATTTTTTCTCGAGATCGCTTTCGTCAAACTTGCCGCTGACCAGTCCAGTCTGCGCACCTGCTTTCACCGCGACCTCTACCGCCTTGGCACGCAAATCCAACGCCGTGACGTCTGCGCCACGCGCGGCCGCCCCCGCAATCGCCAGCAAGCCCATGGGGCCGCAGCCTGTCACCAAGACCTTTTGCCCCGCAGCCACGCCGCCTTTGTTGAGCGCATGCAACGCACAGGCCATAGGTTCGGCAAAGGTCAAGTGACGTGGATTAACGTGATCCGCCACAGGGCGACAACACCGCGCGGGATGGTCAATCACGTCGCGAAAAAAGCCATCAAGATGGGGAACCGCTGTCGCGGATCCGGGGAATTTTTTGGCGGTGCAGAGGTTTTCTTCGCCGCGGTTACAGGGCGCGCATTCTTGGCAATTCATGATCGGGTTGAGGGCAACCAATTGCCCAACCTTGAGGTTCGAGCCGTTTGGATCGACCACATAGGCGCAAGCTTCATGCCCGAGGGTCACGGGGTTTTGCAGGACAAAACCCGCATTGGCGAATTGCGAATAATAGTGCAAATCGGTCCCACACAGACTCGCCACAGCCAATTGCAGGCGCGCGTAACCGTCGGGAATACTCTGCTCCTCGGGTTGCACGGACACGGAAACGGCGTGGGCCGCAGTTAATTTTGTTTCGAAGTGTGACATGGGGTGTGTCCTTTAAAAGCCGATGGCATAGCCACCATCCACAGGGAGGTTTACGCCATTGACGTAAACTGCCTGATCGGAGGCGAGGTAAAAAATGCTGTTGGCGACGTCTTCTGGTGTGCCAAATTTATGGGTCGGGATACGGCCCTCGATTTTGTCGCGGCGCGCGGGGTCTTTGGCGAGGATAGCGCGGGTCATATCTGTGTCTATGAAACCGGGACTAACGGCATTGCAGCGAATTCCGAATTGCGCGGCATCCACCGCGACCGAGCGCGTCAGCCCAACCACGGCGGTTTTCGCGGTGACATAGGCCGCAGCAGAAGGCAGCGCCATGATCGCCCCCATCGAGGCTACATTCACAATAGCTCCCCCCGTCTCGCGGTGCAGCGCCACATAGCGCCCGCAAGCAGCAAACATGGCACGTACATTGATGTCGAGAACGTGGTCCAACTCCTCTGGGGCGACGTCCCAGATCGGTTTTTTCAGATGCACACCGGCGTTATTAATGAGCGCATCAATTGGGCCATTGGCGGCATAGATATCGGCAAGCCAATCCGCCGCGCGATCTTTGGCGATGTCGCGCTCGTGGAAAACGGCATTTGCGCCCAATGTGTCAAAGTCTGCGCGGCTGCGGGCCACGACATTTACCTTAAAACCCGCGTCAAGAAACCGTTTGGATTGGAACAAGCCCAGCCCTTTGTTTCCACCCGTAATAACTGCGATCGGCATAGATCAATTTTCCTTATTGTGATGGCGATAAAGTGTGTTGAGCGTCGCGAGGAAGCGCTCAGCGGGTATGTCTTTGCGGAAGAAATCCGGCATGACCGCACAAACGGCATCGACATACTCAAGGAACCACGGCTCTCGAGGGCGGGTCCATGCTGTATCGATGGTGTGGAACCCCCCTTTGAAAAACCCAGAGGCCTCGGGATCATTCTGTTGTTCCAGCCATGTGTGCCGATTGGCGGGCTGGCCATTATTGTCCAAATAGACCCCCGACTGGATCGGTTGCGAGGTGATCCAGTGAGCGAATTTGATCGCTTCCTCAGGGTGCGCGGTTTTGGCAGAGATGCCAATTCCAGCACCGCCGAGGATCGCGCGAGGTTGGGAGAACCCCTCGCACAGGGGCATATCAAAATACGCGACCCTGTGTTTTCGAAAGCCTGAACGGGCGTAGTTTACATAGCCGAAAAGGCACGGAGAGCAGGCAAATTCATCGGTTCCAGACAAGAGTTCCAACACATGTATCGGGTTCATGTCCACCTGTTCGTCCGGCCCAAGACGATAGAGCGCGCGCAAGATATTGAGAGCAAACAGGCCGTTACTTTCGGAGACAAATTGCGTCGGATCTAGGGGCATTTTCTCGCCGCCGCGCCCCGCGACGAGGGTCATAAACATGTCGAACGCATCGACAGGCAAAAGCGGGGTCACGGCGCGAAACTGTTTGGCGTCATCCCCTAAAAACTGCTCCCATGTCGTGGGCAATGGCGTGTTCAAATCCGGACGGTGGGCCGCCATTTGGCACGCGGTGTCCAGCGCATAGGCCCAACATTGTCCCCTCCAAAGGTAGCTTTCGGCGGATCCGCCCAAGGACGCGCTGGCATCTGTAGGTGCGGGAAGCGGCAAAAGCGCACCCGTCTCAGAGATCTGCCCGACATGGGGATGATCAAGAACCACAAAGTCATAGGTTTCGGCCAGCGTATGAATCGGCACATCCGCGAAGGCCTGAAGGGAGCGCTTATCCCATTCAACCTTGATACCCGCCTTGTGAAAATAGGCTTCGGATGCCGCAACGACGGGGTCGTATCCGCGGGGGTGGTCCCATGTCATGCCTTTAAGAATCATGTTTTGCGTCTTTCAATTTTTTTCCAACTTGCTTCATTTGCAATTCTATTTGCAAGTATAAAAATTACTTTGATATTTGCAAATAGCTGTGTTAGCCAAATACCCAAGAGGAGAAAAGTTGGAGAATCCAGCTTAAAAGGCCCCACGGGGCGCACACAAAACGGAGGAATTCATTCATGTCATTTCACATTGGCCGCGCGGGCCAACTCATCGCCGCAGCGCTCATTGCCGTGAGCCCGATAGCCGCATCCGCTCAGGAATACACATTCCGCCTCGCCCACGTGACCTCGGATAAAGAGCCGCTCCAGCAAGCCTTGGAACAGTTCGCCAATAACGTCCAAGAGCGCACCGACGGTCGCGTTGCCATTCAGATTTTCGCAAATGCACAGTTAGGGTCCAACCCCGAAGTGTTTGAGCAAGTGCGTGCAGGCGCCCCAATCATCACCATGTCAGACCCCGGATACCTCAGTGATTTCGTCGCTGATTTTGGCGTTCTGGGCGGGCCTTACCTGATGGAAGATCCACGCGACTTCCAAAAAATTATCGACTCTGAACTCTATACAGGTATGAAAAACCGCCTGCGGGACGAGTCTGATCTTGAGCTTCTTTCGCTGAATTGGTTGTTTGGTTCGCGCCACATGCTTTCGGACAAAGCCATCAGTTCCCCCACCGACACCGCGGGCATGACGTTCCGCACGCCGCCAAACATCATGTGGGTTGAAACCTTCAATGCCATGGGCGCACGTCCAACACAGGTTGCTTGGGGCGAGGTCTATTCCGCATTGTCCGCAGGCGTTGTGGATGGCGCCGAGGCACCGCTGCCATCGATCTATGGGTCAAAACTGTACGAAACGAAAAACGTCATATCGCTTACGGGCCATTTCAAAGGCTTTACAGGCCTGATGATGAACGCCGATCTCTTTGTCGCCTTACCAGAAGACATTCAGACCATCATCAATGAGGAAGCCATAAACGCTGGCGGTTTCATGACCGACCTGATGTTGAGCAGCGAAGAAGAGTGGATCGCCAAATTGGAAGCCGAAGGGGTTACGTTTAACCGTGATGTCGACGTGGCGGCCTTCCAAGAAGCAACCGCTGACGTCTATACCAAATTCCCTGATTGGTCTGACGGACTTTACGTGCAGGTCCGCTCAATTCTAGACAATTAATCAAACAAAACGCGCTCGGCCAATCCTAGGCCGAGCGATTTAATGGGAGAAGTTGCCATGCGTTCATTCGGCCTTTGGATCCGCAGAATAGAAAACCTGATCTCGCTTTCAGCTCTCGCGCTTCTTGCCATGACAGTCTTGTGGGGTGTGATGACGCGCTATATCACAGAGCGCCCCGCCGTCTGGACAACCGAACTTTCGGGCATCCTCTTTACGTGGGTTGTCTTCATTGGCGCGATGACCGCGTTTAGGGAAGGCAAGCATATTCGCGTCACCCTCTTTATCGACATCCTTCCAGATGCCCTTCAAAAAATCCTGCTAAAGGCGGGTGACTTTATCGTTTTGGGCTTTTTGGTCTACGTCACATATCTGAGCTTTCTGATGATGCTAAATGGTGCAAGCCGCCCCTCACCTGTTCTCAATATCCCGTTCAGCATGGTGTACCTCGCGACCGTCATTTGCTTCGCCAGCATGACCGCGACTTCGATGCTCCGCCTCTCGGGTTTTTTGCCCCCCCCTGAGAACGCCCCATTGGAGGAAGTCCTATGACATTGTCCCCCGTTTTTATTCTTCTGTTCGGGATCGCAATTGGCATTCCTGTGGCGTTTGCAATCGCCATTGCCGGCCTGTCTTTCTTTTTGATTTCTGGCGCAATGCCACCCGAAATTTTCATACAACGTATTGTTGCCGTCACCCATTCCTTCCCGCTTCTGGCGGTGCCGCTTTTTGTTATGACGGGTGTTGTGATGAATTATGCGGGCATTACCTCGCGGATGATGACCTTCGCAGAGGCGATGACCGGCCATTGGAAGGGCGGCTTGGCACAGGTAAATGTGTTGTTATCGACCCTGCTCGGTGGGGTTTCCGGCTCGGCCAATGCTGATGCCGCCATGCAATCCAAAGTGCTCGTCCCCGAGATGACAAAACGCGGCTATGACCCCGCATTTTCCTCGGCGGTTACGGCCTCCTCTTCCATCATTTCTGTGATTATTCCGCCCGGTATTGGCTTGGTTCTGTACGGGTTCATGGGGGATGTCTCCATCGGGCGGCTTTTCCTTGCGGGCATCCTTCCGGGCATCGTGATCTGTGCCGCAATGATGGGCGCGGTTGCGATACAATCCCGTCGCCTTGGCCTTCAACCCTCGCTTGATCGCCCGATGCCGTGGATTGACCGTGGCCGTGCTTTTGCGGGGGCCTTCCTTGCGCTTTTGGTGCCTATTGGCATCGTTGGCGGCATCCGATTTGGCTTTTTCACGCCAACGGAAGCGGGCGCGATGGCGGCAATGTTCGCGGCAATTATCGGCGTGGTTTATGGCGAGTTGAAATTCACCCATATCAGGCCAATCCTTGAACAAACGATGCAGGCAACCGCTGTTATTCTGTTCATCATCTGCGCGGCAAACGCCTTTGGATTTTACATGACGTGGGAACGTATTCCCGCCGCCGTGGCCAACGCCATGCTCGCGATGACGGATAATCCACTGCTGCTCCTGTTGGCGATCAATTTACTGCTCATAATTGCGGGCATGTTCATTGAAGGTTCGGCGACAATCATCCTTCTCACACCGATCCTTGTGCCCGTTATTATGAAAGTTGGCATTGATCCCGTGCATTTCGGGATTGTGATGGTTTTCAATCTTACGGTCGCAGGGATCACGCCGCCACTTGGCACCTTGATGTTTACCACCTGTGCCATCACGGGCGTCTCTATCGCCGATTTCATTAAGGCCTCGGTGCCATTTTACATCGTGCTGTTCGGCATGTTGTTGGTACTGACCTTCGTGCCACAACTCTCGCTGTGGCTTCCTGATCTAAAATTCAACTGAGGTACGACATGACAGACGCATCCAATGGCCTCGTGCGGCTTGAAATCAAGGGCAATGTTGGCGAGATCATTCTGGATCGGCCTGCAAAGCACAACTCTTTGACACCTGAGATGTATCGCCAGATCGCGACCTGTTGCACAGAGGCGGACGAAACTGCGCAAATCCACGTGGTTATTTTCAGGGGGGCCGGGGAGCGCGCGTTTTGCGCGGGTTCCGACATCAAAGCGTTGGAGGGCTATGAAGACTTCTGGGCATGGCGCAATCGGTTCGATTATATTCCACCGATCCTTGCCCTGCGCAAACCGACGATTGCAGCGGTCAAAGGCTGGGCACTTGGCGGCGGGCTTGAGATTGCGCTGGCCTGTGATTTGCGTGTTGTCGCGCGCTCGTCCGTCTTCTCGGCCCCCGAAGTACAACTGGGCTGGAATGGCGCTGGAGGTGCTGCACAACATCTCACCCGTTTGTGCGGTTATGGTCAGGCCATGCGCTACCTTCTCACGGGCGACCGTTTTGACGCCGACGAAGCGCAAAAAATCGGCATGGTTGAATGGCTTGTCGAGAGCGGCGACGAAGTTACCAAAGCACGCGAAATCGCCACCCAAATCGCAGGAAATTCAACCGTTGCGACCCAAGCGGTCAAGGCGGCGGTCCGTGGCGCAATGGATCTATCTGTGGCCCAAGGTCTAAGAAATGAAAACGAACTCATGTCACTCTGTTTTGCCAAGGTAGAACAGGCTAAACTCAAGGCTTCAACGGATGGAGCCCCCACATGACAAAACAAGACGCCCTTGATTCACCGGAAAGTAAGAAAGCCAAAACAGCCGTTCCCGCAGTTGAAAAAGCGCTGGACGTGCTTGAACTTATGGCCAAATCCCCAGACGGGCTGACAATGAACGAGATTGTCGACGCGCTGGATCGCACCATGGGCGAAATTTACCGCGTGGTAGTGTACCTCGCCGAGCGGCAGTACCTGCGGCAAAATATTGACACAAGTCGCTATGAGTTGACTCTAAAGCTGTTTGAATTGTCCCACACCCACGACCCTACTGAGCGTTTGGTCAAAGCCGCGCTGCCGATGCTCGAACGTATCGCCGCCACCAACCGTCAATCCTGCCATATTGGCGTACTCAATCGCACGAATGTCCTTGTTTTAGCCTCGGTTCAAAGCCCGCTTCCAGCGGGGTATGCCGTACGTACAGGCGCCCTGTTTCCGGTTGATCAAACGAGTTCTGGCCACGTGATCCTCGCGTTTTCGACCGACGAAGTACAAGAACGGTATCTGGCCCGCAGATCGCCGGAAGATCGAGCAGACCTCAAGGCGCGTTTGGCAACAATCCGCCAAAACGGGTTCGAAGACACCAGCAGCACCATGATCCTAGGCGTGCGTAACCTCTGTGTCCCCGTCTTTGATACAAGGGGCGTCGCAGCGGCGATAACCTCGGGCTTTATCGGCCAAAACAATGCGGCGTCGACTGCCGAACAAACCCTCGCATCCATCAGGTTGGCCGCTCTCGAATTGTCTAAAACCCTCGGATTTCGCCTCGACACCAGCCCATTTGAAGCAGCACTCACACCATAAAGGAACAAAGACACATGCCGGACGCCCCCTCCACACTTCCTCTGAACGGACTTCGCGTTCTGGATTTTTCACAATTCCTTGCTGGTCCTGTTGCGGCCCTACGGTTATGCGATTTAGGCGCCGAGGTGATTAAGATTGAACGGCCACAAGGCGGCGATCTTTGCCGCTCAATGGTGGTCAATGACCAGCGTCTCGATGGGGAAAGTCTAGTGTTTCACACGTTCAATCGTGGCAAGAAAAGCGTCGCCGCTGACCTTAAAGTTGCCGAAGATCTCGAGTCCGTGCGCCACCTGATCAAAACAGCGGACGTTATGATCCATAACTTCAGACCCGGTGTGATGGACCGCATCGGCTTGGGGTATGACGCCGTGCGCGCCCTAAATCCTCGGATTATTTATGGTGCGGTTTCGGGGTACGGAACATCTGGCCCGTGGCGAGACAAGCCCGGCCAAGACCTGCTGGTACAGTCTCTGTCAGGCATCGCTTGGCTTAATGGCAATGCCGAGGACGGCCCCGTGCCCACAGGATTTGCCATGCTGGACGTCGCGACCGCAGGCAATTTGGTGCAAGGCATTTTGGCCTGCCTCGTACGGCGCGGGGTAACGGGAAATGGCGGCTTTGTGGAAGTCGATCTTCTATCAGCAGCTATCGATATGACGTTTGAACAATTCACCTGTTTTCTCAACGATGATGAAAAACAACCCACTCGGCACAAAATCGGCAACGCCAACCCCTATCAGCCCGCGCCCTACGGCATGTACAAAACCACTGATGGATATATGGCCTGCGCAATGGCCCCTCTGGCGCGCGTTGCAGAACTCTTGAATACCCCCCAGATCGCAACCTACTCCCAAGATCAGGCGTTTACCCATCTCGATGAAATCAAAGCAATCGTCGCGGGCGTGTTTGCGACCGAACCAACACAGCATTGGCTGGATATTCTTGAGCCGGCGGGAGTTTGGTGCGCTCCGGTTCTGGATTGGCCCAGCTTCGTCGCCTCGGACGGCTTCAAAGCCCTGAACCAAATCCAAACCATTCGTTCAGACTCCGGCGCAGAAGCCCGCACAACTGTTTGCCCCATCCGGATCGATGGCGCTCAGATCAAATCGGCAAAAGGCGCGCCTGCCCTTGGTGCGAACAATGTCGATTATAAAGATCTAGTGGCGCTCTCAAATTAGGTTAATCATATCTCAAGCGAGGCCGCATACCACTTTCCCCCAATCTTTGATCGGATTGGGGGGAACTTTATAATTGATTGGCGTTAGTCAAATCTCAGCAAATGGAGCCCGCCCAGAACGGCCCCAAAGAAGTAATCCGCCTCTATAGTCAGGACTGCGGAGGCGGCGCAAACTTTTCAAGAATTGAACCTAATTTTCCTTCTAGAAAATATGTGTGAACGTCCCAATCGGATTTCAATGCTATGCCATACCTTCAGGTCGACACTAGTTTCGCGATGATCTTCCATAAAGACATCAATTATCAGGACAATCCGATTAGGGCCTAGATCAAACGGTGCAAAGAAAAAGGTTATGGCTTCCTAATAAAAACCCTAGCACCCCATTTTTCGCAATTGTCCAGTTATACGACACCGATGCAAATGCTAAATAGTGCGCAACGGAATGGAGCCAACACGCGCACGAACCACATCACCATTTGCGCCCTGATTTGTTGAGTTCAGGAGTGTTTTTCCTCCAAGTGTTTGATCAACTTGAGGAACGTGCCCCCCCAAGACGATCAATCATATTCCCTGCCACTGGCTCTTTGCTTTTGGGAGGTCGATTATTCACTACATTGACACCATCGGCCATGAGCGCGACAGCGGAGCAGAAGCGTTTGATGTCCAATAATCCACGATGGACCTACCAGAACGACAAGAGTGCCGTTTGTTTTCCGTACACCCTCAGCGCGGTTACTTGAGACGGTATTTCATGAGCCAACTCACGGGCGACCCAGCGGTTTTTGAGCCCTTACTTCTGGCAGATTTTGACGCCGATGTTTTGCTTGAGGGAGACGGCTCCGCCATCAAAATTTGCATAATACTGGTGGCCGGTACGGGGAGGATGCAAACTGTCTCTTCAAGGACCATGACGTAGCCGTTAATCTTGCACTGATTTCGAGCGGCTCAAGGAAAGCCATGTCGCAGCCCACTTTTAAATGCCCCCTTTGCACTCGGCTGCTCTCCCACAACCGCTTCATTACCCAGCCCCACATTTGCAGCAAGATTAATGGCGTCAGAGACGCTATATTGGATGCGGCAAAAAATGAAATAGACGCGTTTCGCCGCATCCAAAAGCCATAATACCACCGGAACCGCCTCAAACCGGCAATGTCTAACCGGCCCGATGACTGCCCCAGAAAAGTGATGATATCGCCCAAACAGCCCGAATTTGGCATGAATCGGCCTAAATAGGCCTTATCTGGTGCCCTTTTTGGCAAAAACATGCCAAATCTTATACGCAATGGTTTAACTTCTAGACATAGTAATAGTTTCTATTATCTACGGTACCACTAAATATAGTCTCTACGGATGCCGCTAGTTTTTGCCATTCCGTTGTCACAAAAATGCCTGAAAGACCAAGTATAATTAAATATTAACTAACTTAATGCTGGTATGAGACCGGGACCAGAATGAGGATTTGGCTAATGCCGAAACAGATACTGAAAAAAATTGTCGCTTTAAGTGGTCTGTCTCTTCTCATCGGCAGCTCTGCGATTGGCGAGCAGGTTACCCGAGCGAACACTTCGTATGCCTCGTTGAGTGAACTTGCAAATGGCCAGGAAAAAAGCTTCAACGCCTATTTGACCGGCTACAGTTATTGGGACAACACCCCGCCCGGCTCTGCTGCGATCGCAAGACCGGTCATTCATAAACGAGCTGGAGGCA
The DNA here is from genome assembly GCF_041205445.1 of Falsihalocynthiibacter sp. CO-5D18. Classification (NCBI taxonomy): domain Bacteria; kingdom Pseudomonadati; phylum Pseudomonadota; class Alphaproteobacteria; order Rhodobacterales; family Roseobacteraceae; genus Falsihalocynthiibacter; species Falsihalocynthiibacter sp. CO-5D18. The sequence continues at coordinate 133,479 of NZ_JBGFCF010000002.1, read as the reverse complement.
CAGGGTCCTACAATGATCCGATCACGATTGCTGTCGGTCACTCAATTGTAGGCGGCAAACAAACTCTCGATTTCCCTTCAGGTACGCGTTTCTATATTGGGTCCATTCAGAAATACGCCATCGTTGAGGATGTTTGTGGTGACGGGCCCACGCCTCAGGGTGGTCCCTGCCACACGGGTCGTAACGGTTTGCCGTGGCTCGACATCTATGTTGGTGGTCGCAGGGCGGGTCCGGAAATTGCGGATGAATGCATGCGACGGATTACTGCGGTTCACACATTTATCATCAATCCGCGCTCCGGATACCCTGTGATTGCCGGAGAACTTTCAAACAACTGTCAAATCCTATCCAGCTGATTTGACCGCGCTCAGGTCCATTGGCTCAACTTAACCGTGCCCATCCGCTTGAGGGTTCCCCATTTCGCGAGTCGCCCAGTTAGGGCGCGCAAAACGGATCGATACACGGTGAAATAAAGCATCTGGCGGTAGAAAATCCGTTGGAACGGGATGACCCAAAGTTGCGAATAGGTTTCCGAACCGTCGTTCCGCCGATCCAAGCGTACAGCCGTAACGGCCAAAATAATATCCATTAATGGCAGTAAGATATATCCCGCGAGCAATATGTATGAGGCGTTAGGATCTAGCGGTGGTCGGCCTGCTAGAAACTCCTTGATGGCCACGCCGACAGTGGTGATGAGGACCAAATCAGCGATGGGCGCAAAGAGGGCGAATAACACGCCAAATATCTGGAGGTCCGTTAACGACACAAGACCAATGGTACGCTTTTCAGTATAACAGGCACGGTGTTTCCACGCCATTTGCATCATACCTAAAGTCCACCGAAGGCGCTGTTTGAGAAAAGGCACAAGGGTAGCAGGCGCCTCTGTGACTGAAATCGCATCCTCGACAAAGCACACACTGTATCCACATCTCTGGATTGACACGGTTAGATCAGCGTCCTCTGCGAGGGTGTCGCCTGAATAGCCCCCTGCCTCCTTGACCGCTGCGACACGCCAAGCCCCAATCGCGCCTGGCACAACAAGCATCCCGTTGATTTTGTCGAATGCGCGGCGCTCGAGATTCTGGGCAGTTATATATTCTACTGCTTGGAGACGCGTCAGAAGATTGAGCCGATTTCCGACTTTCACGTTCCCCGCGACCGCGCCCACTTTTGGGTCACTGAAGCGAGCCACGAGCTTTCTGATTGCATCCTTGCGCAGAACTGTGTCGGCATCAATCGCCACCACTATGTCGGTCGATACGTACCTGTAGGCCGCGTTGAGGGCCCGCCATTTCCCTCCATTTTTCTGTCTGTGAACCTTAACACGACGGTCCTTTTTGAACGCGGAACGGACAACGTTCCCCGTGCTGTCCTTCGAACCATCGTCAATTACCAAAACCTGAAGGTTGCTGTAATCCGAGGCAAGGATCGTCTTTATGGATGCTTCAATGACCGTCGCCTCATTATAGGCTGCGACAACGACCGTCACCAAAGGTTCGTATGCGGGATCCCTCGGACCGATGGGTCGTCGAGTTAGCGCCAGAAACAAAATTGTGAGGGAGCGCAAAATGCCAAGCACGACAGTTAGCCAAAAAATCGTAATGAATGCCGATTTGGCCATTGTCAAAAAATTGAACGACATGCCATGCAACTGGGCCTCGAAACTGTCATCTAGCGGCATAAGATCGGAAACTTTTAGCCCCAAAATTTCCGTTGCCGAGACAAACTCATAGCCCTCCGCCCGCATCTCATCAATCATTGGCCCCAACGCGTTGACCGTTGCGCTTCGATCTCCCCCCGCATCGTGTAACATAACCACTCGATTTCCCCTGTGGGCCCCCTCGCGGACATGTTCACGGATGTCTTCGGCTGAATTATTCGTCCAATCATATGTAACCACGTCGCTACTCATCTCAATGTAGCCGAGCGATGTTGCAACACGGATCGGTTGTACGAATTCCGCCGTATCTGGCCCTTGGCTTTTGCCAAAGGGCGTCCGATATAGCGCCATACGATGCCCTGTGAGGCCAGCAACAATGCGTTGCACGCTGTTGAGTTCAAGCCTAACCCGACTTGGTGAAACCTCCTCAAGCTTAGGATGGAAAAAGGAGTGGGACCCCACGATATGCCCTTCCCGCACGATCCGCTTGAGGACTTTTGGAGCAAGCGCGATGTTCTGTCCAACGACGAAGAATGTGGCCTTAACCCCTTTATCTTTCAGAACATCGAGCACTTTCGCGGTGAAAACCGGATCGGGCCCATCATCGAAAGTCAACGTGATCTGGTTTCCGCTGGGTTCTCCAAAGCGTTCAATGAGGATTGGCATAGGCAGGACGGCGTAGTCTTGTGCGTGGATAAGGCCATCCCCCTGATCGCCTGCAAAACTGCGGCGCCCCAAGACGGCTTCGGAGGACAGATGGTAAAACGATCCTTCGCCAAAATAGCGAACGCCGTCCGCAACGGAAACGGTTGCAAGCCGATCCTTCAGAGTAGCAAAGGATTCACTCTGTAGGGCCAAGACATCCCAGACACCGGGATCCTCGCGCCCAATGGTCCAAACCGCGACACCCGCTAGACCATATCCCTCAAGCGCGCGAAGTTGGTTGTGGAAAGAGGCGGCGTCGAGAAACCAGCTGACGTGGCGGCGTTTCTCGCGGTCAACACGGATAGCTTGGCTATTGAGGTCGGTATCAAAATAAAGCACCTGCCCCTCATCCAACACTGTCTGGCTGATTATGGAGGTATAGTCTGACCTGACCGGTTCGACCTGCCCACTTTCCCAATCATATCCCCCAGTTCCCAAAGCAAAAACAAGCTTGTCCGAAGGCACACGCTCCGCAACGAAGTCAGCCGATTCTACAAACCATTGCTGTGGTGCTATTGGTGCCGGAAAGGAGCCTGCGAAAGGTTCGCGTATCATTGTGATGACAACCCTGTCAGACGCGGCAACAAGGGTGGTATCCATCCAAAATTCGTTATCGAAATCCATGACCGAACAGGTTTTTAGATTAAGCCCCGCGAAACCTACCTTGAGCCGCTGTAGTATATCCGCCGAATAGCCGACCGTCTCGGAGGGAAAGCCGCTCGTATCAAGACATATACCGTCGAGGTCATTGGCCACTGCAATATTGATTACCTCATCCACAAGGGACTGGCGCAACTTGGCCGTGCCAACCAGCGCTTCCACATCTTCGATGCTGCTAAATTCGGGCAGGGATATACTTGGCATTAACGCAAAATCATCCCGATTAGAGTTTATCAGCTTCTGAATGCGGTCGCCATATTCAAACTTCGTCCCTAGATTCAAGACGGGACGCTCTAACCCTGATATTTCGTACCAAGCAGGTACAAGTACGTCAATCTGCGCGCAATGTGCCTCAAGCGAGGTATAGGACCAGATCGGCTCAATCGGCAAAAATGCGAAGATATCGCGTGAACCTTGTGTGAGCGCGTCGCGCCGCCCCCGCTGGCCATTGCAATTCGACAAGGCGTTTTTGCCGAGTGGTGAGGGGGATTCTGTGAAGTTTTCATCCAGCCCCTGAACGCTGAGGGTAAGGGCTTTGGCTGTTACCTTAAACAGAGGTTCCGAGAGGGGGGCGGCAAACGGTGCAAAATCAAAATCAACATTCTCCACTTTGGCGATTTGAAGTCCCAAAGCGACACCCCAAAGGAGAAACGTAGAAATAAGAGTAACTGCAAACAGGGCCACCCTGCGCGACCGAATACGCGCAGGATCTGAAAATACAGGTAGTCGCTCAAGTGGGCCCTTTTTCTTCGAGCCAGAACTCTTGAAATGCGCAGTCACTCTTCCCACCCCCCAAGTATTAATCCCCGTAAAACACCGCCTAGAAATTGAAATATTTTTGCAATTGCCAAGCTTCACCCTGAATATAAAGTAAAACAAATTGGCACCTTGCAATTGACGCAAATCACTGCAAACAACTTAAGAAATTAGTATTTTTAAAATAAAATGGCCTTTTTTATCGCCGAAATGGTGCACAGTGTTGTTATTCTGGAATAATTAGAGGGTGTTCAAAGAACGATGAAAATTAGTCGCCGCAATCTAATGCTGCAGCTCGGAATTCAGCTTCCCGCTATGGTTGCGCTGCCTTCTATTTCTCGTGCCGAATCACCCTACAAATCGTTTCAACTCATTCTTACGGGCATTACCTCCACCACCCCCCCCGATAGCCTCCTCGCTCTCCTTGAGCCATTCGTGAGCGCAAATATCCCTGTCAGTTGCATTGTGTCGCCAGAAATTGCCACTGGCACACTTCTTCCTGATAGCAGTTTGGCCGGCTATCTTCGCCGTTTCATAGCCGACTATCCGGCTCAAATTGAGATCGTCCTCAAGGCGCCAACGCTGTCCGAGCGACCATATTATTTTCAATCACGAATGGCGACCCAAGCGCGGCGTGCTCTTGAGGACGGGCTTGTGACCGCACAGTCGGACCATCAACTTACTCGTTCTGTGCTGACTGTGGCAAACTTCGGGACGTCGGGGAGGTATCAACCTGGTGGCGTACGAGCTGCTGGATTTCGGACGGTTCTCAGCTTGCCCGAATCCGGGATCGAACCTGCAGACAGCCGCTGGGACCAGAGTGTCCTGCACATTTTTGGCGGGATGCACTTCGGGCTAAACGAGTCCTTCGATTCAATCAAAAATGCGCTGACCGCGAGCATTCAAGACGACACGCGATCTTTACTCGCTCTCTCTCTCGAAGGTCTCACGCCGGAAAATAGTGGCCTCGCCGCCCAGCGAATGACCAAGATTGCATCCCTAATATCCGAATTTTCCTTGGCGCGGCAGATTGTCCCGACAACCCCAACTGACTACCATGTCCGCGCGTCTCCTGACCCCGAAACTGTAATTGGCCTACGGCTGGATGTCACAGGCAAGCCGGACGAACCCGGCGGCGAAGCCGCGCTTGAGCTTGCTGAGTGGCTTCGCGCCCATAATTTTCATTTCACCGTGGCAGGCGAGCATGCTCAATCTTGGCAAGAGGATGGCGGAGATGTTTGTCCGCTCGCAGGCCAAAGTAGCGACGAGAGCCTCGGAAACTGTCGCATGCTTGGCGACGAGTCTGACCAAAAGAACACGCCTAGAGTGCCGCCACGGATTGCGATGGTTCCCTTTCCCGAGATCGACTTGATTGCTGGTGTCGATCATCAGGCAAGCCTCCACCCGCCAAGGTTACATTTTATCGACGAAACGAATTCGTCGTCACAGGCCGCCTCAAAAATCGGGATCCTCGAAGATACCGTCCTCGTCCTTGATCAGAAATCCTATAGGAACGCCGCGCAACGGCAACGGACGATAGCCATCATCAATAGACTAAAGCACCATTCGGGGTATTGGATAACCGATGTAGCAACATTGGCGGATCAAATCCTGCCAGCCGACTCGCTCAGTTCAGTCTATCATCAAACCCAAGAGATAATGCACAGTGAACAATTGGCCTTTGCCCAAAGCGAGCAGTTGGATCGCGACTTACTCCTTCGCGATGCAAAACTCGCTTGGCGTTATTTCAAGAGGTTCACAAACGCAGAAACTGGCCTGATTTCTTCAACGACCTATCTTGTTGATGACGTAAATACGTTCTTCGATTACGCCACGATGTGGGATATCGGAAGCCAACTCCTCGGCATGGTCGCGGCAGTGAAACTTGACCTGATGAGCCTGACTGAGCTCAATAGTTGGGCCGAGCGTATAATCGAAGGGCTGCCAGCGGTAACGATTCAGGGATTGCAGCTCCCGGGCTCTTTCGTTCATGTGGCCTACGAAGAAGAGCCGACGCCTTCGTTCAATACTTGCGATACTGGGCGCCTTCTCAATGCTTTTCACCAGCTCAGAACCTTTTCGCCTGCATTGAACGATCTCATTGAACAAAAAGTCGCCAGCTGGTCCCTCAAAGAGACCATCCACGACGGACGGATGCACGATGTTTCGGAACCGCTCACCTATGATCGCTTCATCTCGCATTGCACCAATTACGCAGCGAGAGGATACGCCGCTTTTGGCATCGCCGCCCAAAGCCCTTACGCGCCATTAGACGGGCGAACCGACGCGGATGCGGTGATCGAGTTGCTTTTCAGCGCGTCTAAAATCGGAAGCATTGGTGCCGAACCACTGCTTCTAGAAGGTGTCGAGCTGTGCTTCACGCCAGAGACCCAGTACCTTGCCGACATGTTATTTTCCGCTCAACTTGAAGACAATCAAACGACCGGCACGATGCGTTGCGTTTCCGAAAGCCCCATAGATATGGCCCCATGGTTTACATATCAGGGCTATAGCATCGACGACTTCGCAAATCCGTGGCGGGTTCAGGTTATTTCTGATGACGACCAATATACGCAACCCGATTTTTTACGTTCGATCGAAGTCGTGAGCGTCAAGGCAGCGTATCTCTGGGCGGCCACTCACCCTCACGAATATTCCCATGCTTTGGTCGATTACGTCCGCTCCCGCGCCCGCATTGAAAATTTCGGTTTTTCTCCCGGAATATACATGAAAAACGGCCTTCCGATGGCGGGATATTCCGACCTGAATACCAACGGGATTATCCTCGAGGCTATTGCGCATATTTTGAAAAAAGAGGTTTGAAAACAGGCGAGAAAACCGGACACAATTTGGTTCAGCTAAACCGCAGCGTAAGCATTTTTCCGCCCTGCTCTCCAAACCCCCTTCGGCCCAAATCCTCTCGACTATTTTTCGGACTTGGTACAGACCGCCAAAGTGAATTTGAAAATTAGATTTCTATTTAGGAAGGACGCAAAATGTGGTCCCCTATTCCCTCCCTCATTTGTGCAGGTTTCGCAGCCACTTCCGAGACCTGAGCAGAACAAAATTTCAGACGCGAAACGCACCAAGTTCGAGGCCAGTCCGAGAAGCTCGACATCGTTCTCTTCTTCGTTGATGACATGGGCTATGGCGATCTGGCTCGGGACGAGGATGAACACAATCGGCATGACTCCCTTGGCGTATACCATACCCTAGCGTAGGTGGAGCCTATATCGATGGTTTCGTTGCGGCTCTCGGCGGAATGGGGGACTTAGAGAATTTGTCGCCTCGGATAACGTCCCCCAGATGGAGATTACACTCAGTTTCGGGGTGTAAAAAGGCACCACGTGGGAGGGCGGTGTGCAGGACAAATGGTTCACAACGCATCAGACATTGTTGGCCGATTTTGGTTTTGTTGACCAACTCACCAAACCTACGGTATTCTATCTCTATGGTAAGGTCCGCCAAATTGAGTCCTGAACGCGCCAATGCCCGCCCATGCTTATTAAGCCACGCGGACCACTAACTTTTTCGAGACCAAGGCGGATACCATTTGCAAAACAATAAGCGTCATTAAAGCGGCCCGTCGCCGCACAATCGAACAACTCTGCAAACGTTCACTAGTACAAAGGAGACAGACCAATGACCAATCGTGAAGGCACCCCTATCTGGTATGAACTGAAAACGCAGGACCCCAATGCGGCGCAGTCATTTTACGAAAGCGTCATGGATTGGACGTTCGAAAAAATGCCGGGCGGACAAGAGATGGACTACAGTGTCGCCTCTGCCAGGAAGGAAACCGTTGCCGGGGTGATGCGAACTCCCGTCCCCGCGCAGGGCATGCCGAATATGTGGTTTATGTATGTCGGGGTCGAAGATGTCGATGCCTCGGCAGTCAAGGTAAAGTCGCTTGGCGGGGGTATCAATATCGAACCAACCGATATTCCCGGCGTTGGGCGTTTTGCCTTTTGTACCGATCCACAGGGTGCGCATTTCTATCTGATGCGTGGCACCAGCGAGGAAGATAGTGCCGCCTTCACACCGATGAAGCCTGGCCATTTCTGCTGGAACGAACTGGTAACCTCCGACCAAAAGGCCGCGCTCGGTTTCTACAGCAAACTGTTTGGCTGGGAAATGGCGGCGCGATGCAGATGGGGCCTGCGGGGGAGTACACTTTCATAATGCATGATGGCGCAATGATCGGTGGCGTCATGGACGCGCCAGAAAAAGGCACCCAGCCGTTCTGGAATTTCGCGATGCAAGTCACCGATATCGACGCAACCAAAGAGACGGTGGAGAAAGCGGGCGGCACCGTTCGAATGGGGCCTAATGAGTTACCAGACGACAGTGGTTGGCTGATTCAGATTGACGATCCGCAGGGCGCGAAGATCATGTTTGTCGGTGAGCGCAAAGGTTGAGCGTTATGAGTGACTCCAAAAACAATCACGATCTTGTCCTTGAACTGACCCTTGATGCACCCCGCGAAAATATCTGGCGTTGCTGGACGGAAGCCGTGCTCCTGGAACAGTGGTTCACGCCAAAACCGTTCACAACAGAAGTTGAGAGTATCGACTTGCGAGTCGGTGGTTCCAGCGTTTTCATCATGCGCGGACCGAATGGCGAGGAGATGCGCAATTCTGGCGTCTATCTGGAGGTCGTGCCCAATGAACGGCTGGTATTTACTGACGCGTATACCCAAGCGTGGAAACCATCGGCAAAGCCCTTCATGACGGGCGAAATCGTCCTGAAGGATGCGGGGGCTGGCAAAACTCGTTACACCGCTACCGCCCGCCACTGGAGCGCTGAAGACCGGAAAAGTCATGAGGAAATGGGTTTTCACGAAGGCTGGACATTGGCGGCGCGACAACTCGAAGAACTCGCCAAAACCCTTTAATTGGACTCGGACGGTGAAATATTATGGAACCTCAGCAAAAAATATCTCCCTGCCTTTGGTTCGAAAATAAGGCGCAGGAAGCGGCAGAGTTCTATGTCTCTGTCTTTCCAGAGTCACGCATCGACCACATTATGCGGTCGGGTATCGACTGGCCTGCGGGCAAGGCTGGGGACGTCATCCTTGTCGAGTTCACCCTATCAGGGGTCGCTCATCAGGCACTGAATGGAGGGGCGAGCGAAGCCTTCAATAACGCGGTTTCCTTGTCGGTCAGTTGCAAGGATCAAGCTGAGGTTGACAGGATTTGGGATGCATTGATTGCTAACGGAGGTGAGCCCATCCAATGCGGCTGGCTAAAGGACAAATATGGTGAAACTTGATGTCGCGGAGCTGAAGGCTGCTTACGAGAACAACTTTTAACGATGCTCGGCGACGCCCCTTCCTTTCGTACCTCTGGGCAAACATTCGGTACGCATACGCCGACCACTTCATCCAAGTTACGTCCTCACCTCCTTGAATTGAAGTCTGCGATATTCGCATGGGCTCGATCCCGTCATCCGGAGGAATGCGCGCGAAAATCGCTTTGGATTTTCGTACCCAGACATCATTGCCACATCGCGGGCCGTTGAGCGGGGCAGGCATAGGGGGCCCGGTCAAGTCTCGCAATGCCCACAATCAGGCGCAGGTCTTCACCTTCGCAGCGAATGCGGGTGCGACTGATCTGTCATCTTGAACATCGGGGCGGAATAAGCGTTCGATTCTAACGCGGCCGATCGGCGCATCGAGCACGGCGACGCGGAATGGGCATTGCCAATCCAAGGTTATAGCTACGGCGGCGGGACCTCTGGCTCAAAACAACTCGGTCGCGGCAAAGGGGATCGAGTTTTCCTCCGTCGGAGGCGTAACTTACAACCTTGAAAACAGTGACACGGGGTATCGGAACGGAATCGACGCACACCTAGATTGGTCCGCATCACGGTTCCTGAATGAAAACTGGCAAGTTGGCCTTGTGGGGTACGTTTATGGCCAGCTAACCGGCGATACGGGGCCGCAACCTGCCAACAACGGGCTGAAATCCAGCGGCGCGGCCATTGGCCCGCAAATCGGCTACTCGTTTACCGTCAACGGGCAGGCAGCTTATGCGAACTTGCGCGGGTACAAGGAATTCGCTGCGGAAAACCGCGTTGAGGGCACTGCAGTGTTTGCAACACTATCAATCCCCCTTGGGCGCAAGGCGTCGAAGTAAACCACGCAAGGGTCGCGACTGTATTCTGGGCCGCATCTGCAAAATCGCCTACCCCTTTTGGTAGATATTTTCATGGAAGCAATACGAAAGGGGAATACACAATCGCGGAATTGCTCTCGGATTCCGATTATGCCACCGCACTTTACGGCAAATGGCAAATTGATGTCTATGAAATGGCGCAACTACAAGACGATCCAGCGTACATCGTGACACAACTGCCGTTGTACTTTGATCTGGCCCGCGCTTCTTTGAGGAATGGTAGCGCTTTGCATTGTGGCAATTGATGGTAAGACTATCATCAAGCGCTCAACAGAGAGAAGTATTGCCTAATGCCATCTGACCAGACCCTGATTATTGCGATTTTCGCTGTCCTTTTTGTGCTGCTTGTCTGGGGGCGTATCCGCTATGACCTCGTCGCATTCGGAGCCCTCGTGCTCGCCGCCATTTTGGGGCTGGTGCCGACCGAGGATGTCTTTTCCGGCTTCGGTCATTCGGCCGTCGCCATCATTGCCTTAGTCCTAATTGTGTCACGCGGCCTTGTTGGGTCGGGCGCCATCGAAAAACTTGCAGAACGCGTTTTGGACTCCGAACGCCCCCTACCGCTGCATATCGCAGTTATGGCAGTCGTCGGCGCTGGTTTGTCGGCGGTTATTAACAATGTGGCCGCGCTGGCGCTGTTGATGCCGCTCGACATCGACGCCGCCGCCAAGGCAAAACGTACGGTCAGTAAGTCGCTGATGCCCCTATCTTTTGCGACTATTCTTGGAGGAATGATAACCCTGATCGGGACGCCGCCGAATATTGTCATCGCCGCTTACCGCGAGGACGTGCTTGGCGCGCCGTTTGGGATGTTTGATTTTGCCCCTGTCGGCCTGACGGTCGCCATCGCGGGGATTGCCTTTGTTTCCCTCATCGGGTGGCGGTTGCTGCCCAAACGCGAAGGGGCTTTTGAACAAGAAGGCGAGTTCGCCAAGGGCCGCTACATCGCCGAACTGCGCGTCGGCGACAAATCCATGGAAACCACGTCTAGTGTCGGCGACCTGTACCCGCTCGCGGAAGAACACGATTTGAATATTCTGGGGTTGGTGCGGCGCGGGAAACGCTTGCCTGGGTTTGCGGCCTCGCAGGAAATACGGGCTGGCGACTTTATTGTCGTTGAGGGGGAAACAAAATCTATTGAAACCTTTCTGGGGAAAAGCGACCTAGAGTTTTCAGGCTCCGAAAAGCACTCAGGTGGCGTCGCATCGGGCGGCTTGGCCCTCACCGAGGCCATCGTCCCGGAAGGTGCGCGGATTGCGGGACGCACTGCGCGGGGATTGAAGCTCCTGTACTCCCAATCTGTCACCCTCTTAGGAGTCTCGCGTAATGGGCGCCGTTTTACAGACAGGGTGCGCCTGTTGACGATCAGGCCGGGGGACGTACTTTTACTTCTCGGCGCACCCGAGCGAAACGCGGCAGCGGCGGCCTTTCTGGGGGTTCTTCCCCTAGAAGGGCGCAAGACCCAAGTCGTTCAACGCTCTAAAGCGGGCCTCTCAATTGGGATATTTTTAGCGGCAATTGGCACCGCCGTTTTGGGTTGGGTTGCGCTTCCGGTTGCCCTTGCGGCCGCGGTCATTGCCTTGGTCGCGATTGGACTCGTGTCGGGCAGCGATGTTTACGATTCCATCGAATGGAAAGTTATCGTTCTTTTGGCGAGCCTTATCCCGCTTGCAGAAGCGTTTGAAAATTCTGGCGGCGCAGAACTTATCGCTTCACAAATTCTTTCTATAACGGACGGCTTCCCCGCTTGGGTCTCGCTTCTTGCATTGATGATTGTGACTATGACCCTGTCAGATTTCCTGAACAATGTCGCAACTACACTGATCGCCGCCCCGATTGCGATGGGGATGGCTGCGGCAACCAGCACAAATCCGGATGCGTGGCTTATGACCGTCGCAGTGGCCGCCTCTTGCGCCTTTCTCACCCCGATCGGGCACAAAAACAACACCATCATCCTTGGACCTGGCGGATATCGGTTTGGCGATTACTGGCGTATGGGCTTCCTGCTTGAGGTGCTGGTTGTGGCGGTCGCAATGCCGACGATTCTGATCGTCTGGCCTCTATAGAGCGTTCGGATTTTCGAGTGCCGTCACGTGTGGTGTGTCGTCCCCTCCGCATACCTTGTTAAGCGTGCAGCCAGATTACCAACGGTAATGTGGAGGAGAACCGTCAAACAGGCCAGCACAATGAGACTTGCGAACATCAAGTCGATCTTAGCGCGGCCATTGGCCAATAACATGAGGTATCCAAGCCCTTTGGAAGCGCCAACCCATTCGCCGATCACCGCGCCGATTGGGGCATATACCGCGGCCAGCTTAAGTCCGGTGCCTAGATTTGGCAGCGCGTTTGGAATTTGCACGTACCGCATGAAGTGGAATTTTCCCGCCCCCATCGAAACCGACAAATCACGGTATCCCCCGTCAATGCGGGTCAGGCCGTCATGAAACGCCGTGGTTACGGGAAAGTAAATAATGAGGATCGCCATGACGATTTTCGACCCCATACCATAGCCAAACCAAAGGGTCAGCAACGGCGCGAGCGCGAAAACGGGTACGGCTTGCGTGAACACAAGCAGCGGCAAGATTAGCCGCTCTGAGGTTTTTGAAAGCGTTAACTGGATTGCGGTTAACGCGCCCAACACCGATCCAAGGATAAGACCAAGCAAGACTTCAACGCTCGTAATCCACGCATTTTCCGCAAGGATAACGCGGCTTTTATAGGCGGCCTTTGCCACGCGCCAAGGGGAAGGCAAAATATAATGCGGAGCATGTGTAAGCAACACCGCAGCTTGCCACAAAGCGAGACCAAGCAAGACCGCAAAAAGGATATCGCGTCGCCTCATGCCGGCACCTCGCGCAGATAGGCCAACAAGCGGGCTTGGCAGGAGAGCGTTTGTGGATCGTTAATTTCCCGCAATGCGGGCGTATCAGGGGTTGGCCAAACCGTTGCGTTTTGCGCGGACAGAATGATGATCTGATCGGCCAATCGGGCCGCTTCGGCGGGATCATGTGTGACGAGTAAAATGGTACGATCCGCCATAACTTCCGCGACCAACTCCTGCATATCCGCGCGGGTTCCGGCATCAAGCGACGAGAATGGCTCGTCCAAAAAGACAACGGGCCGATCTTCCATAAGCGTACGCGCGAGGGCCGCACGCTGGCGCATCCCGCCCGATAAAGAGGTCGGTTTCTGCGTGATGTGTTTTGCGAGGCCAACCCGTTCCAATAGGGCAGTTGCACGGGAATAATCGGGAGTTTCTCCCCGCAAGCGGGCACCAATGCAGATATTTTCCAGAACGGACAACCACGGCAACAACAGGTCCGATTGCGCCATATAGCTGATACGTCCAGCGAGGCTCAAACCATCCGAGGCCTCGATTGTGCCGTCAAACTGTCCCCCCGTTTCCAGCCCAAGGATCAGCCGCAACACGGTCGATTTTCCGACACCCGACCGCCCGAGTAAGCACGTCCATTGGCCTGCGTGCAAGGAGAGGTCCGCATCGAACAACAGCTTCCCATCGATACGGTGCTTCCCCGCGAGGCGTATGCTTGGGGGAATCGTCATTGAGTGCTGAGGCCCATTTGCCAGAAACCAACCTCAAGAGTCGTGGCCATAGAAAAGCGATCCTGTAAAGCATCACGGCGTGGCGACATTGCGAGTTTCCCAATTCGCCGCGCGACGGCACCATCGATCATGGAACCAACGCTGGTGCAAACCGACTGATATCCGGGGTCGGCATAGGTGTTGATCCAATCGGCATATGGCGTGTCGGGAGCTTTGCTCTCGGCCAACCGCAGGCCAATTTCGCCATACCCCATAACGCAGGGCGCCAAGGCTGCCATCAAATCTAGGAAATCCCCCTGCAGGCCCGCATCCAAAACATAGCGCGTGTAGGCAAGGTTTTCGACGGCTTCGGTCGCGTTAAAAAGCGTTGCTTCGTCAATCCCTTCGGCGGCACAAACCGACACGTGAAGCGACATCTCGTGATTGACAAGTGCGTCAACGGTCGCAGCGCAAACCTTCATTTCCTCAAGCGTTTCGGATTTGACCACAGCAAGGGACCACGCGCGCGAGAAGTGAACGAGAAACACATAGTCCTGAATGAGGTACTGCACAAACGCTTCGCGCGGCAAAGACCCGTCGCGCAAGCCTTCGACAAAGGCGTGGCGGGTATAATCTTGCCACGGTTCCGCGGCCCCCTCGCGCCAAAGCGCGAAGGTTTTACCATAATCCGGCGCTATCATTTCGCTGTCACATCGATGGCGATTTTTGAAACAGGGTTCTGCGAGGGGATCAGTCCCGCTTCATTCAGGAAAGCTTCAAACGCCGCATAACGGCCCACATCCATCGCCGTTGGGCGCAACGCAAAACGCGGGAATGTATCAACCCAAGCGCGGGCGTTTAACTCGTCTTGCAATTCGGCGGAGGTGCTCGCGAAAACCTCAAAGCTTTCTTCAGGATGATTGACGATATACTGCGTCGCTTTCTCGGTTGCGGCCAAGAAGCGAGCGATCATCTCTTTGTCCATCGTGTCGGGGTTGGCCACATAAATCAGCTCATCATAGGCGGGCAGGCCCTCTTCTTCGACGAAAAAGCAATTGCCCTCGACGCCTTCGATTTCCATTTGGTTCAACTCAAAATTCCGATACGCGCCGATGACCGCATCAACTTGCCCAGACATAAGCGAGGGCGACAACGACCAGTTCACATTGACCATTTCGACATCATCTAGGGTCAGTCCGTTGTGGTTCAGGATCGCCCCCATCACCGCCTCTTCAACGCCGCCCACAGAAAAGCCAACCTTCTTGCCTGCGAGGTCCGCTGGCGATTTGATCGGTCCATCCGCCAGCGCTAGGAGGCAGTTCAATGGCGTCGCAACAAGCGTGCCAACCCGTTGCAGCGGCAGTCCCTCATGAATGAGGAGGTGCAGTTGCGGTTGATAGGATATCGCCAAATCCGCCTTGCCAGCAGCAACAAGTTTCGGGGGATCGGACGGGTCGGCTGGGGCAATAATGTTCACCTCCAAATCTTGATCCGCAAAATACCCCATTTCTTGGGCGACAATGATGGGGCCGTGATCGGGATTCACAAACCAATCAAGCAGCAACGTCATTTGATCTGCGGCCATAATGGGGGTGGCCGCGAGGGTAAATGCGGTGGTTAGGGAGGTTAATTTCATGTGGTCTGCCTTTCGGTATGTGGCGTGTCGCCCATTGCAATGAGGGATATTTCTCCGGTCCAGTAGGTCCGAAGGTGAGTGGCGGCTTGCCATGCGCGCAAACCAGACCGGCAGGTGAAAACTGCGCGCTGGCCCGCGATTGGCGTGGGTTTTTGGTCTGCAAACTCCGCGACGGTAAGGCGCTTTGCAGTTTGCGTGACGGGGATTGGGGCTTCTGTTGCGTCGCGCAACTCCACCACAAAATCAGTCGGGGAAATATCCGATGCCGCGATGAACCCAAGGTCAGCCCTTGGCTCTGGGGCGCTATCAAATCGGAAGCCACCCGTGCGGAAATTTTGCATATCAAAGCTGAGGAGTTGGCCGAGGGGAGACGGGGATTGCCCAGTTAGATAACTTATGGCCATCTGTGCTTGTGCGGCGCCGATCATGCCAACGACGGGTCCCATGACGCCTGCGGTTGCACAGGTTGCTGCGCGGTCTGGCAGGTCGGGGAATACTGCCCGCAAGGATGGCGCGGTGCCGCAAAACCCCGCCACATATCCCGCGAAGCCAAGTACTGAGGCGCTGATCAAAGGAACCCCCGTCGCATGGCAAATATCGGAGAGGGTATAGCTTGTGGCGAAACTATCAGCGCAATCCAAAACAAGGGTGCTATGCGCAACAAGGTGCTGCGCATTTGCGGGGGTGAGCGCGGAGGTAACGCAACTAATTTCGCAATCGGCATTCAGGCGTTGAAGGGTCTCTTCGGCCACTTTTGCCTTTAATAGACCCACATCCTCTTCTCGAAAGAGCGTTTGTCTGTGAAGATTGGACAGCGAAACAACATCGCTGTCAACAAGAGTGAGGTACCCAATGCCGGCCCCCACCAAATACTGAAGCACAGGCGCACCAAGTCCGCCGACGCCTACAACCAGCACCCGCGCTGCTCGTAAGGCGGCCTGTCCAGCCTCGCCAATTTCGGGAAGGGTGGTCTGGCGCGCGTATCTGCTCATCGTGTTGCCGCCAACCAAGCGCGGACGCGGTCTTCGGGACTGTCATTCAAGGTAATGTCGGTGACGGCGGCCACAACATCCGCGCCAGCCTCAAAGGCCCCCGCCGCGCGGTCGATGCGCATTCCGCCAATCGCAATCAGGGGCGTATCCCCAATCAGGGTGCGCCATGTCGTTAGTTTCTCGATGCCCTGTTCATGCCATTTCATTTTCTTGAGGATGGTCGGATAGATGGGCCCAAGGGCGATGTAATTCGAGCGAAGTTCAAGGGCGCGGGCGAGTTCCGCTTTGTCGTGGGTGCTGATCCCGAGGCGCATGCCAGCTGATTGAATGGCCGCGATATCCGCGTCCTCAAGGTCCTCCTGCCCCAGATGGATATAATCACACCCCGCATCAATCGCGAGGCGCCAATGATCGTTGATGACCAGCGTGCAACCATGATCCGCACAGACGGATTTCGCCCGCCAGATATGGGCGCGAAGGTGGTCTGCACTTGCATCCTTCATTCGCAATTGCACCAGTTTGATTCCCAATGGGACGAGGCGTTCGAGCCAGTCCGCGCTGTCAAAAATGGGGTAAAATCGATCAAGCTTCATTCGAGAAACGCCTTTCCGATAACGGGGGTTGAGGGCGCAGCCATGTCGCGTGGCTCCATCGGGTCGGCAATCACTGCAATCTGTCCGGCGCGTATCGCGGTGGCGAATGCTTCGGCCATCGCGGCGGGGTCGCCCGCTTTTGCAACGGCCGTGTTTAAGAGCACAGCATCAAACCCAAGCTCCATTGCGCGTGCCGCTTGGGAAGGCAGGCCAAGCCCCGCATCGATCACCAAGGGCACATCCGGAAAATGGGCTCGCATCGCCCGTAATCCAAAAATATTATTCAACCCCAAGCCCGACCCAATCGGCGCGCCCCAAGGCATCAAAACCTCGCAGCCCGCATGGAGCAACCTATCCGCGACGACTAAATCTTCGGTGGTGTAAGGGAAAACCTGAAAGCCGTCCTCGCTAAGAATACGGGCAGCCTCAACCAGCCCAAAAACATCAGGTTGCAGCGTGTCCTCTTCGCCAATCACTTCGAGCTTGATCCATTTTGTGTCGAAAACTTCGCGAGCCATATGAGCGGTCGTGACGGCCTCTTTGACGCTGTGGCAGCCCGCGGTATTGGGAAGGATATGCACGCCAAGGTCACGGATCAGACGCCAGAAATCCTGCCCCGCCCGATCCTGTCCGCTCTCGCGGCGCAGCGAAACCGTCGCGACACTCGCCCCACTCCGCTTAAACGCATCTGCTAAGATCGCAGGGGACGGATATTGCGCGGTGCCGAGCATGAAACCATTGGCAAGGGTCGTGCCATAAAAATCACGCATCCTTTATCCCCCCTGCATCGGGGCAAGGACTTCGATCCTATCGCCGTCGGAGATCGCGAAATCGGCACGGGCGGTGGCGGGAACAAATTGGCCGTTCACAGCAGTCGCAACTTTAGCTTCCCCAAACCCTCGGGCCTCCAGCAGATCTGCTAACGTGCCAATCTGAATGTCCACGGGTTCGCCATTAATTTGAAGTTTCATCCATTACCTCCGGCTGTTTGTTATCAAAGATTAATTCCGCCACCATGCGCGCCAACGCGGGGGCCAATAGGAACCCATGCCGATACAGGCCGTTGGCGCGGATAAGGTTTCCCTCACGGCGAAT
Organism: Falsihalocynthiibacter sp. CO-5D18; assembly: GCF_041205445.1. Classification (NCBI taxonomy): domain Bacteria; kingdom Pseudomonadati; phylum Pseudomonadota; class Alphaproteobacteria; order Rhodobacterales; family Roseobacteraceae; genus Falsihalocynthiibacter; species Falsihalocynthiibacter sp. CO-5D18. The sequence continues at coordinate 115,663 of NZ_JBGFCF010000002.1, read as the reverse complement.
GCGCAGCAGGTTGTCGGGAAATGCAGGGCGACTATCGACGCCAATTTCCAATACCTCGGCCTCGCCAAAGGCGGGCGCCAGAGCATAGGCTGCGCTCAGCAGTTCGAGCAGCGCGCGAGCGGTGACGTGCTTGCCTGCGCGGCCTTCAATCATCGTTGCGCCCAGCATGAAAACGCCGTCGCCGCGTGGAACAATATAAAGCGGGACGCGTGGATGCAGAAGGCGGATGGGGCGGCTTAACGTAACTTCGGGGCAGGAGAGCACAAGCATCTCGCCCTTCACACCGCGCAGATCGGCGATTTGATCGCGGGCCTGAAACCCTCGGCAATCAATCGTAAGGCCTCGCTGGGCAAAATCCTCGGGGTCGGCTTCGGCCTGTTCAAACACCGCGCCATCCGCCACCAAACTTGCCTGCAATCGCGTCAAAGTTTCGCGGGGTGCCAGATGCGCCTCGCTTTCGAAGTAAAGCCCTTTGGTGAAACGGTCGGCCAAATCAGGCTCTAACGTTGAGATTTCGTCCGAAGTGACCTCTCGAAAGTTGGTCGTGCGTCGTGCAAATCGGGTCAGGTCCGCTTTGTCGCGCGTCGGCGAAACCACAAGCGAACCGTTGCGATGTACGGTCTGCGTTTTCGCTTCCCACCAGTTGGCGGCCTCTTGGCCAAGTCGGATCACAGGTTCTTCGGCGCTTTCACCCTCGCAAAACGGGGCAAGCATTCCACCTGCCCACCATGAGCAAGCCTGTGGCCCCGGGTTGGCGTGGCGATCAATAACCGTGACATGGGCGCCGCGATCCAACAAGGCGCGCGCCACACACAGGCCCGCGACGCCCGCGCCGATGATTGTGATGTCATGCATTACCATTGTCCATAAAAGTGATGAACGGGGCCCTGGCCCTGGCCAATTTGCAACTGATCCGCGGCGGCGATTGCGCCTTGCAAATAGCTATGCGCGGCGACTACGGATGCATGCAAATCCAACCCCTTGGACAGGTTTGCCGCGATTGCGGAGGCGTAAGTACAGCCAGTGCCGTGGGTATTACGGGTGGCGATGCGGGGCGCAGAAAGCGTTATCACCACGCCGCCCGCCTCAATCAAAATATCTGAGCAAGTTTCCCCTTCTGCGTGGCCGCCTTTCATCAAAACCGCGCTCGGCCCCATGGCCAAAAGGCGCATTCCTTGCGCCGTGACTTCGGCCAATGTGTGCGCTTGGGGCTCGCCCAACAGGCGAGCAGCTTCGGGCAAATTGGGTGTAAGTAACGTGGCGAGGGGGAGGATTTGCGTAACCATTGCTTCAATGGCAGCGTCTTGCAAAAGCGAGTCACCGGATTTGGCGATCATCACCGGATCAACAACTATGGGACCTTTAAAATCGGTGAGGCACCGCGCGACAGCGTCAATGATCGAGATCGAAAACAACATCCCGAGCTTAATAGCGCGGACCTGAATATCGGCAAGGACCGCCTCGATCTGCGCGGCGACAACATCGGCAGGCACCTCATGAACGGCGGTTACTGACTTCGTGTTTTGCGCTGTGATGGCTGTTATGACGCTGGCCCCAAACGATCCATTCGCCGACATTGCCTTGAGATCAGCCTGCACACCTGCACCACCGCCGCTGTCCGAGCCTGCTATTGTTAGGGCGATTGGGGTCGTGAATGTCACTGGCGCATCTCCATCGAGTTGGGGCATGCCAGCGAAAGAAAGAGTCTGCGCGATATTTGCGCAAAGTACCCGTTCCCTACGCCGGTATAACCCGGATCAGGTTCGACGGGTCGGTGCAAGCACCTCTCAGCCCTAATGGGCCCCCCGACGGATAAAATATGGTGTCTGGCCACAAGTACGTGGACAAACAATCGTTGGGGCAATGCTTAGTTTAGATTTCTAGTAGCCACAACCCGATGTTTGAGGCGCTTTCAAATGCATCCACGATCACTATGCCTAACTTGGAAAGCCCTTGCTACTGACCATCAAGTCAGTTATAATTTTCACATGTCCCCATCAGAGAAACCAGAACCAAAGTTTCGCCGACGTGCAAACGCACGCCCAGATGAGGTTTTGGATGCGGCCCTTGCCCTCTTTATTGATCAAGGGTTTGCACGAACAAGTGTGGATCAGGTCGCCCAACGCGCGGGTATTTCCAAGGGGGCCGTCTACCTGTATTTCCCCTCCAAAGAGGCCATACTTGCGGGCTTGGTAAGTCGCACAATCGCGCCCTTAACGGATGCTCTATTTGACAATATTTCGCGTCATAAAGGGGATCCCCGCCCGGCTATTGAGCAATTCTTACGAATGATGGGGAAGGTCTTGACGGACAAACGCAACCGAGCCGTCCCCTTGATCGTAATCCATGAAGCTCCCGCAGCCCCAGAGATTGCCACGCTATTTCGCACCGCCGTTTTAGACCGCGCCATTCCCGCCCTTTCGACGCTTTTGGCGCAGGGTGTCGAAGGAGGCCATATTCGGCCCATCGACCCCGAACTAACCGCGCGAACTGTGATCGGACCGATCCTCGCACACATCATTTTTTACGAAATATTCGGGATCGAACCAGAGGGTGGATTTCATTTGGACCGCCTAATTGAGAACCACCTTTTGATCCTAAACGCAGGCCTCGAACCCCAGAAAGGATAGCGAGATGAACTCCCTTCCGAATTGGCTGATCGTCATCATCAACGCCATTTTTCCAAGTTTTGGGGAGCCCGTTGTTCTGGAATATAACGGCTATGCTGAGGGTGATTACGTCTATGTTGCGTCTGCTGTCGCGGGTCGGATTGTGAATATGCGCGCGCGAGAAGGCGAGTCCATTTCTGCGCTTGAGACGCTGTTTCAAATCGACGACAGCCACCAGACCGCGGCCTTACATGCGGCGCAGGCCCAAGTTGCTGTCGCGCAAGCAAATCTGGAAAATCTAGCGACAGGAAGCCGTGACGAAGAGATCGCCGTGATCCACGCCTCACTTGATTCCGCCAAGGTGGATCAACGCCTTGCCCAGTCGACATTGGAGCGCACCCAACGCCTTTCCAAAACGGGGTCCGTTTCGCAAGCCCGCGTCGATACCGATACGGCTTTGTTACAAGGGGCCAACGCACGTGTCGCCCAGTTTGAAGCACAACTACACGTCGCCGAATTGCCTGCGCGGGTTTCCCAAAGGATAGCCGCCGAAGCCACCCATGACGCCGCCCTCGCCCAACTTGAAGGCGCCCGTTCCGCCCTGAATGACACCACCGTCAAAGCTCCGATTGGAGGGCGTGTTGACAAGGTGTTTTACGAGCAGGGCGAAGTTGCTTTGGCAGGTGCTCCGGTCGTCTCGATCCTCCCTCCGGCAAGCTTGAAGGCTTTGTTTTTCATCCCTGAAGGCGAGCGCGCCAGTGTGTCGTTAGGTGAAATTTTTGATGTCGCCTGCAGTGGTTGCCCTGACGAAATCACCGCGCATCTGACGCGCCTTGCCGCGACGCCGCAATACACGCCTCCCATCATTTACAGTCGCGAGGAGCGGTCGCGGCTGGTGTTTCGGGCCGAAGCTATACTGGAGAATGCGGGTGATGTTTTGCCCGGACAACCCCTCACGTTGAGGCCACGCGATTGACCCAACCATTTGCCATATCCGTTACAGGCCTGACCAAGGTTTTCGGCGGGCGAAGGGTGGTGGACAGCTTTGATATGGAGGTACCCAAGGGGGCTATTTACGGCTTTCTTGGCCCCAATGGTTCGGGCAAAACCACGACAATCCGTATGATGTGCGGGTTGCTCACGCCGGATGAGGGCGCGGGTACCTGCCTTGGGTTTGATATCCTGTCGCAACAAGGCAGCATCAAAGAAAACGTGGGATATATGACCCAAAGGTTCTCGCTTTACGAGGACCTGACGATCCGTGAAAACCTCGATTTTATGGCGCGAATGTACCGGATTAAGAACCGCAAGAAATGTGTACAAGAGGCATTGAGCGACTTAGGCCTCGCTGACCGTGCAAACCAATTGGCGGGCACGTTGTCGGGCGGGTGGAAGCAACGTTTGGCGCTGGCGGCATGTTTGATCCACAAACCCACCCTATTGTTGCTCGATGAACCCACGGCCGGTGTCGACCCAAAAGCGCGGCGCGATTTTTGGGATGAAATACGCTCCCTGTCGGCAGCAGGCGTGACCGTTCTCGTTTCAACCCACTACATGGACGAAGCGGTGCAATGCGATTTCATCGCCTACATCGCCTATGGGAAAAAACTTATCGCAGGGCCCGCGCATGACATTCCGCGCATGATTGGCCTCTATACGTGGCGCGTCACGGGCCCTGAAATTTCGGACCTTGAAGCCTTACTCCGGCAGGATGCCGATGTTGGTCAGGTCGCCCGCTTTGGCGCCGTTTTGCATGTGTCGGGGACAGATGAGGCAAAACTCAAAGCACTCGCGGCGCGATACAACACCGAAAATATATACACCTGGGTTCAAAAAGAGGCCGAGCTGGAAGAAGCTTTCATCTATCTGATGACCGGCGTTGACGACAATTTCAGTGGGGCCAAACCATGAAATGGTCGTTCTCACCTGCGCGGTTATGGGCTGTTCTGGCAAAGGAATTCGTCCAGATGCGGCGCGACAAAATCACCTTTGTGATGATGATCGGCGTTCCGATCATGCAACTCCTTATCTTTGGCTACGCGATCAACTCCGATCCTCATAACCTTCCAACGCTCGTTGAAATGTCGGACGAAGGGCCAGTGACGCGGGCGATCCTTATGGGCATGAAATCGTCCACTTATTTTGATTTTCAAGGCATCGTAACCAGCCGCGAAGAAGGAGACAAAGCGCTGCGCGACGGATCGGCGAATTTCTTGGTGGTGGTGCCCCCCAACTTTGAGCGAGACATTTTACGTGGGTTCTCCCCCGAAATACTCCTGTCTGCCGACGCCTCTGATCCCGCTGCGGTCGGGGGTGGGGCGTCGGCGATGGGGGGTATTATTGACATCGCGATGGCGCAGACACTGACCGGCCCCCTGCGCTATGCCGCTGGGGTCCAACCACCAATTAGCGTTGTGGTTCATCGGCAATATAACCCCGAGGGCAACACCTCAATCAATATTGTCCCCGGCCTTTTGGGGGTCATATTATCGCTGACGATGGTGATGATCACGGCGGTCGCGATTGTTCGCGAAACCGAGAAGGGCACGATGGAAACGCTGATTGCGACACCTGTGCGGCCCCTCGAAGTGATGCTCGGAAAAATCCTCCCGTATGTTTTAGTTGGATATGTTCAGACCGTGGTTTTCTTGATTGCGTCGCAGGTGTTATTTGGCGTGCCTTTCATCGGATCGCCCTTCGCCTTCTTTGTGGGGTTTAACCTCTATATCGTCGTCAATCTTGCGCTTGGCTTCCTGATCTCGACGGTCGCGCGCAGCCAAATGCAGGCCATGCAAATCTCGTTCTTCACGCTATTGCCAACGATCCTGCTCTCGGGATTCATGTTCCCTTTTGCCGCCATGCCCGTGTGGGCGCAGATGATTGGCAATGCGATCCCCGCGACGCATTTCTTGCGTCTCGTGCGCAAGGTCATGCTCAAAGGGGCCGACATTAGCGATATTCTGGGTGATCTCACGAACATCAGCATTATCATGTTGGTGATCGTCGCGATTGCGCTCAAACGGTATCGCCAAACGCTAGACTAAGTGCAATGAAGGGGCATCCTCGAGCACAATACCCGCCCAAGGATGCCGTTTTATTAAGCTATATCAAAGCGATCCGCATTCATAGCCTTCACCCAAGCTGCGACAAAATCCGTCACAAACTTCTCGGAATTATCATCCTGCGCATAGACTTCAGCGTAGGAGCGCAGGATGGAATTGGAGCCAAACACGAGGTCCATGCGTGTCGCGGTCCACTTCACTTTGCCCGAAGTTCGGTCGCGAACCTCATAGGTGCCTCCGTCCACCGGATGCCACGAATTGGCCATATCCGTCAGATTAACGAAGAAATCTGTGGTAAGGGCACCAGCGCGATCCGTGAACACACCGTGTTTTGAACCGCCATAGTTGGTGCCCATAGCCCGCATGCCACCAACCAAGACCGTCATTTCATTGGCCGTTAAGCCCATGAGTTGCGTGCGATCCAACATCAATTCTTCTGGGCTAACAATGTAGTCTTTCTTGAGCCAGTTGCGATAGCCATCGGCCAGCGGTTCCAAAACATCAAAAGACTCGGCATCGGTCATCTCTTCCGTGGCATCTCCACGCCCTGAAGCGAAGGGAACCAACACCGGATATCCCGCAGAATTGGCCGCTTGCTCGACGCCGACATTCCCCGCGAGGACAATGACATCCGCAAGACTTGCACCGCTTTCTGCTGCAATGCTTTCAAGCACACCCAGCACTTTCGCCAAACGGACAGGCTCATTGCCCTCCCAATTTTTTTGGGGTGCGAGGCGAATGCGCGCACCATTGGCACCGCCGCGCATGTCCGAGCCGCGATAGGTCCGCGCGCTGTCCCATGCTGTCGAGACCATTTCGCTCAGGGTCAAACCGCTCGCTGCGATACGGCCCTTAACTGCCTCAACATCATAATCCGTTTGCCCCGTGGGAATTGGGTCCTGCCAGATCAACTCTTCTTGTGGCACATCGGGACCGAGGTAACGGGTTTTGGGGCCCATATCGCGGTGGGTGAGCTTGAACCAAGCGCGTGCGAAAGTTTCGGAAAAATACGCGGGATCCTTGGCAAATTTCTCTGAGATTGCGCGATAGGCCGGGTCCATTTTCATCGCCATGTCGGCGTCGGTCATGATGGGCATACAGCGGATCGTCGGGTCTTCGACATCAACAGGCATATGCTCTTCTTTGATGTCGATTGGCTCCCATTGCCACGCGCCTGCAGGGCTTTTCTTTAGCTCCCATTCATACCCGAAAAGCATCTCGAAATAGCCGTTATCCCACTTGGTTGGGTTTGTCGTCCACGCCCCTTCAATTCCGCTCGAGACCGTTTCGCGGCCCACGCCTTTGCCTACCGGATTTTTCCAACCCATGCCCTGCTCTTCAATGCCAGCCCCTTCCGGCGCGTCGCCCAAGAGGCTTGCGTCGCCATTACCGTGGGTCTTGCCCACCGTGTGACCACCCGCCGTAAGGGCCACGGTTTCTTCGTCATTCATGGCCATGCGAGCAAAGGTTTCGCGGATATGTAGCGCGGTTTTGAGCGGATCGGGGGTGCCGTTCACGCCTTCGGGATTCACATAGATCAAGCCCATCTGCACGGCGGCAAGCGGGTTTTCCATCGTGGAAGGGTCTTCTAGGTTTTCATAACGGTTGTCACTCGCAGCCAACCATTCGTTTTCCGAACCCCAGTAAGTGTCGATCTCAGGCTGCCAAATATCTTCGCGCCCAAAGGAAAATCCAAACGACTTCAACCCCATGGATTCATAGGCAATTGTGCCTGCAAGGATCATCAGGTCAGCCCAGCTTAATTTATTGCCGTATTTCTTTTTGATCGGCCACAACAAGCGACGTGACTTATCGAGGCTGACGTTATCGGGCCAAGAATTCAACGGCGCGAAACGTTGATTGCCCGTTCCACCGCCCCCGCGACCGTCGGCAAGGCGGTAGGTTCCCGCCGAGTGCCAAGCCATGCGGATCATCAGGCCACCATAATGCCCCCAGTCGGCAGGCCACCACTCTTGGCTGTCCGTCATCAGGGCATGAACGTCTTTTTTCAACGCCTCTACATCAAGGCTTTTTACGGCTTCGCGATAGTCAAAATCCGCACCCATCGGGTTGGTTTTGGAATCATGCTGGTGCAAAATGCCGAGGTTAAGCGCATTAGGCCACCACGCCATAACCGACTTGTCCGAAGCCGTATTTCCGCCGTGCATCACAGGGCACTTGCCGACCGTATCTTTATCATTACCGTCCATGTTTTCCTCCGTCAGAAGCCGCGTTACTTGAATTACGTGACAAGGCGAGTAGCTCGAAGAACTCGCCCTGAAACTATCCATTCCTTCTAAAGCTAGCAGACCAGAACCATAATACAAATTGCATTTTCTAAACCCAATGATAGTATTTTCTAATGAGTCGACTCTCTATGAAACATCTGCGTTATTTCGATGCCCTCGCGCGATTTGGCCACTTTGGGCACGCCGCTGAGTCCTGCGCCATTACCCAACCTGCCCTCTCCGTTCAGATCAAAGAACTGGAACAATTGATCGGCACTCCGCTGGTCGAACGCGGCGCGCGGCAAATTCGCCTAACCAGTTTTGGCGAAGAATTTGCAAAACGTGCGGGCGATATTCTACGATCAGTTGACGAGCTTGAAGATATGGCGCGGGCGTCACAAACCCCACTCATTGGGCGGCTTCGGATCGGGGTCATCCCAACCGTTGCGCCGTATCTTTTGGCCGATGTCATCAAAGAACTTTTCCGTCAGTACCCCGGATTGGACCTGCGCCCTCGCGAGGCGGTAACCCAAAAACTGATTGAGGATCTGGTCGGAGGCCGCATGGATGCTGCCATCGTCGCCCTCCCGATTTCCGAACCGTCCTTGCATGAGGAGACCCTCTTTGAGGAAGAATTCGTTTTGGTGCGGCCCCTAAAAGACGCCGATTTACCGGTTCCAAACTCTGCAATGTTACGCGAAATGCGGCTACTTTTGCTTGAAGAAGGCCATTGTTTTCGCGATCAGGCCATTTCGTTTTGCAAGATGTCTTCGACTATGCCGCGCGACCTCATGGAGGGGAGTTCCCTATCGACATTGGTCCAGATGGTTGGGGCGGGAATCGGTGTGACCCTGATTCCCGAAATGGCCGTTCCGATCGAGACAAGCTCCGCAGCGGTTACGGTGTTCCGTCTAGCCGCGCCCCGCCCTTCGCGGACCATCGGCATGGTTTGGCGCAAAACCAACCCATTGTCCGATCAACTCGCCCAAATCGCCGAAGTCGTCAGACAAGCAGGGACGCGCAAAATTTAGATTCCATACGCTTACCTATACGACCGCCAAATAAACCTCTTAATTCGCCTTTGATGACACTAGGACCGCCTTCATGCCCCGCACCCTGATTGTACTTGCCCATCCAGAAAAACAGTCCTTCAACAGCAGCTGGGCACAGGCCAGTGCGCAAGCATCAGAGGCCGACGGACACGAGGTTATGTGGTCCGACCTCTATGCGTTGAACTTCGATCCCAGCGAGAAAGCCGACCATTATGCCAGCGCCCGAAAGACCTGTTTTTTTGACGTTCTAAAGGCCCAGGAGGCCGCCGCGGACACGAACTCTTTGCCAGAGGATGTTGCGCAGGAAATTGCGAAGATCCGTGCGGCGGATCGGATCATTTTTCACTTCCCGATTTGGTGGTTTGCGCCGCCTGCCATTCTGAAGGGGTGGTGTGATCGGGTTTTTGCACAAGGGGCGCTTCACACCATCGACCAACGTTTTGACAACGGAATGTGCGAAGGGAAAACCGTCCTTTTTTGCGCCACCACGGGGGCGAATTCCGCCGAAAGCGCCTTCAACGGCAAGGAAGGCGACGTCCGAATGCTGTTGTGGCCCTTGGCCTATACGCTGCGCTATCTCGGGTTTGACGTCCTTGAGCCTCGGGTTTTACATGGCATTCACGGCTATCACGAAGGTGCAAATGAAGTGGCGTTGAAAGCACGCTTACGGTCCGAGCTTGAGGGCCACGCACAGACGATTTCTCAATTTGAAAGCCTGCCAAAAATCGTCTTTAACGCGGACACAGAATTTGATGCAGAAGGCAGTTTATTGCCAGACGCGCCGAGCCATTCCCATTTCATACGGCAAAAATCGTAAACCAAAATTCAGCAAAAAGGCGCGTCGTTCCATCCGTCTCATTTAATGTGAACCACATTGCGAATATACCGTCGGCAGGCTGGATATTTGAATTTCAACGCCCATCTTTATTGATGAAAACATAGAAAAGGATTTTCGGATGGATTACCCCTTCAAGACGTTTAGCCTCGCATGCGCGACGGTTGCCCTAAGCACGTTCGCCGCCACCGCTGGAACGGTATCGGGCACCGTGACCTATCTTGAACGCATTGCCTTGCCGCCCGAGGCGACGCTCACCGTGCGCCTGCTTGATGTGTCCCGCGCTGATGCGCCATCGATGGAACTCTCGACCAAGGTCTATGCGTTGAACGGAGTGCCACAGCCGTTTAGCTTGGATTATGACGACAACATGATCGACCCTCGATTTACCTATTCCGTGGATGCGGAAATTGAGCATATGGACGAGGTGTTGTTTCGCTCCACATCCGCGTATTTGGTGATTACGCGCGACGCGCCATCCGAGGTGGAAATCGTGGTTCAAAAAATACCCGCCCCACGTGCTACCCTTGAAGATACAAGTTGGGTTGTGACGAGTATTGGCGGCAATGTGATCGTCGCAGATCGCGTACCGATGGTAGAGTTTGCGCAGAACGGTGCGTTTGCCATCCAAACCACCTGCAACAATCTCGGAGGGGAGGCCGAAATCGGCGAGGGCACGATCACGTTTCCCACCAACATGCCAACGACCATGATGGCCTGCGAAGACCCCTATATGAGGTTCCAAGGGGACATTACCGAAGCGCTCCTTCAGGTCACGGGATACACGCTCAGCGACGCCACGTTGACCTTCACCAATGAGGCCGGGATTGAAGTCATGGAAATGCAAGAATCCAAGTAATCAATTACTCGTTAAAAACAAAAAGGGGCGGACCAATCATGGCCCGATTGTGCGGCCCACCCCTTCTCTCAGTCAGTCGTCGCCTATCCCTTAGCGGAACAAGTGAACGGCTGTCATTGAGACCGCTGGGAAATATGTCACGATCATAAGAGCCGTGATGGCCGCCAAATAGATCGGCGCCATTTTCCGTGCGATCGAAAGTACGCCCACACCAGAGATCCGCGACGCCACATAGAGCGTGGCCCCAACAGGTGGTGTGAACAGGCCAACCGCAACATTGCAGGTCATAATTACGCCCAAGTGAACGGGATCGACGCCAAATGCCTGTGCCGTTGGAAGAAACAAGGGCGCAGTCAAGAGGATCGCTGGTACAGGGTCGAGGACCAACCCAAGGATCAACAAAACAATGTTAACCATCAGCAAAAACATCCAAGGTCCGGTTGACACTTCTTGCACGAAGGCCACCAGAATTTGTGGCATTTGTTCAAGCGTAATGAGCCATCCAAGAACAGTTGTTGCGCCAATCACAACCATCACAACCGCACTGGTGACAAAGGCATCAATCATTAGGCTTGGAAGGTCGCGAATGTGGAAATCGCGATACACAAAGATCGTTACGATAAGCCCGTAGACCACCGCCAAAGCCGCAGCCTCAGTGGGGGTTACCCAACCGGTGAAGATCCCGCCAAGGATCAAAACGGGCATAAACAACGCGGGTGCCGTGCCGACAAACGAGCTCCACAATTCCTTGCGCGACGTTTTGCGCCCCCCCGGATCACAGCCCGTGGATTTCCCGACGTAAAAGCACACTCCCATAAACGCGAGCCCGAAAATCAAACCGGGGACCATGCCCGCGAGGAACAGATCGGCGACCGAAACGTTGCCAACAAAGCCATAGATGAGCATCGGAATGGAGGGCGGAATGATGATGCCAATTGTGCCTGCTGCGGCCACGAGGCCCGCTGCAAACGCCTTGTCATAACCTTCCTTGGCCATGTTTTTAATCATGACGGAGCCAATGGCCGCACTGTCGGCAATCGCTGATCCGGAGATACCGCCGAAAATCATCGACGCCCCGACAACAACCATGCCTAAACCGCCCGGCATGAAGCCAAAAGCCGCCCGCGCAAAACCGATAATCCGAAGGCCAACGCCGCCACGGCTCATCAATTCGCCTGCAACGATAAACAACGGAATCGCCAAGAAGTGGTTGGGTTCAACACCGCCGATAAAGTTCAGATAGAGCGCTTGAAGTGGATAGCCCAAGTCGAAAACAAGGATCGGAAGGACCGCCGTCAAAAGGATCGCCCAAACAAGCGGAACCCCCATGAACACCGTCACAAGAAAGACGGCTACGACAAAAAGAAGAATCATATTTGGGCCTCGGTGTTCGATGACAAATCCGGGTCAGTTGGCGGAGTACGCATGTCAATTGCGATATTAAAAGAGTGGAACAAGAGCGTGCAGGCCATTCCCACCGGCATCGACGCGTACAAAAGGCCAACGGGCCAGTAGAGGACCGTGGTTTTTTGCGCCCACGTATGGCTCGAAATCGAGAAGCCCGTGTAGATCAAACTGATCAATAGGGCGGCAACGACAAGGTCGATGAAAAGAACGAGGCGGCGACGCATTACCAGCGAGAAAAGGTTATCAACAATTTCGGTGACCCGCATATGTGCGCCCCGTGCGATTGCTGCGGCGCATCCAAGGAACGTCGTCCAAAGCAGAAGAAACGCGGTGATTTCAAGGGACCATGCCAAATCAAATCCAGCAGCCCCGCGCAGAAACGCGTTAACAAAAACGAGCGAAACGATTGCCGTTCCACCCAAAAAAAGTACACCGTCAATTGATTTGCTCAGTAGGCGCAAACCCGCTGGATATTTTGACCTGTAATCCATGACCCCTCCTTTAGAGAAAAGTCGGGGCCCTTAGACCCCGACTCTGTCACATTATTTGTGTGACTTAGTTGGCTGGAAGTGCAATGCGGATTGCTTCCGCATCGGCCAAGATCTTATCAACTTCTTCGGCGCCATAAACGTCGCGCGCTTTGCCGTAAACTGATGCAACCGCGTCGCGGAAGGGCCCGATCACAGGAACAACAACGGTCGCTCCAGCGTCAACCATTTCGGCCAACTGACTATCAACCGAGTTTTTCACCAAGTCACGGCTAAAGGCGGCGGATTCAACGGCTGCCTTCATCACAGCAGCTTGGTCAGCTTCAGAAAAGGACTGCCAAGTTTTTTCAGCAATCGTCAAAGGAAGCGGGCTGTACACGTGACGAGTCAACGTGATGTTTGGCGCAACCTCATAGAAACGCAGGGATTTAATTGTATCCACTGGGTTTTCTTGGCCGCTCACTGTACTCTGTTGGATCGCGAGATATACGTCTGTGATTGGCATCACAACGGTTTGAAACCCAATCGCTTCCATGGTCCAACGGATCATATCGTTGGGGAAAACACGCATTTTTTCGCCAACGGCGTCGGCAGGTGAATTCAACGGTTCTTTGGTTGTGAAGCTGCGAAAACCCGCTTCCCATGTTGAAAGGACGCGGAACCCTTTTTCGGGCAGTTTCGCGAACTCGCCGTTTAGCCACTCGGAGTTGTCATAAAGTTCCCAGCCTTGCTCGTAGGAATCCACGAGAAACGGCATAGCCGTCAAGTTGAGGGATGGAAGATGGGACGCATAGGACCCCGTCGCCGAAACCGTAAAGTCGATCCCGCCAAGCTGAAGTTGCTCAATCGCTTTTGGGTCGTTTGCGAGTTGGCCTGAAGGGAAAATCCGCACTTCATAGCGGCCTTCCGTATACTCCGCGACTTTCTCGGCAAAAACTTCTGCTGCTGCTTGACGCGACCCACCTGGGTTGTCTGTGTGACTAAACTTCAAGACAGTTTGTGCGGTTGCAGCGGCCCCCATGGCGGCCAACATTGCGGTTGCGGTTGCGAATTTAATAAATGTGTTTTTCATTACGTCCTCCCTGACGTTTTCCTCATTGTATATTTTTAGGTATACATTAATAAATTCACTGTCAACCTTGCAATAGGATTTGACGGTGCCAAAAGTTGGCGAATACTACATAAGAATCCATGCTTTGCCGCGCGCCGTGCTTCGGGCGCATGGTTCGCGTAAGAGGGTTCAGCGTTTTCTAGGAAGAGCTCGGGTGGCGCGCCCACACTTGGCGCGACGCGACGCACCGATGAGGCGCGTGTTTAGGGCAAATTGCGAGGCAGATCGCGGAGAGGAACTCGAAAGTGGCGGCTAGACCTCACCCGTGTCGATTTGAATACTTCGCTTTTCTATTTCCGCCAAACAATTGAGGACTGTCTTTTCCATCGACTTTGAGAAGGCCTCGCTCGCCACAAATACCGGATGCTTCGCAGCCGCTTTGATGTCGGCTCCAAGCTTCCGACGCCCTGCGGTGTCGTCCGCCAACTTTCCAACCAGTTCCACATATTCATCTGGCGTATTGGCAAGCAATTTCTCAAACCCAAGGGATCCAACGAGGAATTGGTCGATCGAGCGCGTGGATCTACGACGCAAAACGACCGGCGGAACTCCGTAGATCAAAGAAAGATGCGTCATCGTCGCTCCCCCATGCGGAAAGGACGACAAATATATATCAGACAAGGACAAAACGGTTTCAGCTTCGGCAACGCTCATTTCGCTCAGGATTATGATCCGATCAAGGGAGACGCCGACCACCTTGGCCGCCTCCGCAACTTGAATATTGAACGCAAACGCTTGGCTACGGCCCGCCCATCCGGGGTTATACGGCGCCAAAAGCAACTTGCCTTTGGGAACCCGCACCAACGCACGCAACATCGTCAACAGAAATTCTCTACGATTTTTTTGACAGGCCCCAGCGTTGATCATAACGACGTCATCGTCGGCAAGGCCAAGGGTCTCACGTGTAATTGCCTTGGTGGCCTTCGGGGTCAGGGAGTTAATGTAATTGATGACCGGCCCCTCCACCCGCAAAATGCGCTCTGGATGAGCGGCATCTGAAATATCGAACTTGGGATCATCGCTAAGACCCGTCAGGCAATAGTCAAAAGAGTCAAAACCGGGCGCAATAGGAACATGTGAATTCAACGTCATTTGCAGCGGTGCAATGCGATTAAAGAGCGCGAGTTCTGGTTCGCCTACACCAAAAGTAGTTGCATTCGCATAGAGGAAAACATCCAGATCGTCGGCAAGCAGCCGTTCCCGCATCCCATGTGCATTACTTGAAAACTCTCGGCGGTGATCAATCACGGTGTCAAACAATTCGTCGAATTTATTGTCCGACGCAACGACGCGGTCCGTAAAATTCATCGAGTAGGCGAAAACCTCAAACTTAGTGCGATCAAAGCTTTTGAAAAATGCGACAACAGCCTCACTGTCGGGGCCTTTAACAAAGGTACGACATAGAACGCCTATCCGCATGCGCCCCTGCGACATATCCATCGGGCGCACTGTTGATCGGGGTGGTGTATCGCTGACTACTGCGAGATGCTCCAACAATCTGTTGCGGGCTAACAGCACGTCACCGAAGGGCAGATCGATGAGGAACATTTGCCCTAAATCGAGGCGCGACGCGACCTCGGCGATCTTTTCGCGCTGCTTGATTGGCCGGCTTTCATCAAGATGAACTGCGAGCCAATCCAGCAGTCGAGTGGCAAAAGCGACGTAAATTGCGTCTTCCCCCTCAAGATACGGATAAGTAAGCGCCGTCAGCCACATAAGGTATAGATCTTGCACAGAAGGCTCTAGGCATCTCAAATCAGAAACCAGAGGCAACTTCCAAGTTGGGACAAGGACCATCGCGAGTGCAAGCATCCGCGCAAATTCTTCGTCGACCTCAGGCTCCTGGGCCAAATCGCCAGCAACTTGCTTTGACGCTTTTGAAAAGTAGGCTTTTATGTCTTCAATAGCCGCAAGCTCATCTGCATTATGCTCTTGCAACGCAATGAAACCCGACCAGATATTCGCCCAATAATCTGTGAAAAATCTGTGTTTCAATAAATCTTGAACCTCGTCAAGGGAGGCGTTCTGTAGACGGTCCAACAATTGGCGACGCATTGCGACCAACCGGTCGCTGAAACCCTCCGGAGTTGGTTTCGAGATAAGGCCCCATGAACTCGTGAGCACACCCGCGTTGCTATTTGCCTCCAAAAGGTCGTCGAGCAAATCTATTGCCGACATCTGGGGACCCTCAAGTCTCTTTCCCGCTGTATTTTTTGAGAAAAATGGCGTCACAAGCGGCACCGGAACGAAAAAGTCTTCGTAAACGCCTTGAAAACCTTGAACACCGCGTATTGCGGAGCTTTTGATCCGTGGGCCAGCAATATTGACAACGTGCGAACCAAGACATTCACCGAGCGCGCTCCAATAATAGTAATTCGTCCCGGGTGTATTTGAAAGCAGCGCAAACACACGCGCCCCTTTTGGCGCAAACAACATGTTGGCCAAATGCGCGTCGCTCTGGCCAACGATATCACCTGCCTGAGCAAACAGGCGCAACAGTTCGGAGAATTGCAAGTCGACACAGGTATGATTTTCGAAACCTTGCTGGTTAAGCGCCTCCCTGACTTTCGGAAAGTTCGCGACCCGCTGATCATCACTTCCGTTGTCCAGAAAAAGGCGCTTTGCGCCCACAAGGCATCCCTCAGAGAGCCCAAACTTAGCGAGCCGCTGGATAATCTTGGGGTGATAACGGACTGTGTCGAATCTAGACTCACCCTCGTTAAAGTAGTCTGAAACAATATTTGCCATGCTGCCGACATAAAGCTTATTGACGCTCACAGAGACATGCCGCGACAGGCGAACGACTTCTCGATTTGGAAAGAAATACCGCAGCGCTTGATAATGCTGAAACGGCATTTCGTCATCCGTTAGGATCGGCACATGCGCGGGCGCGATATCACATGCCAACATGACACGTGGAATAACTTCTAGGATAAAATGGAAATAATTGTGGCTGTAGGTTCCTGAGGCAAAAATCCCGTCTTCAACAATCATTTCTGACGAATACCGGCGCAGGAGAATCCTGTTCTGCTCCACAGCCACGACGGCTCCGGACTCCTTCACACACATCTTTTCGACATCGAAATTTAAAAGACCGTGATCAACCCAGGTACCAAAATCCGTTAAGAACCCGTCGTTTCCCGCAACCAAGGTAGCGTGCGAATATATCGAAGCTGTCGCTGCGGGTGCGAGATATTGGCCGTTGGAGGGAGCAATATGGGTATAGGATGCAACTGATGGCCGCGGGAGGGTGACAGCTTCCTGAGGGTAGATTTCAATCGTCTCAGATGCGTCCGTGGGATCAACACTAAAGGGCACAACCTCAGTAATGAGGGTGGGATGAACGGCACTAGAGGCGTGATGGATCGATGCATAGAGCAAAGAGGCGGACTCTTTGTCTTGCCCAAGCCTAAAGAAACGAATTGCCGCTTCACGGCCTAAGGTTGGAATTCCCGGACTGCCATGTGGGGCCGAGTGAAAATGCGGAGTCCCTTGGGATAAAAGCCAAAGGAGCGGCGACGCTTGAGAACTATCCGCCTGTGCGGTCTCAAACTCGGCATTCCCTTCAAACATTGGGTGCGGGAGTCGCCCCTCAAATTGGCCAAAACTCAAATAATGCTCAAGCGGATTACCCCCTGGCTCGTGGACATCAGGGTATTGCGTAAGATAGTATTGTGTCGAGAAATTCGGGTGCGGATCAATCGCAAAAGATGCACCATTCGTGAGGAAAAACTCAAGGATGCTCCCGTGAATATTAGCCGCATAAGGCGCTTGGGTGAGGATATGGCTTCTTTGAACCAACGGATGGGTATCAGCGTGCAGTTTATTCGTGGCGACCAGTTGAACAATGGTTTCCTGCGTTCTCAATGTGTCTGGTCTACACCGCACAACATGCTCAACCGAAATCAAAAGATGCGGATCACGACCGATTTGATTGCCTTCGATGAGATGCGCCCAAAGCGAGTTTGGCGCGGCCAGAATATAGCGCGCCAAGTCCTGATCCTTACAGAAATACGCAGGCTCAAAAAGGCCTGACACTTTGGCTTGATCGCGCCCCATCTCCTGATGTGTCAGAAACTGTAGGAGCGCGCCTGGGCGTACTTCGGGATCATGCGAAAGCCACGCGGGATGCAGCAACGGATGCGGGCAGGTTCCTTTTTGAATGCCACTTTCAAGGAAATGTGCCAAGAGGGGCTGACCTTTAACCGGTAGTCGCATTTGCCGCACATAATAACGCGGGTCAAAAAACATATGCGGCGCAATTTGGTCGCTGCGCTGCAAATACTGCGCGAGAATGTTTCCCTTGACGGGATCACCCGCCCCTGTTTCCTCGATTGAGACTTTGCAAAAGGCGGGGTCAAAAAGCGGATGGGGGAAATATCCCTGCGCTTCACCGCGCAAAACATAATGCATCAAGGGAGCCGCCGCTGCGGATTTTCGCTCCTGAACCGTCAGGTTGGACAAATAGTAATTGGCGTCGAAAAGGGGGTTTGGGCTGCGCAACTCATTTTCGCCGTTCGACAAGAAATGCTGCAGGGGGTCAACTCCCGCGGTGGCAATATCCGGATAGCGCCTGAGGTAGTATTGCGGATCAAAAAGCATCGCAATAATTTGGTCACGCGGCACGTTGAGCGGGGCACGGTGGCGCCCTTCGCACAGTCCGATGATCGCATTGAGACGGCGGCTAAATTTTTCGGGCGACCCGTTTGAGACAAACCACTGGCGCGATGATACCGCCATACGGCCCAACCGTGCTTTTGTTGGTTTGCCAAGATTTGATCTTGCAATATACTTTGGCGCATCACTGGCGACGCTACTGACAACATCCGGTGTATCGGACATCAGCGCCCGAAGTTTGTCTTCCAACTCTTGCGCGGTTATCCAATCTAGTGTGTCGGAGGGGGCATGGGTCGCACCAGAAAGGTAGTGGGAAACTTCATCGGAACCACCGCCATAGATCGCAACAGGTATTCCAAGGTAGGCCGCCTCGACAATGGTCAAACCCCCGCCAACGGGGAATGACGAGATAAAAAGATCGACGGTATTTGCAATCAGCTCTTGGGCGACGGAAGGAACTTCGCCAACAATCGACAGGTTCTCAGGGGGAATTTGTGCCGAGAGGAGAGCATGCTCAAGACGGGTTTTTAGCGCGTCGGTGACGGGTCCGATGTGGACGTGCTGACCGCCCGTCGCGCGCAATATGCGCACAATGGTTTCGGGAAGACCTAACGGGCCGTCAAGATTGAACTTATGGCTCCCGCCGCAGGTCGCCGTCATGAATGCACCAGCACGGGGAAACACGCGTGGCCGCCGAAGGAGAACCCGCGCGACGCCTTTGCTTTTGGAAACAAGCCGCGCGCGCGCCGTTTTATTACGCAGTTTTATGTGCTCAGGATTAAACGCCAGCGGAAAGGAATAGACCTCGCGATCCGGCCGCATTTCCTGAATACGTTTCTGCTGCTCAGGTCGGATGGCGAGGTGCTTTGCCGCTGCCAGATCAACACCCGCACTCGCGGTGGTATCCGCGTGATGGACGACATAGGTGTTTGGTCGATCAAAATCGCACAAAGCGATTGCCGCGAGTACATCCTCTGGATGGTGCAGCGTAAACAGGCGGCGCGCGGTAAAGGAAGCCAGTTTGTCACGCAGCCACAACAAGCGATCAAAAAGCCCAAGCGTCTTGTCGGGATAGATCGGGAAACCACCCGCCTCGACAACCTCTTGCAAACCAAAGTCACGTTTATTCTCAAATGTACCCGTGAACAAAACGATATGCCGCTCACGTGGACGCGCCGCAATGAGTTGCCTTAGAAGCGTTCGGTGACCGCCCGTTTGATAAACCTCGGTGACAAGATAAACGTTTGTCTGTTTGTCAAAACTTACGCGTTTGGGCGCGACCGTATATTCATCACGCAGTTGCGCCGCAAATTCGCCGCAGGCCGTATCGATTTTTGACAAAAACACTTGCGCACGGCTCGCTGGATCCACGACCGCATCCATTGCGCCCAACAAAAGCAAATTCAGCTTACGAGGTAGATTTTGCGCGGCTTCAGACCCCTCGCCCTGCATTTTTAGATCAAAATCTTGAGAATCAGGTGATCGGAGGTCCATTTAGTATCCCAAAGCTTGTTTACGGCAGAGTACGCGCAGTATTGTCGACGATTGTCGCAATTTCTTGTGCCTGTTCAAGAGACAGATGTGGCCCGATCGGTAGACTCAAGCATGTCCGACAAATCTCTTCGGTAATGGGGAAAGACATTGCCCCAAACTCCGCTTTAAACGCGCCGCTGTGATGATTTGCAGTTGGGTAATGCATTGCCGAAGGCACACCAACTTTTGCCAGCGCCTCTTGCAATCCGGCGCGATTTTCGTGACGCACGACATAGAGATGCCACACCGACCCGACGCCATCGGCAACGCCGGGCAATGTGAGGCCGGGTGTCGCGGCAAGGGTCGTGGTATAGATATCGGCAATTTGAGAACGGCGTGCATTCCACTCATCCAACTTGCGCAATTTCACCGAAAGCATGGCCGCCTGAAGCGTATCGAGGCGCGAATTATAGCCAACCGTATCGTGCTGATATTTCACCTTTGAGCCGTAATTCCCCATCTCGCGAATGCGATCAATAAGGTCTTCGTCATCGGAAACAACCGCCCCTGCATCGCCAAATGCCCCGAGGTTTTTGCCGGGGTAGAAGCTAAAACCTGCCACATCCCCGATTTGACCAGTGCGACGATTTCCGTCAAACGCCCCATGAGACTGCGCGGAATCCTCGATGATTTTTAGGTCATATTTTTCGGCCAGATCCCGTAATCCTTTATAAGGAACGGGTTGGCCATACAGATGCACAGGCATGATCGCACGCGTGCGCTCCGTGATGACCGCAGGCACCAATGAAAGGTCCATATTCATCGTGATCGGGTCGGCATCCACCGGAACAGGCGTCGCACCAACTTGTGCAACCGCCAGCCAAGTCGCAATAAACGTGTTAGCCGGCACGATCACTTCGTCCCCCGGTCCAATCCCATAGGCGCGCAACGGAAACCCGATGGCATCCAAACCACTCGCCATACCAACGCAATATTTAGCACCGCAGTATTCCGCAAATTCGGCCTCAAATTTGGAAACGGGACCGCCCCCGACATAATAACCAGAGTCCATCACAGACTGGTAAGCCGCATCAATTTCGTTTTGCAAAGAACGATAGCCAAAGCCAACATCAAGAAAAGGGTACTTCATGGCATCCACTATTTAACGGGATTTTGCAGCTGCTTCCACGCCAAAAAATCCTCAAAGGTATAAAGATAATCGTCGGTCTCAAAGGGACGCGAAGCAAGGACGCCCACCACAGTTCCCGGAGCATCAAAACTCAGGCTACGCCACAATCCTCGGGCCACATATAGACCGACATCTGGCGACGTAAGTTTGTATTCAGTGGTGCTTTTTGAATCATTCAAGGTCACAGTGCAACTACCGTGCAGGCAAATCATGACCTGCTGAAGTTGCTTATGACCATGCTCGCCCCGTTGCGCACCAAGCGGCACATCAAACAAATAATAGAACCGTTTAATTTCAAAAGGGAGCGCACCAGACTCTACAACGCCAAGCTGTCCTCTGGCATCCGAGAAATTCGGCAAAGACAGCAAACATGGCTTTGAAATGTCGGAAATAATCATCATTCTTCCAGAAAACAAACGTGTTTACGTGAGGTACATGGAAGCGGTTGCGAGGTCAAGGATACTGTAGGTCGCGTGGCGCAGACACCTTCTAGGTGCTACTGAACGGCGATGAGTGGTTTGTTATTAACTATGTGGCGGCGCAACATATTGGCGATAACTTTACCCTTTTTGGCAATGTGCCGTGCTGGAACAGGTGCAAAATTAGAGGTCAAAAATTGAGGGAATATTTCAAATAACTCTTCGCGAGCCGCGACACCAACCCCCTTGAGAGCCTCACGCCCAAGCAACAGGCTTTCTGCAGGAGCGCCCTGTGCAAAAATGATTTCATGCTGATCAAAGAGGATATGGAAATAGGTGACCCTCTGCACCTCATTGTCGACAAAAACTCCCGGCAGGTCCACGAGTTTGTGGGCGGGCACCAAGACTTCTGCCGCATCAAACATCCGCGCAGCAATGGGCGAGCGCACCAGCATCCTATGCTGTGGTGACACACGCAAATCGCTTTCAGGAAGCCCGAGTCCAAGCGCGCCGGCCATGATCTTGATGGGCCTTAGCTTGGTTTTTTGAGCTAATTCCTCGGGTCCAAGCTCATAAGACCCAATCCAGCGAATACGCTGTGCACCGTGATCGCTCGTCAGAACTTCGTCACCAACACACAGTTTTTCAATCGTCCGTTGCCCGTTCGGCGTACCGATCAAAGTTCCGAGCACAAAACAGGGCACAACCGTGTCAACATCAATTGAAGGGCCGTTATCAACGATGGCTCCAATAGTGAGGGGCGTGTTCAACGGCGGCACTTGGCCGTCCAAAAACATCAGAAAATAGCCCTGCTCCGCACCTGGGTATTGGAAACTCCCGTTGCCATTGATGTCATAGTCGACAACGCCAATTTCATAAGTGTTCACACCATCATTAACTAGAATGGTGTAGTCCCAAGCAATCGCTTTACCGTTGTAGGTCTGGGTGGCGTCATTTGGGGTTTCGTTTATTACGTTGTCGCCACTAATGATCGCGGGGTTGGAACCATCGGTCATCGTGATCTGGCTGTAGGCATTGATGACAAAAGTCGCGCCTTGGGTGGCATAGGTTGCCATATCGGCGGTCATTGTTGTATCGGTGCGCAACGCACCATATGCGTTAATTGTCATTGGTTTGCCTGTACTCAAAATTTTCCAGCCACGTATTTACGTCACTGACGGGGTCGTTTTTTTTCACGCGCTCGAACGTGTTATTTTGATACAGTTTTAATTTAAATCTGGGCCAATTTGAGGCAAAATATAGGTGTATTTGGCGCCTTACGAGGCAATCACGCCGCGAAACTGGCGTTTCGCGCTGAGCGGAAAGATTCAAATGGAGTGTCGTTAAATAGCAACGGGAGCGGTGTTTAAACCAGAGACATGCTCTCTATGGTCTGTTTCAACCCTTCTCGCAAACTAACGCGAGGCTGCCAAGCAAGGCAGGTCTTGGCTTGGGCTATATCCAAAAAACTTCGCGGAATGTCAGACCCTCGACGTGAAACGTGATTTCGAGCAACGGGGCGTCCGAGCAAGTCTTCGATCACTTCGATAAGTTCGTTGACCGTATGATGTGCGCCCCCACCGATATTGATCAAATGTCCGACGGAACCTTCAAGATTAACCGCGCTTAAAAATGCCCGGACTACATCGTCAATATAGACATAGTCCCGACTATCGTTGCCGTCGCCAAACACCGTAATCGCTTCGCCATTCTGGATCTTACCCAACAGCGACGGCACCAAAAAACCTTGGCTTGCACGGAAATTTTGTCCCGGCCCGTACGGATTGGACAATCTTAAAGTAACGAAATCCATCCCATGCTCTATGCGGAACAACTCCATATATTTTTCGATCATCAACTTAACTATCCCGTAGGAATTTCTTGGCATGGCAATGGCGCGTTCACTGGTTGGGGATTCAGAAGCGTTCCCATAGATTGCACCTCCGGACGAAGCGAAAATCACACGCTTCACTTTACTCGCGACACAGAGTTCCAGAAGCCGAATTTGCGGCTGAACTTCCTGCTCAATATCTTGAATTAACTGGGTATTCCCCGTACTTGGGTTGATACCGTTTACCAATTGAATCACGGTGTCGGCGCTGCACACAATCTCTTCAAGGGCAGTTGTATCCGCGAAGTCCACCTTTACACATGTTAGGTTTTCGACAGTTGGCAAAAGGGGGCGACGCGACGCGGCAATAACCGAATGCCCATCCTGCGCAAGTGATTGGGTCAAGGAACGCCCCAAAAATCCAGAGCCGCCCAAAACCACAATCCGCTGGGGTTGGGGCAACGAATGCTCCCTGATAATACGTGTCACAGTCTCCACGCGCACTCTCCATAGCAACTGTAAATGGCTCACATTTCCGAACCCGTAAACTGCCTGAAAGCGCGGCGAAACACAATCTTTACCCTGCAAGCTCCCCCTATTTTACGCTAAAGTACTCCACGGGCGGATCGGTGGCCGATGTAATAATGAGTGTGCCAAAAATTCCTCTGCGCGTATTGAATACCATTTCTTGAAACTTAACGCCCCAAACTCGATGGACCGCGAAATCTCTATGCGTGGCGACGGACTTAAACCCTTCGAGGAGGACGCGCGTATCTCCACCGTTTCGTTCAACACGCCACTTGCCCTCGCGCGTACTGACACTATTGCCCATCGATTGAAAAACTGCATGCCGATAAGTTCCATCTTTCATGAGTTGGATCTGTTGACGATATGCCAGTCCGTCACTGACATATGTCTGCGCAAGATTTCCAGTGGTCAACGGCTTGCAACCAACAGTCCCAAGCAAAGCTATAAAAACGAGCAAAAGCCGCAGGTGCAAAGAAATGTGCATTCGGTGGCCTTTTCTGAGTGTGACGCCTAGTGCCGATTCTACGCACAACCCATTTCAAATGTCCTAACCTTCTGGCTCTATTAACGGAAATTTGCGCTGTATTTATGTGCTCAAAGAAAAGCAATAAACTCGCGTTCATTCCCCACATGCCGAAATCCCCCAAACTTACTAGATTTTTAACCCCGTGCGCCCTAAACACGGGTGTAAAACCTTCCAGTACTGTAACAGGACAATGCAGAATGAAAAAAATCTTGGTCACGGGAACTGCGGGTTTTATTGGTTTCCATTTGGCAAAACTGTTACTTCGCGAAGGTTTTGACGTAGCTGGGTATGACGGGATGACGGATTACTATGACGTCCACCTCAAAGAACGGCGTCATCAAATACTGCATCAGAACCCAAACTTTTCATGCAAAATTGGGCTGCTGGAAGATTTTGAAGCCCTGCATAATTTTTGCCTGGACGAAAAACCCGATGTTATTGTTCACCTCGCCGCGCAGGCCGGCGTGAGGTATTCCCTAGAGAATCCACGGGCGTATATTGATGCAAATATTGTTGGTACTTTCAACATCATGGAGTGTGCGCGCGAATTGAACGTAGATCACCTTTTGATGGCATCCACATCCTCGGCCTACGGTGCGAATACGGCCATGCCTTTCGTTGAAACCGAGAAGGCCGACACACCCCTCACCATCTATGCCGCCACGAAAAAAGCAGGCGAAGCCATGGGCCATTCCTACGCGCATCTTTGGAATCTTCCGACGACCATGTTTCGGTTTTTTACAGTCTACGGCCCCTATGGGCGCCCAGACATGGCTCTCTTTAAGTTCACGAAAGGAATTCTCGAAGGGACGCCGATTGATATCTATAACAACGGGGATATGTACCGCGACTTCACCTACATAGACGATTTGGTCAAAGGTATTCGCTTGTTAATCGACACGCCACCCGTGCGCCCAGACACCCCAAACGACATCGTAGAAGGGGATAGCCTAAGCCCCGTCGCACCCTACAGAATTGTAAACATTGGAAATTCTGACAAGATTCGCCTTTTGGACTTCATCGAAGCAATCGAGAGCGAACTCGGTCTCAAGGCCAAACGCAACTACATGGAGATGCAAAAAGGCGATGTGCCTGCGACATGGGCGAACGCCGATTTGCTCAGAACACTGACAGGGTACCAACCTCAAACCGAATTTCGGGATGGGGTGGCGAAATTTGTGGCTTGGTACCGGGACTATTACCAAATCTAAGACCGGTTTCTAACTAGGACTGGATCCAAAGATGGGCCCGTGCCCCCTGTGACCACGATTGCCGCGCCAGCCTCGGTGCCCACGCCGTGAATTCCCTCTAGAAGCCTGGTTTGCCCCGCGCCGGATCGCGGACGCTTGAGCGGCATTCGAGGATGCGTTGGCGACTCTCCCCATTGCTTCGTCAAGATCCCTGAAATACTGTCGGTTTGAACTGTGTGCCGCTTCAGCAATGGCCCCTGCAACGACGCCCAATTGTGAATTAAAGCGTGCGGGGGCAAGACCCGCTGCCATTAGCCGCTTGATTGCAACCTCAACTGCACTATTGCAGCCGTTTGATGAGGTCGAACAAGAGGAGACGAGTTGCTCACGACCGAAGTCTAGGCCTTGTGCAAAAGAAGGCCGTGGCCCTAGCCCAAAAACCAAAATCGCCAGCGTCACTGCCAAAATTTTCGCTAAACTTACTGACACTTTTGGTCCTTTCTCATTTTTCGCCCTTCCAAACCGCGTGTGTGGCGATCCAGAAATGCAACCTATACGCTTGTTTTTCGATATTTTTTCACCTACGAAAAGAGTACATTTCAACTCGCTTTGCGCTAGGAATTCAAAACCTGTGCCTGTCACTCACATCTTTCTTGCCCTTCTCGCGCTGTGCATTGCTGCTCTTTCTTTTTCCTTTGGTCGCACCGAACTCGCCGCTCTTCGTCACATTCAATTGCCGTATTTCGTTCAACTTCTATCTCTGCGCCAATCGGAGAAAACCATTCCCTCGCCGCGCTCTATTCGATACCGTTCCGCTCTCGTTATTCCTTGCATTGAGGACCAACAGACGCCTGATGCCCTGTTTTTTCCCCAAGCAGACCGCCTCGCGTTCGCCCGTAACTGTTCTCAGATAGCCGCTGAAACTCTCACAAAATCGCCAACAGATTCCTTGGCGCGACTTGCCCTTGCCAACGCGATGTTCGTCCAAAATGACATAGTTCAGGTTAATGAAGCCTTAAGTCTCGCGCAAAAAACGGCCCCAAATGAAGGTTGGCTGGCTGCATATCGCGTTGAACTTGCCTTTGCCCTCGGACTTGCCCTGACACCACCCTACGCGCTAGCTCTCGATCGCGACATTTCCCTGCTGCTTAGCGGGTATCGCAACCAGCCATATTTGGCGCGAATTTACCTTGATTGGCCCGACCAAAAGGAGCGCATACTTTTCCTCGTGGAACAGCACCCGCCCGACATTCAGCGCGCCTTCCTTGATGCGGTTCAGGCGGCAATATGAGCAATTCCAAAGCTAGTTGGAGCCCTAGAAGCCTCCACAAAAAATTCGCATGGACCCTCACAATCCTCCTCCTCCTTGCCCCCTTACCTCTGGGTTCAAATCGGCCCGTACCATGGATGGCCTGGACCTTTGTTTTGACTATTCTCCTTCTCCTCTATGTGGTGGTGCTTTCCGTCAAAACACCTGCCCGAAAACTGCGATCAAGGGCCGTTTGGCCGGCCTTCGCTCTTGGTATACCCTTTGTTATCTACGCCCTCCTCCAAGCCCTGCCCCTTGGTCCTTTAAACCTTAAACTTCCCAACGACCTACAGCTATATTTACCTAGTGATTACATAAGCCTAACCCCCGCTGCCACCGCCCTCGGCACCCTGCGAATCTCTGGCTATGGCGTCCTGTTTTTCCTTATTTTTGAAACCGCCACGCGGCAGTCCCTTCTTAAGCGTATGGCTTGGGCGCTGTTCCTCGGCATTTCCCTTCATGCCGCATGGTCCATGGTCGCGCTCAAGCTGTTGGGAGATGTCACTTTGGTCGGTGAAAAAACGGCCTATTTGGGGTCAGCAACAGGTACGTTTATCAATCGGAATTCCTTCGCCACTTTCCTCGGAATGGGTCTTTGCCTTGGCCTTGCTATGATCCTAGATCGCACCAACAAGCTCCCCTCTACAACCACCACAATCCGCCTCGAAACAGCCCTCCTTTGGATGTGCCTCGCCCTCATCGCCATCGCCCTCGTATCGACCCAATCGCGCATGGGCGTTTTTGCCACGGCCCTCGGCACGTCCGTCGTTATTTACCGAATGAAGCCTGCCAAAACTTGGTTCATTTTTGCCGTTGTTTTACTCCCCCTCATCCTTCTTTTCGCCGAAAATCTCGCCGAACGCGCATTTTT
This sequence comes from Falsihalocynthiibacter sp. CO-5D18, assembly GCF_041205445.1. NCBI lineage: Bacteria > Pseudomonadati > Pseudomonadota > Alphaproteobacteria > Rhodobacterales > Roseobacteraceae > Falsihalocynthiibacter > Falsihalocynthiibacter sp. CO-5D18. The sequence continues at coordinate 88,059 of NZ_JBGFCF010000002.1, read as the reverse complement.
TTCCCTTATCGATTCCGAAGGTCGCCGCGAACTTTGGGCGCAATCCTTCAAGCTCCTAAAAATCCGCCCATTCACCGGCTTTGGTCTGGACTCCTTCCCCCAAAGTTTCGCCCTTCAACACGCCCCGCCCCTTGCGAGGGATGTGGTCTGGGAATACGCGCATAATTCATACCTAACGCTTTGGATTCAAAGCGGAGTTATCTTTGGTTCCCTCCCACTTCTGGCTCTCCTTTGGGGGGGCAGAAAGTTGGTGCGCGCGCCAAACCCGCAGGATCCAATCGCCACATCCGCCCTCGCCATCCTTGTCCTCGCAGGCACGCACTCCTTGGTCGATTTCAGCCTTGAAATGCAGGCAAACGCGTTTGTTTTTACCGCAGTTTTCGCAATGGGCCTCGCCGCGGTCCAACCGCGCAAAAATCGCAGCATCACTTAACCGTAAATTAAGGAATATTAATCAAGGTTAACCACGAACCATTTTGAGACACTGACCACACGGAAAGATGCAAACATGAAATCTGGATCCGCCAGCGCCTTTGACCTTCGCGAAATTTGGAACCTCTTGCGCCGAAAAATCCGCCTGATTGGCCTGTCGATGGCGCTCGTCCTTGGCGCGGCCTTGATCTACCTTTTTTACGTCACCCCACTGTACTCGGCGACCGCGTGGCTGTTTGTGGACACCGACCAGAAAAACCTGCTCGCGCCCAACGAAAGCTATGCCTCCCCGGGTTCCAGAGACAATGCGCGCATCGAAAGCGAAGTCCTGATCCTCAAGTCAAATACAGTTGCGCTTGCGACGATCGAGCGTTCCCAACTCGTGGATCATCCTCTCTATAAGTTCCAGTTGGGCTTAACTGAGCGCGCCAAAACACTTCTCGGAATTGCCGCCAACAAGCCGCCAACGGGGCCGGATTTGGTGAACCGTGTTCTGGAGAAATTCGATAGATCCACGACGATCCGTCGCATGGGGCAAACCTACCTAATTTCTGTCACCGCCACCTCTCAAGATCGCCACCACGCCGCCGAATTGGCTAATTCCCTTTCGCAAACCTATATCAACCTCCAAGTGCAATCCAAGGTAAACGCAACCCTCGCCGCCCGCGATATTCTACAGGGACAAATTGCCTCGGCCCGCGATGTTTTGGCGCAAACCGAGGGCGCGTTTGACCGCTATATCGACGCAAATCTTTTTCGTCTTACCCAAGAGAGCGGCAACGCCTCCCTCCACTCTTTGCGCGCGCAATTGCAGGAGACCAACGCTTTTCACCTTGAGGCCGAGGTGCGCGTCACTCAGGCGCAGGCGGCATTTGAGGTGCGCGATTGGAACACGTTGGCCCAGACTTTGGGCGACGAGGCCCTCAAAGACCTCACGCAACAACGGGCTGACCTTTCGCAAAAATTGGGCCAAACCGATGCCAGCACCCCTGATGCAATCGAGCTGCGGGGACGGCTCACCGCCCTTGAGAAAAACCTTGAAACCCGCACATCCATGGCGGTTTCCGACCTCAGACTCGACGCCACACAGTTGGAAATGGTGCAACGGGATCAACGCAGAACTCTGCGCACCACCGTTCTGTCGGGCGATCTGTCGCCCACCACCCTCGCCCAAATTTATCAGCTGCAACAAGAGGCCGACATCGCGCAGCGCCATTATACAACCCTCCTGTCACGCGCCGCTGAGCTACAGGCCCAAGCGCTGGTACATGTGGCCGATACCCGCATCGTGTCCGCCGCCCTTGCGCCCTCACGCGCGAGTTTTCCTAACAAGAACCTGATCCTTGTGCTGGCGGTGATAATTGCGCTGGTGCTTGGTGTTGGATTGGCCTTTCTCAGCGAGTATTACGTTGGCGGCATTTCCTCCACGACCCAACTCGCCAATGTCCTACCCGTGCCCGTTGCGACCGCCGTTCCGCGCATGGATCTCGCGCCGGATCAAAGCTCTATCGCCGATTACGTCCTTGATGCGCCGCTTTCGGTTTATGCCGAATCTCTGCGTCTTCTGCGCAGCGCAATCGACCAGAGTTTGCGCGCCCAGACCGCCCCGCAAACGCCGCCTACATGCACCGTTATTATGGTTACCTCCTCCATTCCCGCTGAAGGCAAAAGCACGGTCGCCCTTGGCCTCGCCCGCACTTACGCCGCTGCGGGAAAATCGACCCTGTTGATTGACGCCGATCTGCGCAAGCCCTCCCAGCATATATACCTTGACCTTAAACCTGACACCAGTTTGCAGGAGTTTCTCAGCGGCGACAGGACCGTCGCGGATGGCTCTGAGTTTTACACATCCGACCCGAAATCCAACCTTGGTGTGATTTTGGGTCGGGACCGCGCTGATGTGCCAACCGACCAGCTTCTTCAGTCCGACACGTTTAAAAACCTGCTGGAAACCGCCAAAATGGCGATGGATATCATCATTCTAGACACATCCCCGCTGCTGCCTGTGGTGGACGCGCGCTATATCGCGCCCCATGCGGATGTGGTGGTAGATTGTGTGCGGTTTGGCGTGACCGAACAGCGCGACCTGCGTGCGGCCTTTGGCCAACTCACCGCGAGCTTGCGCCCCGACACCCCCGTCGTCACGCTTTTGAACCACGATGAAAGCAAACACACCGGCTATCGTTACGATGGCTATTACGGCAAAGAATAGCGGCTTTAAAACAAAAAACCCGGCCACAGGGACCGGGTTCTTATAAAGTCTTCAGCGTTCGAAATTAGTGCAGTTTTGCGCCAACTTCTTTGATCGCATCTTCAATCAGCTTGTTACCGTCCGCCGCAGAGGTGTTTGCCGCGATAACATCACGGGCCGCGCCAATCGCAACCGTAATGGCTGTGTCGCGCACTTCTCTGATGGCTGCGGCTTGGGCCGAAGCGATTTGATCTTTTGCACCAGCAATACGACGTTCAATCGAAGTCTGCAGGTCCGCTTTAGCCACTTCAGCGACAACACGTGCCTCTTCTTTGGCCGCAGCAACAATACCGTCAGCTTGCGTTTGGACTTCTTTTTGCTTGCGTTCGTAATCCGCCAAAAGGCCGCGGGCTTCGTCGCGTAGGGCACGAGCTTCGTCGAGATCCTTTTTGATCCCTTCGGCGCGTGCATCCAACTGGCCCGTCAACATGGCGGGAACGTTGAACTTCAACAAAACCGCGATGAAAAGGATAAAGGCCAGCAGGACAACGAAGTTTGTGTTGGCCAGAGAGAAAAACGGACCAGATGCAGCCAGAGCAGGCGTTGCTGTGAAAGCAAGGAGGAAAGCGAGATGTTTCATCGTATTACCCTTTCATCCGTGCGGTAACCGCAGCTTTGAGTGTTGCAGCATCGGCTTTGGTGCCAAAGGCCGAAACGATCTCTTTTGCCGTATCTTTAGCAACCGTAATCACGCTGTCTTTTGCGCCGTCACGAATGGCCGCAATGGCCTTTGCGCTTTCGGCGGTTTGGACCGCGATCTCAGCATCCGCTTTGGCAATCGCGAGATCCAGATCAACCTGAACTTCGGCTTTTGTCTCGGCGGCGATGCGCGCTGCTTCGGCACGGGCGTTGGCAAGGGCCTTAAGATAGGCTTCTTCCGCTTCATGTGCTTTGGCTTTGAGCTCTTCTGCTGCGGCGATGTCACCGGTGATTGTGCCCTGACGTTCGGCCAAAACTGTTGCGATGCGAGGCAAGGCAACCTTTGTCAAAACGAGGTAGATCACAACCAGTGTGACGGCCAGCCAGAAAATCTGGTTTGGGAACGTCGAAAAATCGAGTTGCGGCATACCAGCGGATTCAGGCACGTGTGCGGCCTCTCCAATGGCGTGCTCTTTCGCGAGTTTCGCTATTTCGTGTGCGGCTTCGGTTGTGCCGCTTTGTGCGTCATTTGCCATGTCGTCCTCCAGGAACCTTGTTTACAACGAGAGAGCGCCAAAGCGCCCCCCCGCACGTAAGGATGGTCCGTGAGACTTAAACAGCAAACATAAGCAAGAGAGCTACGAGGAACGAGAAGATCCCAAGAGCCTCAGCAAACGCGATGCCGATGAAGAGAGTCGCAGTTTGACCTGCGGCTGCGGATGGGTTGCGAAGTGCGCCGGCAAGGAAGTTGCCTGCGACGTGGCCAACACCGATAGCGGCTGCGCCGGAACCGATTGCTGCGAGGCCTGCGCCGATGAATTTGCCAAGTGCTGCTGCTGCGAGTACTTCCATGATATTTCTCCTTACGGTGGGTATCTATTAAATTGAGGTGAGAGAGTTCAAACTTGATCCGCTTAGTGCGACGGATGCAGCGCGTCTTTCAAGTACACGCAAGTCAGAATGGTGAAAACGTAGGCCTGAATGAAGGCCACGAGAACTTCGAGGGCATAAACTGCCGTGATGGCAAGGATCGGCATAAAGGCAAATACGCCCAGCGCGCCGGCAAACCCTGCGAAAACTTTGATAACGGCGTGGCCCGCCATGACGTTACCCGCCAAACGAATGGAGTGGGAAACGGGGCGCACGAAGTAAGAGATAATCTCGATGATGGCGAGGACTGGACGTAATGCCAGTGGCGCAGAAGCGACCCAGAACAGACCCAAAAAGCCAAACCCGTGCTTCACGAAACCAACGATGGTCACCGTAAAGAACACCAGCAGTGCGAGGATCGCTGTGACCGCGATATGCGATGTTGAAGTAAAGGACAACGGGATCAAACCCATGACATTGGACACCATGATAAACAGGAACAATGTCATGATGTAAGGAAAGAATTTCAGTGCATCCTTGCCCGCAACGTCTTCGACCATTTTATAAACGAAACCGTAAATCATCTCGCCGATGCTTTGGGTGCGCGATGGCACCACGGCACGACCACTTGAGCCAAACACCAGCAGAAGAACGATCACCGCAACGGTAATCATCATCCAAAGCGTCGCGTTTGTCGGCGTGTACCAGTGAAGTTCGCCCCCATGACCGCCAAACAACGGTAGGATGTTAAACTGGTCCATCGGGTGGATTGCCAATTCTCTTACTTCTGGTTGCAAGAAAAGAATCGCCAGAACCATCAGCGCAAGTGCGCCGTACAAAGCAAATTTCCCGTTAGAGGAGCCTGTTTTTGGGGCTTGTTCCGCCATGTTTAGTCCTTCGTCGTTTCAGCAGCCTTGGCCGCCTCGTTTTCCTTCGCCGCTTGTGCGGCAATTTGTTCGGACTGAAGTTCGCTCGCCGTTTTGATCATCGTCTTGACCCCCGCGGCAAACCCCAGAAATGTAAACAGCACCAAGAATATCGGCAGCGTCCCAAACAGAACATCCAACCCGTATCCGATGCCAAAGCCGATCCCAAGACCGGCCACCAACTCGATCACCATCCGCCATGCATGATTGGCTAAGGAATAGTGCTCGTCTTTCTTAGGTTCCGGCGCGTGGCTCTTTTTGAGCCGGGCGATTTTGTCGTCCAACGCCTTCAGCTTGTTTGGATCCTGCATATCAGTCATCAAACTGGCCCCTAAGTCTTCGCGGCAACCTAGAAACACTCCCCCTCCGAGTCAATGCAGCATTTTTAAGAAAATTTTCCGCGCAACCATCTGAAACATAACGATAATTTACATCACCCAAGATTCGCCGTGCCGCGTCCCCCTTGAAACCGGGACCATTTCCACAGGATTTCGATATTCAACCATTCGGTTGACGAACATCCCGCGCCCCGTGTTTCGCGCAATCGGCCTTCCTATTAGGCGTCAAACGCTTAACCAAAAGGTTGAGGTTTCATACAACCCACGCTATCTCTACGCTATGACAGCAGCTCTCGACCTCGCCTTTTCCGCCCTCTCCGATCCAACCCGCCGCGTCATCCTTGCGATGTTGCTTGAGGACGATATGGCCGTGACCGATGTGGCCGAACCCTTCGAGATGTCGCTGGCGGCGATTTCCAAACATCTCGCCATCCTGTCCCGCGCGGGGCTGATCTCTCAGGAAAAGCGCGGACGAGTGAAATGGTGCAAACTCGAGCCTGACGCCCTCAAAGAGGCCTCGGTCTGGATGCAAAGCTTTGGCCAATTTGAGGCGATCAATTTGGACGCGTTCGAAAGTTTCCTCGCGGAAAACAAACTGGCTTAATCCTGCCGGAGCAAGAGCAGCAGCGCCCCCACCGTCAGAGCAACCCCGACCAAACTCGCCCCACTTGGCGCGCCATGTCCGAGCAAGATTTCCAGCAAGATCACCCAACTTGGCACAAGATAGGTATAGGCCATCACCTTGGCCCCCGACAGGCGCATCGAGCCAAAATGGATCAGGCTCAGACTTCCCGCCGTCGCAAAAACCGCCGTGTAAAAAATCGTAAACCAAACAAGTGGCGGCAGCTGTGCCCAATCCGTCGCAAAAATCTCGCGCCCGCCGACAACCAGCATCAGCAAGCTCCCCGCAACAAGGGCATACATCACAAAAACAACGCCGCTCTCACCACGGTTAAATTTGCGCAGCAGCGGTATATAGAGAGCATGGGCGCAAGCTCCGATGAAAAAGACCAGCTCGCCGCGCGCCACCTCAAACCGCATCAACGCGCCCACATCTGCCCGAAACACCACCCAAAGCGCGCCAATCCCGCCAAGGATCAGCACCCAAAACACCCGCATCGGCAGCACTTGGCGTAATACCAAAAACGCGAACCCCGCCGTAATAAGCGGTGTGAGCGTAAACACCGCCGCCGTCGAAATGGGAGGGGCCGTTTTTAACCCCTCAAACATCAGTATCATATAAGAGCCGATTAACCCGCCCGTGACCGCATAGCGCCACGGAGCCTTGGCCGCCGCCTTTAGCGCCCGCAATGGCGCGGGTTCAAACCATAGAATTACCACGAGCAACACCAGCGCCGCGATCCAAAACCTCAGCAAGTTCAGGGCAGCAGGCGCGATATCATTCGCCACCATCCCCCCCAAGCTAAACGACCCCGCAACGATAACAGAAAACAACAGCATCGCCGCGTGACCCGCCATTTCGCGTCGCCGTATGTGAAGGCCTTCCCCCCCGAGAGTCGCCTCACTCATCCGGCAAATCTTTCATCGCTTGCTTAAGGAACGTCAGAAAAGCTTGCACCTTGGGCGTACGATGTAGATCCACATGGGTCACGATCCAATTGGGCGCGGCCCATTCGTCGCGCGGCGGCAATTGCTCGATCAAATCCGGATTCTTTTTGGCCATGCTCTCGGTCATAAACCCCAAGCCAGCCCCCGCCTCGATCGCCGCCGTCCCATCATCCGCGTTATTAAAGCGAAACCGGATCCGATCGCGCGAAACACGCTGATCTAGCCAGCTGAAAAAGGGTGCGCGGGCGTGTGCGGTATCGACGCCAACGAAAATATGGTTGGGCAGATCACCTTCGCCCTGCAACTGACCATTGCGTGCAACATAGCTTTTATGCGCATACAACCCGATCAGTGTCGGACGGAATTTCTGCACCACATTGTCCGCCTCTTGGGGTGGATTTCCCGTGCGGATCGCCACATGTGCCTCGCCGTATTCAAGCCGAAACAGCCGCTCGCCCGTCAGAAACCGCACAATAACACTGGGATGCAAACGTTGGAACTCCGCCAAGACCGGCGCCAAATACCGCGCCATTGAGGGCAGACTGGTGATGACCAACTCGCCGCTCACCTCTTCGCCCTGCCCCCGAATGCGCCCTGTCATCTGGGTGAACTGATCGTCAGTGATACGTGCCACCCGCAGCAGTTCCTGCCCCGCTTCGGTCGGCGTATAGCCACGCGCATGGCGTTGGAACAGCTTGGTTTGCAGGCTCTCTTCCAGCGCATCAATATGGCGAATGACCGTTGCATGGTGCACTCCCAAGACCTCGGCGGCCCCGCTCACCGTCCCAACACGCGCGACATGATAGGCCGTTCTAATCTCATCCCAGCTGGACATAATACCCTCTCCGTCAATCCGTGCGTATTCACACATTTAGTGTTGATATATGCGAGTTGTGTTCATTCCCGCAATGCATAAATGTTGGGTCAACAGAAACACTTCCGCCTGAAAGGCTCCTGAAATGACCCATAACATTCTGCGCATTGACGCCTCTGCCCGTTACCAAGGTTCAGTCTCTCGCGACCTTGGCGACGACTTTATCGCCCAAAAACCAAACGCAACCGTCACAACCCGTGACCTTGCCCAAGGCATCCCACAGATCAACGAAACATGGGTCGGTGCCACCTTCACCCCGCCAGAAGCCCGCACCACCGCGCAAAAAGCAACGCTCGCATTGTCCGACGAACTGGTCGCGGAACTGATTGCCGCCGATGAAATCGTCCTGACCACCCCACTCTATAACTTCTCCGCCCCTGCGGCGTTCAAAGCATGGGTCGACCAAATCGCGCGCGCTGGCGTCACGTTCAAATATACCGAAACTGGCCCCGTTGGCCTGCTCGACGACAAACCCGTCACGATCATTGTCTCTTCGGGCGGCGTGGCTCTTGGCTCCCCCGTTGATTTCTTCTCGGCCCACGCGCGCCAAGTCTTTAACTTCATCGGCATTACCAACGTGACCTTGGTTGGCGCGTCTGGTGGCACCGAGGCCGCCATCACCACGGCAAAAACCGAATTGACCAAAATCGCCGCTTAAGCAAAAATCCGGAGGGCCCCAACCACGGGGGCCTTCCCTCTCTTGACTCTCTTCCCCTGACCCCATAAACGCGCACCATATCCCGAGGGTTCCACGCCTTCGGTCCCCGCTTTAGTAGGGATCGCCATCCGTCAGCGCGTTGCGCCCACGGGTGTCGTTGTGGTTTGGTAGTTCGCTACCTTACAATTGGTCGCGCCCAGCATATCTTATGGGCAAATGGTAATGGCGAAGGAGCCGCGATAATGTTTGAAAACCTATCTGAACGTCTTGGTGGCGTCTTTGATCGGCTCACAAAACAAGGCGCCCTCTCTGAGGATGACGTCAAAACAGCTCTGCGCGAAGTGCGCGTCGCCCTGCTTGAGGCCGACGTTTCCCTGCCCGTTGCCCGCGATTTCGTTAAGGCTATCCAAGACAAAGCCACTGGCCAAGCGGTTACCAAATCCATCACCCCCGGTCAGCAAGTCGTCAAAATCGTCCACGACGAACTCGTTCATGTCCTCACGGGCGAAGGCGATCCGGGTGCGCTCAAAATTGATAACGCCCCTGCCCCGATCCTGATGGTCGGTCTGCAAGGCTCCGGTAAGACCACCACCACCGGTAAACTCGCAAAACGCCTGACCGAGAAAAACGGCAAACGCGTGCTGATGGCCTCGCTCGATATTTACCGTCCTGCGGCGCAACAACAGCTTGCGATCCTTGGCACCCAAATTGGCGTTGATACCCTGCCCATCGTGGCCGGCGAATCCGCTGTTCAAATCGCCAAACGCGCCAAACAACAAGCCACCCTTGGCGGCTACGACGTCTATATGCTCGATACCGCGGGCCGCTTGCACATCGACGAAACCTTGATGCAAGAAGTCGAAGACGTGCGCAACGCGGTCAACCCGCGCGAAACCCTCCTCGTCGTTGACGGCCTCACAGGCCAAGTCGCGGTCGAAGTGGCCGAAGAATTCGACGCCAAAGTCGGCATTACCGGCGTGGTCCTCACCCGTATGGACGGCGACGGTCGCGGTGGTGCTGCTCTCTCTATGCGGGCCGTCACGGGCAAACCGATCCGCTTTGTCGGCCTCGGCGAGAAAATGGACGCGCTCGATACCTTCGAGCCTGACCGTATCGCGGGCCGCATTTTGGGGATGGGCGATATCGTCGCCCTCGTTGAAAAAGCCCAAGAAACCATCGAGGCCGCACAGGCCGAACGCATGATGAAACGGTTCCAAAAGGGCCAATTCAACATGAACGATCTCAAATCCCAACTTGAGCAAATGATTAAGATGGGTGGCATGGAAGGTATCATGGGGATGATGCCGGGCATGGGCAAAATGGCCAAACAGGCACAAGGCGCTGGTATGGACGACAAAGTCCTCACGCGGCAAATCGCGCTGATCCAATCGATGACCAAAAAAGAGCGCGCCAACCCTGCCCTCCTGCAAGCGTCGCGCAAAAAGCGCATCGCCAAGGGTGCGGGTCTTGAAGTCTCCGACTTGAACAAACTTCTCAAAATGCAGCGCCAAATGGGCGACATGATGAAGAAGATGGGCAAGGGCGGCATGCTCAAACAGGCGATGAAAGGCATGTTTGGCAAAGGCGGTATGCCCGAGGGCATGGACCCCTCGCAAGCCATGGGTCAAATGGATCCAAAAGCGCTGGAAGCGGCGGCCAAGCAAATGGGCGGCAAACTTCCGGGTCTTGGCGCACCGGGCGGCTTGCCCATGGGCCTCTCTGGTTTTGGGAAAAAGAAGTAAATGAACAAGGCGCCCGTCATAAAAACCAAACGGCTCGTTTTGCGGGGACATATCCTCGCAGACTTCGAACCGTTGCGCGCGTTTTTTGACACGGACCGCGCAAAGTTCGTTGGGGCGCCGATTTCCGATGCCCGTCTGTGGCAAGGCTTCGCCGCCGACGTCGGCGCGTGGGAGCTTTTGGGCATGGGCGGCTGGGCCATCACCCTGCCCGATGGCACGATGATCGGCCAAATCTCCGTGAACCAACCCAAGCATTTCCCCGAAGTCGAATTGGGCTGGATGTTATTTGAGGGCCACAGCCGCAAAGGCTATGCCGCCGAAGCCGCGATCGCCGTGCGCAATTGGGCCGTTGCCAACCTTCCCCTGACCTCGCTGGTCAGCTACATCGACCCCGAAAACGGACGCTCCATTCTACTCGCCGCCAAGCTCGGCGCGCGTATCGACAACAAAGCAACAAAGCCCCAAAACGAAACCTGTTTGGTCTTTCGTTATCCGTTGGCTGCCGTCGACGACACCGACGGTTCTGTGGAGGCCTACGCGTGAAAAAAATCATATGCAAAACATATGCAATTCATATGGCAAACTCATCGCTGTTTTGGGGGGTCAAATGACCGATAATATCACCCGCGCCGCCGAGGTTCTAAAGTCGCATCGCGAGAGCATCGACCGCCTCGATGCCATCCTTGTTTATACTCTGGGCGAGCGGTTTAAACACACCCAAGCCGTGGGCGCCCTCAAGGCCGAACACGCGCTCCCGCCCTCCGATCCTACCCGTGAAGCGGCGCAAATTGCCCGCCTCGAAGATCTCGCAAAAGAAGCAGGTCTGGACCCCGAATTCGCTAAGAATTTCTTGAATTTCATCATTCAAGAAGTGATTCAACATCACAAAAAACATACTGAATAATCAAACAACCCCAGACATAAGATGCTGGAAACAAATAAAACTTAGGAGACTACTACTATGGCTATGAAAATTCGCCTTGCCCGTGGCGGCAGCAAAAAACGCCCTTTCTACCGTGTTGTCGCAGCAGACAGCCGTATGCCACGCGATGGCCGCTTCATCGAGAAATTGGGCACATATAACCCCCTTCTCGCAAAAGACAGCGAAGAGCGCGTACAGCTCGACCTTGAGCGCGTAAAACATTGGCTTGACCAAGGCGCGCAACCTTCTGACCGCGTAGCACGTTTCCTCGAAGCCGCTGGCGTTCTTGAAGCAAAAACACGCAGCAACCCTAAGCGCGCAATCCCAGGCAAAAAAGCCACAGAACGCGCCGAAGAAAAAGCCGCTAAAGCAGTAACAGCAGCCGAAGCTGCCGCTGCACCAGCAGAAGAAGTATCTGCCGAGTAATCAAATAGTTAGGTCCAAATCATGCCCGAGTTTTCAGACGAGTTTCGGCAAGACTTGGGCCAACTTTTTCGGTGGCGGCGCGATGTGCGCCGCTTCCGCACAGACCCCGTCGATCCCGCGTTAGTCGACCTCTGCCTCGCCAGCTTTTCGCTCGCCCCCTCGGTGGGATTGTCCGAACCTTGGCGGATCATAAAAGTACACAGCGCCCAAGCCCGCGCTGCCGCTTTGCAAAACTTTGAAATTGAAAACAAAAAAGCCCTTGAGGGTCAGGTCGGTGACCGCGCAAAACTCTATGCAAACCTCAAACTTTCCGGCATGAAAGACGCCCCTGTTCAACTGGCTATTTTCTGCGACGAGAGCACCGAAAAAGGCGCAGGTCTGGGCGCACAAACCATGCCGGAAATGCGCCGATATTCGGTTGTTTCGGCCGTTACGCAAATGTGGCTTCTTGCCCGCGCGCATGGTCTTGGCGTAGGTTGGGTATCCATCCTTGACGCCCCAAAACTTTGCGCCGAACTAGACGTGCCAAAAGACTGGCGACTCGTCGCTTTTCTGTGCATGGGTTGGCCCGAAGATGATATGGATAGCCCCGAACTTGAACGCGCTGGATGGGAACAAAGAGCTCCCCATTTGACCGTCGAAACCCGTTAGGAGACCGCAGTGTCCAAAGACAAAATTTGTGTGGGTGCCTTTGCGGGTTCCTACGGCGTTCAGGGCGAAGTGCGCCTCAAGAGTTATTGCGCGGATCCCGCCGCCATCGAGACTTATGGCTTGCTCTCTTCTGAAGATGGCGAGATCGAATATATTGTTGGCATAACCCGCGCTGTAAAGAACGGATTTTCCGCCCGCGTCGAGGGTATCTTCACCAAAGAACAGGCTGATGCGCTCACAAACACACTGCTTTATGTAGATCGTGACGTTCTTCCAAGCTTGCCGGATGATGAGTTTTATCACAGTGATCTCATTGGGTTAGATGTTTTGGATACCGGCGGAGCCCTCCTTGGTAAAGTCCAGAAGGTTGTCAACCACGGCGCCAGCGACATTCTTGAAATTGCGGGCCCAAATCTGAAGGCCACCGTCCTTATGCCCTTTACACATGCGGTGGTTCCGACCGTCGATCTGGCGTCTGGCCGCTTGATTGTTGACCCGCCCGAGGGCGTGTTTCCTGATGACGACTAGGATCATCATTCACGCAGGGTTTTACAAAACTGGAGCCACGTCGCTTCTGGCCTATTTTGAGCGAATCTCAGCCCTGTTTGGGGACCAAATATTCTATTGCAGTCGCGACCAATTGTCCGACGCTGCCATCGCGGCCCCGCAAAAGCACTCCTTGATTTGCTCTGGATGCAGGACAGTCTCCGTGCAAAACTTTCACCTGCACGGCGCGAAAACACAGGCAACACGCTAAAAACAAGAGATATTTCATGACAATCCCACCAATGAAAAGAGCCCTCGCCACAAAGTCCCACGGCCGTTTGTCTATAAGCACGTCCCTGAAACCACGCGAATTGATGACGGACACCCCCCGCCTAAAGGGTGCGTGGACCGCCAAGATCGTCACGCTTTTTCCGGAAGTTTTTCCGGGGATATTGGGTGCATCTTTGACGGGGAAGGCCTTAAAGGAGGGGCTTTGGGCGCTGGAGACCATCGACTTGCGTAGCTATGGCGACGGACGGCACAAAAACGTCGATGACACGCCGTCAGGAGGGGGTGCGGGGATGGTATTGCGGGCCGATGTGGTTGGCAAAGCGCTAGAACATGCGACACACGGCGCACCAAAGGATCGCGCGCGCTGGCCTGTTATTTATATGTCACCACGGGGCAAACCGCTTACGCAAGCGATGGCCCAGAAGTTCGCACAAGCCGAGGGAATGACCATCCTGTGTGGACGGTTTGAGGGCGTGGATGAACGTGTTTTGGAGCATTATGAAATCGAAGAGGTGAGCCTTGGGGATTTCGTTTTAACCGGTGGTGAAATTGCCGCCCAAGCCATGATTGACGCCACGGTGCGGTTGCTGCCGGATGTCCTTGGAAATCACGTGTCGACCGAAGAAGAGAGCTTTTCAAACGGCCTACTAGAACACGCACAATACACGCGTCCTGCGATTTGGGAAGGCCATGAAATCCCAGCGGTCCTCACCTCAGGCAACCACGCGAAAGTTGAAAAATGGCGCCACGAGCAGTCAGAAAAAATCACGCGAGATCGGCGTCCAGACCTATGGGAAGCCTACCAGAAACGGCCTAAATGACGGGCGCCCTAAGCGTGGAAGACCTTGACATACCTAGGCTTTCCTTCCCCTATTGAAACACAGAAACTCATTTAGGGAGAACTCAAATGGAATTTGTAGCCGCCTATTCGACCGCGATACTATCGCTCCTCGTGTTTGTTTTAATTGTTTTGGTTCAAGGCGCAATGGTGGGGGCCGCCAAGGCATCGGCCGCGATCACCCCCGGAAGTTCACCCAAAGCCGACTATGAGACCGCGTTGTATCGCCTAGATCGTTCGCACCAAAACGGCGTGGAGAACTTGGCCGCCGCGGCGATTGCGTTGTTTTCATGCATACTCGTTGGCGCCCCAAGTTGGTGGGTCAATCTATTGATGGTCCTCTTCCTTTTGGGACGCATCGTTTACGCGCTGATCTACTTGAGAAACGTGGGAAAGCCGACGCAAGGCATCCGAACAGGGGTTTATGTCTTTAGCTGGGCAATGATCGTCATCCTGTGCTGCATGGCAATTTTGTCCCTTATTTAACGGGGCTTTCCTTAGGTCTTCGCAGGCAACTTTGTGGTCGCTTGGGGCTTGCCCCTAGGCCTTTTTGCGCCTATACCGCGCAGACTTGAGATGAGAAAACTGGGTGGATGATTCTGTTTGGGTTCTTGTTTCAGGTACTAAGGGCTATCCCTAACGCGGGGCGCGTCAAACCAAACATTCTTCTGTTTGGGTGTTATGTGCATCAACCGCTTGTGGGCTACCTCTCAAAGGAATGACGATCTTATCTCTGGCGGGCTGATTTTTCGGGACCCGGTGAATGACCAAGAGCACTTAGACCGCACAAACTTCGTGGAAAAAACCGCGAGCATTTATGGAGTAAATCAGATGAACCTGATTGCACAATTGGAAGCTGAGCAAGTCGCAAACCTTGCAAAAGACATTCCAGATTTCAAAGCGGGTGACACTATCCGCGTTGGTTACAAGGTAACCGAGGGCACGCGCTCTCGTGTACAGAACTACGAAGGCGTTTGTATCGCCCGTAAAAACGGTTCCGGCATTGCTGGTTCGTTCACAGTTCGCAAAATTTCTTTTGGTGAAGGTGTAGAGCGCGTATTCCCACTGCACTCCACAAACATCGACAGCATCACCGTGGTTCGCCGCGGTAAAGTCCGTCGCGCCAAATTGTACTATCTGCGTGAACGTCGTGGTAAATCCGCACGTATCGCCGAAGTTACAAACTATAAACCCAAAAAAGAAGCGTAAGGAAAAGGGCCATGAAAAAAGATATTCACCCCGACTACCACTTCATCAACGTCAAGATGACAGACGGTACAATCGTTCCTATGCGTTCGACATACGGCAAAGAGGGCGACCAGCTTTCCTTGGAAATCGATCCCTCCGTGCACCCCGCATGGAATGGCGGCAGCTCGCGTCTTTTGGATGCTGGCGGACGTGTTTCCAAGTTCAAAAACAAATACGCTGGTCTTGGCTTCTAAGCTGTCCACGATATTTATCAAAAAACCCGGCTGTTTTGCAGTCGGGTTTTTTTGTGCGCATTTCTGACGGCCTATGCTTCTGCAAGAGATTGGTTAAGACCGTTCCACTCGTCGGTTAAAGTTCCTGTCGGAGTTTCCTGCCCGCCCATACGATCCCAATATCCCGCATTTGGGATGTCGCCCTCTATGCGGTGACACAAAGCATGAATGCGGTTCATTATCTGGACGTCCTCATAGGCCTGACAGATTTCATGCGCAGCTTCCCAATGCGAACCCAAAGCAAGTTCCCCTTGTTTCAAATGATCCAATGCGGTGCGCGCCAAACCTGTCATATCATTACTTTCCGTCATAATTCTCTCCCGTAAAATACTCGTGAAGGAACTATACGCCTACAGCGAATTCTGGCGAGCATAATTCCAATCCAATGCCGACAATCTTTCATATTCTCTTGCCGCCTGCGATGGCTTCCCATAAGGAAAATCACAACATATAGTGTCCCCATTAGCTGGGGCTACTGGCAGGACTTTGAAGGGGAAAAGATTTGGCGCATATTATCGTTGTGGGGAATGAAAAAGGCGGTTCAGGCAAATCGACAACTTCGATGCATCTGGCAACGGCGCTGGTTCGCATGGGGCATTCGGTTGGGGCGCTTGATCTGGATTTGCGTCAAAAAAGTTTTGGTCGGTATATCGAAAACCGCAAAGCCTATGCAGAAAAGCATGATCTCACGCTCGCCTGCCCTGATTACCAAGACCTTCCCGAAATCGACTCCACCGCTCTCGAACCCGGTGAAAATATCTATGACCACCGCCTGTCAGCGGCCGTCGCGACCTTGGAGCCAACCTGCGATTTTATTCTTATTGACTGTCCGGGAAGCCATACGCGCCTGTCCCAAGTTGCGCACTCGCTTGCCGACACATTGGTTAGCCCGCTCAACGATAGCTTTGTGGATTTCGATCTTTTGGCCCGTGTGGACCCCGAAACAAACAAAATCCTCGGACCGTCGGTTTATTCGGAAATGGTGTGGAACGCGCGGCAACTGCGTGCTCAAGCTGGTCTGCCGCCGATTGATTGGATCGTTGTGCGTAACCGTCTTGCCGCGCAAAACATGCATAACAAGATAAAAATGGGCCAAGCGATGGAAGACCTTTCCAAGCGCATTGGCTTTCGCACTGCGAACGGTTTCGGCGAGCGGGTCATTTTCCGCGAATTGTTCCCCAAGGGCCTCACGCTACTCGACCTGCGCGATATCGGTGTCAAAGGCCAGATGAACATCTCTAACGTCGCGGCCCGTCAAGAGCTGCGCGAGTTGGTCAAAGTCCTTAAACTTCCCGGCGTCGAAGTCGACTTCTAGATCCTAGGTAAACTTCCGAAAAAATCGGGTGCGGTCGAACATATCTTCGAGCGCTTCCATCCGTGGCCGCGTGGTATCCCACGTGCGCTCCTGTACCGATGCCACCACCGTTTCCAACAAAAGCATAGGCACAATAGAGCTGTCCCAAGCAGAAGGCACGATAATGCGACAGCTAAATGTATGTGTCGCAATCTTCTCGATCGGCGATTGCCATTGATCAGTGAACAAGATGATTTTCGCGCCCTTCTCGGCGGCAAGTTCCGCGAGTTTAAGCGTCGAGTTTTCATAGCGCCGCACGTCGAAAATCACCACGACATCACCTTCTTTGACCTCAAGAAGGTAGTGCGGCCATGCATTGGATATTGACTGAATATGGGTCACATTTGGACGCAAAACCTGCATGTGGAGGAAAAAGTAATCCGCCAAAGCGCGCGTAATACGACCGCCCACAACATAGATTCCGCGATCCATATCCGCCAAAAGGTCGCAAGCTTCGTCAAAGCCCGTCGTTTCAATTTGCCCCAAGGTCTGGCGGATATTTCCCATAACCGCATCGGTGAAACGATTGAGAATATGCTCGGTGGGCGCACGCCCCGCCCATGTATCGTGTTTTTCTATCGGGTCAGAAATCTGCGCTTGCAACTCGCCGCGTAGTGCACGTTGAAATTCAGGGAACCCCGAGAAGCCAAGCTTCTGTACCATCCGTACGACCGTTGGCGTCGAAACCTCCGCGTCGTGAGCGACCATCGTGATCGAGCCAAGACCTGACATGGGATAGTTTTGCAGGAGCGAATCCGCAAGTTGGCGTTCCGCGCGGGTCAGGTTTGCGAAGCTGGCACGCAGAATATCGGATATAGTCTCTGGTGTACTGGTCAAAATAGGCCCCTTTTTTATGCGTATACCAAGGGAATGCGTTTTCGTGAAGGAAATGCTTTCGTAAAAGAGTTGACAGAGTGATGCGTTCTGAAACAATACTTTCAAAGCGCCATCTTTGGAAGCGTTGATTTGGGTGGGTGAATGTTAAGACTAGAAGACATCGAGGGGAAACCGGCCGTATTCGTAAACCGCGAAGGCGCGACGCCCATCGCAATTGTTTGCGAACACGCGTCGCGGTTTATTCCAACGGAATTTGACGGCTTGGGGCTGACGGATGTCGCGCGCGAAAGTCACGCAGCGTGGGATCCGGGCGCTTTTGACGTTGCGCAGATGTTGGCTCTTGGCCTCAACGCCCCACTCGTTGCTTCAGGTGTTTCGCGGCTTGTTTACGATTGCAACCGCCCACCTGAAGCGCTCGATGCGATGCCCGCCAAAAGCGAACAGTTTGATGTTCCTGGGAATCTTGCCCTGACCGAGGCCCAGCGCGCTGCGCGTACAAAAAACTACTACGTACCATTTTGCGCCGCCCTCACTGAGATGATGGCAACAGGCATTGAAGCCATCGTAACGGTCCACAGTTTCACCCCTATTTATCACGGCACCCCCCGCGCCGTCGAATTAGGTGTTTTGCACGATTCTGACAGCCGTCTTGCCGACGCGATGCTCAAGAACGCCCCCCAAGAAACAACCCTTTTGACCCTGCGCAACGAACCCTACGGTCCAGAACACGGGGTGACCCACACGCTCAAAGTTCATGGCGTTGAAAATGGCATTGCGAATGTTATGCTCGAAATCAGGAACGACCTTTTAGCGACGCCAGAGCAACGACAGGAAATTGCGCAAATGCTTTTACGGATTTTGAGGAAGTCTCTTAACGACATTGGTGTTCCGACCCCTCAGGAGTCGACAGAATGATCCCATTTATCCGTGTATATGTCCGCATTGTTGACGGCTTCAATCGTCGCCTTGGGCGCATAACAATGTATGGGATTTTCGTAATGATCGCGATCCTCATGTGGTCGTCTGTCTCCAAAATCGCCTTCAATCCTTCGCTTTGGACGCTAGAAATCGCGCAGTTTGCCATGGTCGCCTATTACATGCTTGGCGGTCCTTATTCGATCCAAGAGGGCGCGAATGTGCGGATGGATTTGTTTTATGGCGAGTGGTCGACGCGGAAAAAAGCGTGGTTTGACGTTTTCACGGTGCTATTCCTCATCTTCTATCTCGGTGTCTTGCTTTATGGCGCCTACGACAGCACCGCTTATTCCTTCAAATACGGCGGCGAGCGCTCGCCAACCGCTTGGCGTCCGTACATGTGGCCGATCAAAATCACGATGTGCATTGGGATTTTCTTGATGCTTTTGCAGGCGATTTCCGAACTCCTCAAAGATATTGCGACCCTCAAGGGAGTACGCCTCTAATGTCCTACGAAATGATCGCAATCTTCATGTTTGCCACCATGATGCTAATGATGATGACCGGCCAACGGGTGTTTGGCGCGATCGGCGGCGTCGCGGCGGTTGCCGCCCTAACCCTTTGGGGTACTGGCGGTAGTGATATTCCATTCTCCAGCGCGATGAAGCTGATGAAATGGTACCCCCTACTCACGTTACCGATGTTTATTTTCATGGGCTATGTCCTGTCGGAAAGTAAAATTGCCGACGACCTCTATAAAATGTTCCACGTTTGGATGGGGCCACTAAACGGCGGGCTCGCTATTGGCACGATCGGCTTGATGGTTTTGGTTTCGGCTATGAACGGCCTTTCGGTGGCGGGGATGGCGATTGGGGCGACGATTGCCCTACCTGAACTTCTGCGGCGTGGGTATGACAAGAGGATGGTGACGGGGGTTATTCAAGCGGGGAGTTCGCTAGGAATTCTTGTACCGCCTTCGGTCGTGCTTGTGCTTTATGCGATGATTGCGCGCCAACCCGTCGGGCAGCTATGGCTTGCCGGAGTGGTTCCGGGCTTGATGATGGCCGCTATGTTCATTCTTTATATCGTGATCCGCTGCAAACTGAATCCAGAGCTTGGACCCGCGATGAAGCCCGAAGACTTGGCCGAATATGACCGCGTCTCGGAACATCCTTTGCGGATCAATTTTGTAATCATCGCCGCCTTTTTGATGCTCCCCTTCCTTCTGCAAGCAGAGTCTGTTACGGCCAAAACCATCCTTGTGCTCGCGCTGGCAGTTGGTGGGCTCGCCTATGTGACCCGCAGCATACCTCTTTTCTATAAGGACGTTTTTCTCAAAGAAAAGAACCGCCTTCTGTTCTCGGGCCTCCTCCCCCTCATCATCTTTTTTGCGATGATGGTTCCCTTTGTAAATGGCTGGACAAGCCTTGTGGAAAGTTCTGCGATTGGCGCAATGACGGCCTTTTTGGCGGCGGTCCTTAAGGGGCGGATGAACTCTGAAGTTTTCGAGAACTCCGTGCGCAACACGTTGCTGATCTCCTGTATGTTCATGTGGATTATCCTCGCCGCACTCGGCTTTGGCGCGGTGTTTGATGGACTTGGCGCGGTGAAGGCTATCGACAGTCTATTCACCGATCAACTTGGCTTAAATCCTTGGATGATCCTGATCCTGATGCAGCTTTCGTTCCTTATTATGGGGACTTTTCTTGACGATACTGCGATGCTTGTGATTGTGGCACCCCTGTATGTGCCCTTGGTGCAAGTCCTTGGGTTTGACCTGATTTGGTATGGTGTCCTTTACACAATCACGACACAAATTGCTTATATGACGCCGCCTTTTGGCTATAATCTGTTCCTGATGCGGGCCATGGCTCCACCGGAAATCACCCTTAAGGACATCTACGGCTCAATCCTGCCGTTTGTGTTGGTGATGCTGTTGGCGCTGACCTTGATTATGCTTTTCCCACAGATCGCTTTGTGGCTTCCAAATTACGTTTACGGCAAATAATTTCAACGACCCCGAATGGGGCAAACCCTATAAAACCTCAACAAGGAGACGACCATGACAACAAGACGCAAGTTTCTCACCACCGCAGGGGTTGGCGCAGTTGGCGCAACCCTCGCGGCCCCAGCTATCGCCCAAAGCAAAATCAAATGGCGGATGCAAACTTATGCTGGCCCTGCATTGGCCGAGCATGTGATCACCCCGGCCATCAACAGCTTCAATAAAATTGCTGGCGACGAGATGGAAATCGAACTGTTCTACGCGGACCAACTTGTCCCAACGGGCGAACTTTTCCGTGCGATGCAAAAAGGCACAATTGACGCGGTTCAATCCGACGACGACTCCATGGCGTCCCCAACCGAAGTCACTGTATTCGGCGGCTACTTCCCCATGGCAAGTCGCTACTCGCTCGACGTGCCAGTTCTGTTCAACCAATACGGCCTGAACGAAATCTGGGACGAAGAATACTCCAAAGTTGGCGTAAAACACATCTCTGCTGGCGCATGGGACCCCTGCCACTTCGCAACAAAAGAGCCTATCACTTCGCTCAAAGACCTCGAAGGCAAACGCATCTTTACCTTCCCAACTGCGGGTCGTTTCCTCACACAATTCGGCGTCATTCCCGTAACGCTTCCTTGGGAGGACATCGAAGTTGCGATGCAAACGGGCGAGCTTGACGGCATCGCATGGTCCGGCATCACCGAGGATTACACTGTGGGTTGGGCCGACGTGACCAACTATTTCCTCACCAACAACATTTCCGGCGCTTGGGCGGGTTCGTTCTTTGCCAATATGGATCGCTACAATGAGCTCCCTGAGCACTTGCAAGAACTGCTCAAAGTTTGTACCGACCAATCGCACTATTACCGTCAGTGGTGGTATTGGGGTGGCGAAGCTGCGCTCCGTGTCAACGGTCCGAAAATGGAACTGACAACAATCCCTGACGAAGAATGGGCTGTTGTTGAAGATGCCGCCGTTAAATTCTGGGATGAGATTGCTGCCGAAAGCGAGACCAAAGCCAAGGTTGTCAATATCATCAAGCAATACAACGCAGATATGATCAAAGCTGGCCGTCCATACCGTTAGGTCAATAAATACGGTGCGCCCCGTTCTGGGGCGCACTTGCTCACCCAAAGGATACGAAAATGCTAAGTTTTGAAGCTCTTAAAACCGCTGTCGCCGCTGGCACAGTTGATACAGTTCTGGTTTGTCTTGTGGACATGCAGGGCCGTCTCATGGGCAAGCGTTTTCTCGCACAACACTTTGTGGACTCCGCCTATAGCGAGACCCATTGTTGTAATTACCTGCTCGCCACTGACCTCGAAATGGCCACACCCGATGGGTTTGCCTCAACCAGCTGGGAATCTGGCTATGGCGACTATGTGATGAAGCCCGATCTGAGCTCCATCCGCCCTATGCCGTGGCTCGACAGCACCGTCATGGTACTTTGTGACGTGCTCGATCACCATAACAATCCCATTCCCCATTCCCCGCGTGCCATTTTGAAAAAGCAGGTCGCGCGCCTTCAAGACATGGGCTTTACGGCAATCATGGCCACTGAGCTTGAGTTCTTCTTGTTTGAGAAAAGCTTTGAAGAAATTTCAAAATCCGGCTTCCGCGATTTGACGCCGATCTCGGCCTACAACGAAGATTACCACATCCTGCAAACCACCAAAGAAGAGCATGTGATGCGCCCCATTCGCAACCATCTCTATGCTGCGGGCATTCCGATTGAGAGCACCAAAGGCGAGGCCGAGGCGGGCCAAGAAGAGCTCAACATCAAGTATTCCGAAGCTATGAATTGCGCCGAATTTCACACCATTGCCAAACATGCGGTCAAAGAAATCGCTTGGCAAAAGGGCCACGCCGTCAGCTTCCTTTCCAAGGTTTCGCGCGACCTCGTTGGCTCCTCCTCGCATGTGCATCAGTCGCTTTGGAAAGATGGCAAGAACGCGTTTTTTGATCCCGATGCCGAACTTGGCATGTCTGATATGATGCGTGCCTATATGGGCGGCCTGTTGAAATATGCGCCCGACGTAACCTACTTCCTCGCTCCCTATATCAACAGCTACAAACGCTTCCAAAAGGGTATGTTCGCCCCCACCAAATCCGTCTGGTCCGTGGACAATCGCACCGCTGGTTTCCGCCTTTGTGGCGCAGGCTCCAAGTCTGTGCGCGTGGAATGCCGCATCGGTGGGAGCGACCTAAATCCCTACCTTGCGCTCGCCTGTCAACTTGCTGCGGGGATCAAGGGCATGGAGGAAAATCTTCCCCTTGCAGCCCCCGCCAAAGGCGACACATATGGAGACAGCGACGGCCCCGAGATCCCGCAAACTCTGCGCGACGCCGCCAAAACACTCACGAACTCTGTGATGCTGCGTGAAGCCTTTGGCGACGACGTTGTAGATCACTACACCCGCTGTGCTACGTGGGAAATTGAAGAATTTGACCGCATCGTGACCGATTACGAAATCGCTCGCGGATTTGAAAGAGCCTAAACATGACAAACACAGTGAAATGTATCTCGCCCATCGACGGGTCGCTTTATGCCGAACGCCCAGTCCTGACCCAATCTCAAGCAGAGGCCGCCGTTGCGCGCGCCCGCGCTGCGCAAATCGAGTGGGCCGCACGCCCTTTGAGTGAGCGCAGTGCCTTGGTCATGGCTGGCGTTACTGCCGTTGGTGCAATGAACGACGAAATCGTTCTTGAAATCGCCCACCAAATGGGTCGCCCCGTGCGCTATGGTGGTGAATTCGGCGGCTTCAACGAACGCGCAAGCTACATGGCCACGATTGCCGAAGACGCCCTCGCGGACATCGCAGTTGGCGAAGATGCCCAGTTCAAACGCTATATCAAACGCGTACCACATGGCGTGGTTTTGGTCGTGGCCCCATGGAACTACCCCTATTTGACCGCGATCAATACGGTCGCGCCCGCCCTCATCGCGGGCAACGCCGTCTTGCTCAAACACGCGAGCCAAACCCTGCTTGTGGGCGAACGTATGGCCGCCGCTTTCCACAGCGTGGGCATCCCTGCGGACGTGTTCCAAAACGTATTCCTTGACCACGCAACCACCAGCGCCCTGATCGCAGCCAAGAGTTTTGGTTTTGTGAATTTCACGGGATCAGTTGGCGGTGGCCAAGCCATGGAACGTGCAGCGGCTGGGACATTTACCGGTGTCGGCCTTGAACTTGGCGGCAAAGACCCCGGCTATGTTATGGAAGACGCAGACCTCGATGCGGCTGTTGATACGCTTATTGATGGGGCGATGTTCAACTCTGGTCAGTGCTGCTGTGGGATCGAACGGATTTACGTCCACGAGAGCCTGTACGACGCCTTTGTCGAAAAAGCTGTGGCGATTGTTTCGGCTTACAAACTTGGCAACCCACTCGAAGAAACCACAACCCTCGGCCCCATGGCCCACACCCGTTTTGCCGCCGAAGTCCGCGCGCAAACTGAAGAAGCCATCGCCGCAGGTGCAACAGCATTGATCGACCCCGCGCTTTTCCCACAGGACGACGGTGGCGCCTATCTCATGCCGCAAATCCTCACCAATGTGACTCACGATATGCGCGTCATGCGTGACGAAAGCTTCGGCCCTGTTGTTGGCATTATGTCGGTCAAAGACGATGCCGAGGCGATTGCCCTTATGAACGACAGCAACTTTGGCCTAACTGCAAGCCTTTGGACTAAAGACATTGATCGCGCGGCCCGTATCGGCGACCAAATCGAAACCGGAACTGTGTTTATGAACCGTGCGGATTACCTTGATCCCGGACTTTGCTGGACAGGTTGCAAAGACACTGGTCGCGGCGGCGGCCTCTCGGTCATTGGGTATCACAACCTCACACGCCCAAAATCTTACCACTTTAAAAAGGCATAAATGTCATGAACTTAACTGGCAATTGGTCCTACCCAACCACAATCAAATTCGGCGCTGGCCGCATCAGTGAACTCGCGGATGCCTGCAAAGCGACGGGTATGAAAAAACCCCTGCTCGTTACGGATAAGGGCCTCGCGAACCTACCGATCACCACGGCAGCCCTCGATCAACTTGAGGCCGCTGGCCTTGGGCGCGGGCTTTTCTCCGATGTTGATCCCAACCCAAATGAAATAAACGCGGAAGCGGGCCTCGCTGTGTATCGCGCCGGTGGCCACGACGGTGTGATTGCCTTTGGCGGCGGCTCTGGCCTCGACCTTGGCAAAGTGATTGCCTTCATGTCTGGCCAAACCCGCCCCCTTTGGGATTTTGAAGACATCGGCGATTGGTGGACCCGCGCCGACCCCGCTGGAATCGCACCGATCATCGCGGTTCCCACAACTGCTGGCACAGGCTCCGAAGTCGGCCGCGCGTCGGTGATCACCAATTCCGTGACGCATGAAAAGAAGATCATTTTTCACCCTAAAATCTTGCCCGCCATCGTTATTTGCGATCCAGAGCTGACAACGGGCATGCCCGCGTTCATCACGGCAGGCACAGGGATGGATGCTTTCGCGCACTGTCTCGAAGCTTTCTCGTCACCACACTACCACCCGATGAGCCAAGGCATTGCGCTCGAAGGTATGCGTTTGGTGAAAGAAAACCTCATGACGGCTTTCACCAAGCCAAACGACCTTGAGGCACGTGCGCATATGATGTCGGCGGCGATGATGGGGGCAACTGCTTTCCAAAAGGGACTTGGCGCCATTCACGCGTTGAGCCACCCAATCGGCGCGATGTACAACACGCACCACGGCACAACCAACGCCGTCGTGATGCAACCTGTATTGCGCATGAACCGTGTGGAGATTGAAGATCGCATCAACGCGGCGGCACGCTATCTTGGCATCGAGGGTGGCTTTGACGGCTTTTACGACTATGTCGGAACGCTTAATGCTGGCTTGAAAATCCCTGCGAACCTGACCGCAATGGGCATCACAAATCCAGATATGGACAAGCTTGTTCAGGGAGCGCTGATCGACCCATCGACAGGGGGAAATCCCGTGGAAATGACGCCGAAAAACACGCGCGCCTTGTTTGAGGCTTGCTTCTAAACCACCCGCCTGTTGCGCGAAAACCTTCACCCACCGCCCGAAGAATATGGGCGGTGGACCAAGCTGTTACCGATTTGTTAGACTTGTTGCATATAGAGTTTGCCTGCATCAAACCGCAGGTTATCTAGCAAGCTGGGCCAAAGCCCCAAGCGCAATCGAAGACGGGCAAAACATGAGTGTTTTTCATCAACGCAGTCTTTTGGGCTGCCAAGCTGGCAGTGTCACACTGCTGGATGCCGTCTCAATTGACATGGTCGACGGACAGGAACTGCGTTTCTATTTTCAATCCGGCACGCCCGTTGAAATGATCGCGCCCCTCAAGGACTATCGCTTTAAATCCAACCGCAGCATCGGTGGCGGCCTATTGTCGATTGCCCAGGCCCCCAAAAGCCTCACGAACCCGCCGCTTCCCCTTATCGGCCAGCGCTTGCCTGTGACCCCCAACAGACCCGAACCAGAGCTTTTCGCAGGCCTCAATACCATCATGGCACAGCGCAATGGGGAGAGCGCCGACACGGTTTTGGCCTGGCTCGAGTATCACGTCACAGTCCATGGCGCAGAAGGTGTGATTATACTAGATCGCGCGGAACCAGAGACGGATGATAGCTTTGCCAATAAGCTTGAAAACAATCCTGTTGCAGGTTTAAAATCCCTTGTTTTGGTAAACAGCCCCGTGCCCCTTGGCGCGAAAAACCTGCCTGATGAGGGCCATGCTTTTAATGCCCCCGACGCTCCCGGTAAGGACCGAATGGAAATCCCACCGGCCGATCCATGGCGTGCGCCTCTTGGGGATATGCTGATTTATGAGCTTTTGAAAACTCGCTTCCTGTCACAGGCCCACGCGGTGGTAAGCCTTGAATGCTATGACATGCTCGCGCCGATCCCTGACAGAACCATTTTTGATGCGGTTCAAAAGAGTGAAACAGGGGCGCTCCTGTTGCTTGGACAACGCTGTTATCCTTGGCGATTGCGCAAAGGGACGAAACCAAGTTTTGGCGACCATATCTGTCGGCAATTTGATGCACAAAAGGCCAATCGCCGCTGGGCGATTGACTTGTCGCGCATTGGGATTGATCGAATTTGGCGCCTCGCGCGGGTTGTCGGCGCGGAGGCCGCACCACAGGATACTGCACAGTTTTACCGCTGTATGGCCCTGCGGCATCATTGTAAAACTGTCAGTGAAATTGTCCCCAAAACCAGCTTGGTTGAAGATGACGCCTTGTTGAAAATTGCCGAGGTGCATTTCAACTACAAGCCAGTTCGTGTCCCCGAACAAAAAGCCCCGAAAACAGTTCACACCAACTCTTCGGCGATTGTCACCACGATGAAAAACGAAGGCCCGTTTATTTTGGAATGGGTTGCATATCACAAATCCATTGGCGTCGATGAACTGCTCGTTTACACCAATGATTGCGACGATGGCACCGATACTTTGCTCGACGTTCTACAGGAAAAAGGCGAGCTTCAGCACCGCAATAATCCTTTTAAGGAAAGCGGCCTAAAGCCTCAACATGCAGCCCTTCAGGCCGCAGAATCCGAGCCGCAAATCAAAAACGCCGATTGGGTGACCTGTATCGACGTCGATGAATTTATTACAATCCATGCTGGGAAAGGCAAGCTCGCGGATCTTTTTCATGCCGTCAAAGATGCGAACATGATTTCAATGACTTGGCGGCTTTTTGGCAACGACAACGTGCATGAATTCAAGGACGGTTTCATCACAGAACAGTTCAATTCCTGTGCGCCAGAATATATTCGAAAACCGCATCAAGCATGGGGCTTCAAGACGTTGTTCCGCACCATTGGGATTTTCAAAAAACTTGGCGTACATCGCCCCAAGGGGTTGCGGCCACAGCTTTGGGAACAGATCAAGTGGGTCAATGGCTCAGGCGCGCCCCTCCCCAGTAAAATGTTCCGCAACGGGTGGCGCAGCACACCTGACACCTATGGCTATGATCTTGTGACGCTCAACCATTATGCGGTGAGGTCCGCCGAGAGTTTCCTTGTGAAACGGGATCGCGGGCGGGTCAATCACGTGGACCGCGACCAAGGGCTTGCCTATTGGTTTCGTATGAACAACAACGCTGAACACAACACCCAAATCCATCGAAATTTACCCGCCGCCAAGGCCGAGTTTGATCGGCTTATGGCCGACCCAAATATCCGCGCCGCGCATGAATTCTCCGTGCAAAGGCATCGCGAGAAAATCGATGCTTTGCGCGCGACCGACAACTATGCAAAATTTTACCAAGAGTTGACTGGGGAGCGCATGCAGAGAATGTCAAAAATGCATGCGTACTTCGGGGCCAATGTCTTCCTTTCGGGGCCAGAAGTTGTGCCGGATAACATCGTCATGCAAGATCACCCCGAAGACTTCTTTTTTACCGTCGAAAAAGGCGAAACAGTGCACTAGCGCCTGTCAGAAAGTTTAAAAATGGCCCCCAAAGCGAAAACAATGCCCGAGGAAGCAGACACGGTAGCCCTGGCACAGGTGGACAAATCCGACATGAGTCGCAAGGATTGGCGCGCACATATGAAAGCCATGGGGGATGCCGAGGGATTTTACGAAGACATCGGAGACGAGCATACCGCGCTTTTTGTACGACGTGGCGCGACCCTAATTGTAACCTTCGAAAACCTAGATCACGTCTATGAAAACTCCGAGTCACGCATGCCTTGGGGTTTCAATTTTGTCGAAGACCGTGGCTGGTCATTCCTTGGGATGATGGCGCACACATGGTCGTGGTATCGCGACGAATCCGTATATGATTTTTTTGACCGTTTGCGCGACGAAAGTTTCTTTGAAGGTTTTGATAAGGTTGTGTTTTATGGCGCTTCGATGGGGGCCTATGCCGCCTGTGCCTTCAGTGCAGCCGCGCCAAAATCCACGGTCATCGCCATAAGCCCGCAGGCCACACTCGACCGCCAAATCGCAAGCTGGGAAACGCGCTACAAAAAGGCATGGCGGCGCGATTACACCACACGCTATGGCTATGCGCCGGAAATGACTTCAGCCGCCGAAAATGTCTATTTATTCTACGATCCCACTGAAGCCTTAGACGCGATGCATGCGAGCCTTTTCCAAGGCCCGAATGTGCAGAAATTTAAATGCCGATACTTGGGGCATCGGATCGCAAGCTTTTGGATTTCTCTCGGCTTGTTGAAACCTATCATTCAGGATTGTGTCGATGGCACCCTAACGGAACCGACGTTCTATGAGAGAATGCGCGCGCGCCGAGAGAGCATGCGGTACAAACGTGAATTGCTGGGCCGTGTGCAGTCTCGTGGGCGGCACGATCTGGTTGTGCGCCTGTGTGAATATGTTCTCGCACAAAATCGAGGGCCAAAATTTCGCCAAGCGTTGAAGGCGGCGAAGGCAAAACTAAAAATTTAACCAGATCTGGCGGCACATCTATTCTATTTGCATCTGCCAATTCGGAACTATTTTCCCGTTTAACTCGAACAATTGGGAAATAATCTTCCCTTCTTGCTGAAATTCAATTCTATTGATTTTCAGCTATGGAGGTATTCTCGATGACCCATCAACCCCAAATTGACACATCTCCAAAAGTCTCAGACGAAGTCCGCAAAACAACCTGCTACATGTGCGCTTGCCGCTGCGGGATTAATGTCCACATGAAAGGCGGAAAAGTCGCCTATATCGAGGGCAACCGCGACCACCCCGTCAACAAAGGGGTCCTTTGCGCCAAAGGGTCGGCGGGGATCATGCAAGTTAATGCCCCTTCACGCCTACACGCCCCTCTCAAACGGGTTGGGCCGCGCGGGTCTGGCGAATTCGAAAAGATCAGCTGGGACGAGGCCCTAGAAATCGCAACCAAACGCCTTGGGAAAATCCGCAAAGACGCACCGGAAAAACTGGCGTTTTTTACAGGCCGCGATCAGTCCCAGAGCTTTACCTCCTTTTGGGCACAGGCTTATGGCACCCCAAATTACGCGGCCCACGGTGGTTTTTGTTCCGTTAATATGGCGACTGCAGGCATCTATACTATCGGGGGTGCTTTTTGGGAATTTGGCCAACCCGATTGGGACCACACCAAAATGTTCATGCTTTTTGGTGTGGCCGAGGATCATGACAGCAACCCGCTCAAAATGGGCCTTGGGAAGCTGAAGAAACGAGGTGCGAAGGTCATTGGCGTCAATCCCATCCGTTCTGGATACAACGCGATTGCCGACGAATGGATTGGCATCACACCGGGCACAGATGGCCTGTTCATCATGTCCCTTATCCGCGAATTGCTGATGGCTGGAAAGATCGACCTACACTATCTCGCGCAATATACGAACGCGCCGGTGTTGTTGAATTGTGATCCGAAATCCGCTGAGTTTGGCTTGCTGATGCGCGACGGAAACGGAAAAATGTTGGTTATTGATCGTGCCACAAAAAAACCGACCGCCTTCGATAAGCAAGGTGTTCAACCCGATCTTTCCGCCACCTATCGTAAGTCTGGCATTACCCATCACCCCGTATTCCACCAATTGGCCGAAACCTATATGGTCGACGAATATGCGCCTGAGAATGTAACGGACCGTTGCGGGATACCTGCGGAAACTATCCGCAGGATTGCCGCCGAATTGGCCCATGTGGCCTTTGAGGAGGCAATCACCCTCCCCATTGCATGGACTGATTTTAGAGGTGAAAAACATAGCGAAATGATCGGTCACCCCGTCTCGTTTCATGCCATGCGGGGTATTTCGGCCCATGCCAATGGCTTCCAGACGTGTCGCGCCCTCCACATCTTGCAAATCATCTTGGGAAGCGTTGAAGTACCGGGAGGCTTTCGCTTCAAGCCCCCCTACCCCAAGCCCTTCGAGGCGCATCCCAAGCCACATTGCAACGCGAAACCAGATGCGCCCCTTGATGGCCCGCACCTCGGTTTTGTCCATGGGCCAGAAGATCTCGCGCTGCGCCCCGACGGGAGTGCCGCCCGCATTGATAAAGCCTTCACGTGGGAAAATCCAATGTCTTCTCATGGCCTTATGCATATGGTCATTTCAAACGCCCACGCGGGCGACCCCTACAAAATTGACACGCTCTTCTTGTACATGGCTAATATGGCGTGGAATTCGTCGATGAACACAAGTGGCGTCATTAAGATGCTGACGGACACGGACGAGAACGGCGATTACGTCATACCCAACATCATTTATTCCGATGCTTATTCGAGCGAAATGGTCGCCTATGCCGACCTCATTTTGCCCGATACAACCTACCTTGAGCGCCACGATTGCATCTCGCTTTTGGACCGTCCCATAAGCGAAGCGGACGCGGCGGCAGATGCCATTCGGTGGCCTGTTATCGAACCTGATCGCGATGTGCGCGGATTTCAATCGGTCCTCTGTGATTTGGGCGCACGCCTTGGATTGCCAAATTTCGTCAACGAGGACGGGAGCCAGAAATTCGCCGATTACGCCGACTATATCGTTAATCACGAACGCAAACCGGGCATTGGCCCGCTGTCGGGATTCCGTGGCGACGGTACGCAACAGGGTCGTGGTGCCGTTAATCCAGCGCAACTTGATCGTTATATTGAAAACGGCGGTTTTTCGGTCACGCATATTCCCAAATCCGCCTCCTACTACAAACCATGGAACACAGAATACCAAGACTGGGCGGTTGGGATGGGCATCTTTGACAGCCCGCAACCCTATCTGTTTTCGCTCTATTCCGAACCCATGCGCCGCTTCCAATTGGCCGCCGAAGGGCACGGCGAGCGTCAACCGCCCGAACATCTGCGGCAACAAGTACACAATGCGATGCAACCCCTTCCCACGTGGACCGAATCCGCAAAAAACGACGATCAATATCCCATCCATGCCCTCACGCAACGCCCAATGGCTATGTACCACAGCTGGGGGTCGCAAAACGCATGGTTGCGTCAGATTCATGGGCGTAACCCATTGTATCTATCCACAAAAATATGGGCGAAACATGGATTTTCTGAGGGAGATTGGGCGTGTGTCACCTCCCCCCATGGCGAGATTATAGTGCCCGTGGCGCTCCATGCGGCCCTCAATGAGCACACGATTTGGACATGGAATGCGATTGGTAAGCGGAAGGGCACTTGGGCATTGGATGAAAATGCGCCGGAGGCAACCAATGGGTTTTTGCTCAACCATTTGATCCACGAACTACTGCCTCCCAAAGGGGACGGACTTCGCTGGGCGAATTCTGACCCCGTCACCGGCCAAGCCGCGTGGTTTGACCTGAAAGTTCGGTTGAAAAAAAACGCGCCACCTCAAAACGCGCAGCCCGCCTTTCCACCGATAAAGTCCCCTGTTGGACAAGGCCCGAAAAACCTAACGTGGAAGGTGGGGAAATGACCGCATTACCGCAGAAAACCGAGCGCAAACTTGGCCTCGTAATAGACCTTGATACCTGTGTCGGGTGCCACGCTTGCGTCATATCATGCAAAGGGTGGAACACCGAAAACTACGGCGCGTCTCTGTCCGACCAAGACGCCTATGGCGCAGATCCCCAGGGAACGTTCCTCAATCGAGTGCACACTTTCGAGGTACAGCCCGAAGTTGGCACCGCAAAAACCGTACATTTCCCTAAGTCCTGCCTGCACTGCGAGGATGCACCCTGTGTCACGGTTTGTCCGACAGGTGCGAGCTACAAACGCGTCGAGGATGGCATCGTTTTAGTCAATGAGGACTCCTGTATCGGATGTGGCCTTTGCGCGTGGGCCTGCCCATATGGCGCACGCGAACTCGACAAAGCGGCGGGTGTAATGAAAAAATGCACGCTCTGTGTAGACCGTATTTACAATGAAAACCTTCCCGAGGAAGACCGCGAACCCGCCTGTGTGCGCACCTGCCCCGCAGGCGCACGGCATTTCGGGGATTTCGCCGATGAAACCAGCGCCGTAAGTCAGCTTGTGGCTGAGCGGGGTGGGTTCGACCTCATGCCCGAAATGGGCACAAAACCCGTCAACAAATACCTTCCTCCTCGACCAAAAGACACTGGTACGGAAATCGATATCCTAGCTCCGTTCCTTACGCCGATTGCCGTTGAGCCAAAAGGTTTTCTAGGCTGGCTTGATAAAACACTGGAGAAACTCGGATGAATCCTGCCCCCTCAGTGATCCTTTTCACTGCTTTTTCGGGTCTCGGTTTTGGCCTTCTGACATTTTTAGGCTTCGGCGTGCCTGCAGTTACGGGCTGGATCGCCTTCGTGTTTTACTTCATCGCCTTTGCGCTCGCGGTGGGAGGGCTTGTGGCCTCGACATTTCACCTCGGCAATCCAAAGAACGCGTTAAAAGCCTTTTCCCAATGGCGCACTAGTTGGCTTTCACGCGAAGGCATCTTGGCGGTGAGCGCCCTAGGGACGATGGGGGTTTATGCCATTGGCGCGATATTTCTCGGCCAACTTTGGTCAACTTTGGGAGTAATAGGTGCCCTTTTGTCGATCACAACAGTCTTTTCAACATCCATGATCTACGCTCAGCTTGCGACGGTTCCCCGGTGGAATCATCCAATTACAACGCTGTTATTTTTGGCGCTTTCCCTGTCGGGGGGGGCTTTGCTGGCTGGAAGAATTAGCCTCGCGATCCCCCTGCTTCTCGCCGCAGGAGGTGTACAAATCACCGCTTGGATTCTCGGAGATGCCCGCTTCGCGCAGCGCGGTACAACGCTGGAAACAGCCACAGGTCTTGGATTTCTCGGCAAAGTTCGTCTTTTTGAATCCCCTCATACGGGTGGGAACTATGTCCTCAACGAGATGGTATATGTCGTTGGGCGCAAGCACGCACAGCGATTACGGGTCATCGCAGTTTTAGGGTTTTCGGTCATCCCTGCAGTTTTGCTTACACTCTCTCACAGTCACATTGCTGCGCTATTTGCAGTGATTTTTCACGTTGCCGGAGTGCTTGCGGCGCGCTGGCTCTTTTTCGCAGAAGCCGAGCACGTTGTTGGACTGTATTACGGCAAAAGGTAACTTGTTTGGCCGCGCGTCCCTGTGGGCATCACCACCTAGAGCCAGTTGGAAATGG
This sequence comes from Falsihalocynthiibacter sp. CO-5D18, assembly GCF_041205445.1. Classification (NCBI taxonomy): domain Bacteria; kingdom Pseudomonadati; phylum Pseudomonadota; class Alphaproteobacteria; order Rhodobacterales; family Roseobacteraceae; genus Falsihalocynthiibacter; species Falsihalocynthiibacter sp. CO-5D18. Next base: position 54,508 of record NZ_JBGFCF010000002.1, on the reverse strand, counting down.
CAATGGGTACCCAACAGGCAACGCGATCAAGGCTGTTTTTTACTAAGGATTGCAACGTCGAGTACGGGTGAAAGCGAAAGTACGTGTGAAACCAAACCTACAAGGAAAGCGGTGCTAATCCCAAACGTGAGCAAGCCCGTAACTGCCGCAAACGCTGCAAAAACGCGATGCTCCGGCCCTAAGGTGATATCCCCATAGCCAAGGGTTGTAAAAGTCACGAGGGAAAAATAGACCGAGGTTGGCCAGTCGGAAAAGGCACCGATATAGATAAAGCTGATCGCCCAAATCCACACCTGAAGCGTGAGGGAAAAGACCACCATTACAAAGGTTACGCCAACAAAAATTGGTAACCGCCAAGAGTAACTCAAGTTCTCAATGCGTTTGGAAAAATGCGGGATTGCATCAACACTTTTTGACACAAGGACAACATGTAGAATTGCACAGAGGCTCAGTAGCCCAGTGCCCGAAAGTATTTGTCCCGTAAGTTCCATTGTAGTCCCACATTATTGAAGCCAAACATTATGGCGTAATTCTCTGGGTCGCAATCCTGTTCCCGCTACTGCCTAGCACGTTAAAACCGCCCTTTGCACATCAAAAAGGCCTGTGGCCGATTAAAAGCAGTTGGGTATTTGCCATGTGGTCAATGCCCCTTTACGCCTCAGACGACTTCGCCTTTACGCACTGCGGCTTCGACAGATGCGATATCTTCAGCGCATAAGTTATAATCTTTGGTTGCGGTTTCATTCGAGATGTACCCAAGGGCGAGGTCGCGCATCACTTGGGCTTTTGACCGCTCGTCGGGGTTTCCGTACCCCGCGCCACCGGGGAAGGCCATCATCACTTTGCGCCCATGCGGTACAAACTGCTTGCCTTTGCCTTTCATCTTGCTCCCATCATCTTGGCCAATGGTTGTCGCAGCCCCCGAGCCGCCACCGCGGCGGCCGCGCGCCGGATGATCGACCCGATCCAGCATGGCTTGGAAATCAAACTCATAGCCTTCCTGCGCGCCCACGACCATGTATTGCCCCAATCCGCCCCGTTGTTTCCCTGCGCCACCGGAGTCCGGACGCAATTCTTTGCGCCAAATAATCACCGGCCCCGCGTGTTCAGTAGCCTCTACAGGCATCGTCATCACGCCCGACGGAAAAGCTGTGGCATTGAGGCCATCATGTCCGGGCCGCGCGCCAGACCCACCAGAGTTGAAGGTAAGCACTTCGGAACGGACCGCGCCAGCCGGAGCAGGCGCGTCCATGCGTGGACGCAGCGAAACTTGGAAATTGCACAAACAGCCCGCCCCCTCCGCGGGGACAACGTTGGGCAAAATTTTGTCCAACGCGTTGTAAACCGTATCTGGTACAAAATGCCCAACGATATGCCGCAAGGCCACTGGCGCAGGATGTAGCGCGTTGACGATGCAGTTCTCCGGCGCTTTGATTTCGAACGGGGCAAGAGAAGCCGCGTTGTTCGGAATTTCTGGTGCAATCGCACATTTCAGCGCGTAGCACGCATAGGCCTTGGCATAGACCAACGGACAGTTGATGCCTTTGCGGTCCAACCCAGAGGTGCCCTCAAAGTCAGAAATAATGCGGTCCGCTTCAATCGTGAGTTTGACCTTGAGAGTGATCGGATCGCTAAACCCGTCCACGGTCATTTCGCCCGTAGCCGACTGTCGCGGCAGGGCTGAAATCCGTTCAATCGTTGCGCGACGTGAATTCTCAAGGATAAAGGTTGCAATACCGTCAAGGTCGCTCAGTTCGAATTCCGTCATCATGTCGATCAGGCGGCGGTGGCCAATTTCATTGCAAGCGGCCAAAGCATAGACGTCGCCAATAATCTGATCGGGTTCGCGCACATTGCCGCGAATAATCGACACAAGCGTTTTGTCCACTTCACCCGCAGCCGCGAATTTCATGATCGGAATATAGAGACCTTCCTCATAGACAGATGCAGCATCTGCGCCGAGCCCGCGTCCGCCGATATCAACGACGTGCGCTGTACAAGCAAAGAAACCGACCAACAGCCCGTTGCAAAAGGAGGGCGTGACCATCGTGATGTCATGCAGGTGGCCCGTGCCTTGCCAAGGGTCGTTGGTAAGGTAGATATCGCCTTCGAAAATGTTCTGGCGTCCGATTTTGCGGATGAAATGTGCAACGGCGTCGGCCATTGCATTTACGTGACCGGGTGTGCCGGTAACCGCCTGCGCAAGCATCTGTCCATGTGTGTCATAAACGCCCGCTGACAGGTCGCCCGCTTCTCGCACCGAAGTTGAGAACGCCGTCCGAACCAATGCTTGCGCCTGCTCTTCCACGATGGAAATCATGCGGTTCCACATGACTTGGTAGGCGACGTTGGAGTGTTGTTTTGCCATGGGTTTAGCCTTTCACGATAACGTCGATACAGCCATCAGGCTGGCGAATTGCGCGGCGGGACGCCGGAACAATAATGGTGGTTTCATCCTCGGTAATGGCTGCGGGGCCTTGGGCCTCCTGCCCCTCTCCCATATCACTCCGCATAACGACGGCGCTGTCGATAAATGCAGCTTGTGCGGGATCAAATATGCGCCGTCGGCCAGCGATGGGCGCGTCCCCTTTACGCGAGGCCGTGGCCACACGCGCGACCTGTTCAGGGGGAGTCGTCGCGTTGACCGACCACACCGTGATTTCGACATCCAAACCTTCGACTGTGCGGCCAAACAGTTTAGTATAATCTTCCTCAAACAAACGTTCAAACGTGGCCATATCTGGATTGGCTGCTTGTTCCGCCGTCAACATGATTGGGATTTCCCAGCCCTGCCCTGTATAGCGCATATAGGCTTTGAACTCGGGCAAGATCGTCGCGTCGGCATCGCAGTTGCGCACAAAACCTGTAGCTTCAGATTGCAACTCCTCAAGCAGGGATTTGATCCGCCCTCCATCGAAATTCGACAATTTCATATAGACGGAGCGGTTCGCTTCAAAACTAAAGGGTGCGCGCAGAAATCCAATGGCAGATCCAACACCCGCACCAGGTGGCACCAAAAGGCGCTCAACGCCCAGCTTTTCACACAGGCGCCCCGCGTGAAGTGGCGCGGCGCCGCCAAAAGCAATCATCGTATATTCGCTCGGGTCTTCGCCATTTTCAACCGCATGTACCCGCGCGGCATTGGCCATGTTTTCATCGACAACTTCGGCAAGGCCAAAAGCGGCGGTGGCGGCATCCATATCGAGCACAGAACCCAATACTTCCATCAAGGCGCCCTCGGAGCCATTGACGTCGAGCTTAAACGATCCGCCGGCAAAGTTGTTTGGGTCCAGCTTGCCCAACACAAGGTCGGCATCCGTTACCGCAGGCTTGGCTCCCCCGCGACCATAGCAAGCAGGTCCGGGTTCTGATCCAGCGCTTTCAGGCCCCACGCGGATTTGGCGCATGCTGTCCACATGAGCGAGCGACCCCCCCCCCGCGCCAATTTCGACCATATCAATCACTGGAATCGAAATCGGCATACCCGATCCCTTTTTGAACCGATAAGTTCGCGCAACTTCAAAAACGCGCGAGGTCTTGGGCGTTTGATTTTTGATGAGACAGATTTTGGCCGTTGTGCCGCCCATATCGAACGACAACACCTTATCCAGACCGTATCCCGCCGCAATATGCGCGGCAAAAACGGCCCCACCCGCAGGGCCAGATTCGACCAATCGCACAGGGAAGTCAGCCGCATTTTCAATGGAAATAATCCCACCGCCCGAGTGCATCAGGAAGATGTTGCAATCCACCCCTTCGCTGCGCAAACGCCCCTCGAGGCGCCCCAAATAGGACTTCATGAGCGGCTTAATATAGGCGTTCGCCACAACGGTATTGAACCGCTCATATTCACGCATTTGCGGGGACACTTCGGACGAGATCGACACCATGACATGCGGCATCTTCTCAACCAACACATCGCGCACCATCTTCTCGTGAGCGTCATTTAAATACGAATGCATCAAGCCAACCGCAACGCTTTCGTACCCTGCCTCAATAATCTGGTCGACAAGGGCTTCAACTTCGGATCGATCAAGCGGGATCAACACCTCGCCACGGGCGTCCACGCGCTCCTCAACCGTATAGCGCATTTGGCGCGGCAGGAGAGGCTCGGGTAGGCACAGATTCAGATCATATTGTTCAAACCGAGACTCGGTGCGCATTTCGATGACGTCGCGAAAGCCCTGTGTCGTAATCAGCGCAGTCTTGGCACCCCGTCGTTCAATCAGCGCATTGGTGGCCAGCGTGGTGCCGTGAATGATTTGCCCAATATCAGCGGGGGCAATGCCCGCCTTTTTGCACACTTGATGCAACCCGTCGATAATCGCGTTTTCGGGGGCAGTATAGGTTGTCAAAACCTTGGCCGAAAACTGTTGCCCAGCCTTCTCAAGAACGACATCCGTGAACGTACCGCCAATATCGACGCCCATCCGGTTTGATGATTTTAGCATACTATGACCCCATATATTTTATGGGAGGATATGACCCAACAATAGATAGTTGCAAATTATTTAATTCTATACAGGTGATAGATTTTATTTATCCTAGGCCGCCTTTTGGCGACCATGTCATCCCCTCTGGAATTTCGCAGCACATTCTGCCGCTATTTCGGCGGCATGCCGCACAAACCGCGTGGCTTTCTCGGCATGGAATCGCGCTGCAAACTTCAACGGGCTAGGACGCCAAGAATAGTGGATTTCCACCAGCGTTTCCTCCGCTAACTGTGCTGCCACCACAGACCTCGGCAAAACTGCAATCCCCATACCGTCCAATGCCATGTGCACCGCCGCCGCCATACTGTTTGATGGCGCGAGCCGCATCGCATCGCCCGCGGATTTACCGAATCTTTCCGTCAACTCAAGATAGGCTTGCGTTTGGCGTGTATGTGTCAAAATCGGGTGCTTCATTAAGGCTTTTCGAGAAATATCACCCGCTCCGATTTGGCGCGCGACATCGACATTTGCAACCCAGACGTACTCATAACTTCCCAATTCAATAGTCCCACTCACCGGCGCCGCGAAGGGTTCCGACTGAATGGCAAGATCAAGCGATCCAGCGGACAATTCCTTGTCCAATTGCCACGATAGATCGACCGTAAGCTCAACCGAGACATTGGGATAGGCTTCCTTCATACGCACCATATAGGGGCGCAACCACGTCGCTGCGATAAGCTCCGTCACCCCAAGCCGCAACCGGTTGTTAACCAAATCGGGACGCGATGCGATATCGACTAACTTTTCCGATTCACGCAAAATTTCACGTGCCTGCTTTAGGAAAACCGCCCCCTTTGCAGTCATTCGAACTGAGCCGGCATCCCGCAACATCAAACTGATTCCAAAAGACTGCTCAAGACCGGCAATACGAGAAGAAATATTCGGTTGCGTGGTATTCAAATGATGTGCTGCCTTTCGAAAACTACCCAGATCGGCAACCCAAACCAAGGCTTCGAGTTGTTTGAGATTAAGAATATTTCCGATCATGTTCATCGCCGCAAATTATGTGAATTTTTATGTGTATCAGTGTGCGGAGACCAGCCAATGAAGTCAAAGCGCAAAAACAATCGCCTGAATGGATGGTTGATAAAATTGTATCTAAGAACCGGTCCCACACCAGAAACGTTATCTTTTTTTTTAAATTTTGCCGTCAAGGTGACCCAAATTCACATGCAACTTTAAACTACGAGGCAAAAAATGCAGTTCTTTGGGAATATTCCTTTTTCAATTAAGCTCCCTCTAGTTTTCTCGACTTTGGCTCTGATCGGCCTCGCAACCACTGGCATTACAGCCTACTCAGGCGCGCGCGATATTTTGAGTGAACAGGCCCAAGTCCGCCTTTCAGCCACGCTGCAAACACGTGGAAACGGGTTGTTGGACTGGTACGAAGGGGTCGAAAAGGAACTGCTCTCGCAAACGAGTGGGCCAACGACGCAAACGGCAACAAAGGACCTTGTTTTAGCCTTTTCACAGATAGAAGGCAGCCCACAATCTTTCCTTCAGAAAATTTATGTGACGAACAATCCAAAGCCCGCGGATGAACGACATTTATTTGACAAGTCATTTGATGGTTCGTTCTATGCTTTTGCCCATGGGCAATATCATCAGTTTTTTCGCGACTTGATGACCTTAGGTGGGCATCAGGACGTCTATTTGTTGGATACCAACGGAAATGTGATTTATTCAGTCCGCAAGGGTAACGATTTTGCTGAGACATTATCAGGGCCCGTTCTCGCCGACAGTGGTCTCGCTGAAGTTTACACTTCCGCTCTTGGCTTAACGAACATGGCCGATGTAGCTTTTAGCGATATCGGTCCATATGGCGCACGCGAAAACTTGGCTTCGAGCTTTGTTGCCGCGCCGATTATTGACCCAAACGGGTTAAAACTTGGCGTACTCGCTTTTCAACTCTCCACCGAAAGCATCGACACTTTAATGAAGCAGCCCATAGGTCTTGGCGAAACCGGAGAAGTTTTCATCGCTGGTGGCGATGGTTTGCTGCGTAGTAATACCCGTTTTTCCGAAACCCCAGACATTCTAAGTGAAGCGCCCCAAACAGACGCGGTTTCAATGGCTCTTGCGGGAGAGACCGGGCGCATCAACGGTGTTCGTGCAAACGGCTTACCCGTGCACACGGCATTCATGGGATTCACTTACAAAAACATTCAATGGGCACTTGTTGCTGATCAGACGGACTCTGAACTCTTTGCTCCCGCGGCAAGTCTACGCAAGAAGATGATAAGAGATATCTCACTCATTATGACTGGGATCGTCTTGATTTCCATTTTAGTTGCTCGAGGTATTTCGAGGCCGATCATTGCAATTGGGCACTCGATGAAACAAGTAGCAAACCATGACTTATTGAGTGCGATTCCTTTCGCAAATAGGCGCGATGAGATCGGAACAATTGCCCAGAGCCTTGAAAATTTGCGCGAAGACCTCGCGGAGGCAGCGGAAATGCAAGTGGATACGGAATTCAAGGGAGCCGCGTTCTCGGGGTCATCCGTACCAATGATGATGGTTGATCGCGACCTCATCATCACCCACGTGAACCCCGCCATGTACGGCATGATCAACACTCACTTTTCACACCTAGCCAATATTCAAGATCGCGAAGTTTCGAAAAATACTGTTGGCAAAAGCCTGAGCCAGTTTTACCCCGAAGATATAGACATCCTTACTCAAACGGAGGATCCTTCTAGCCTCCCATATGCCATTGAATTCGACATGTTGGATCGGCGAATTGGGATAAAAATGGGTGGCGTTTTTGGAACGGATAACCATTACAATGGCAACGTAGTTGAATGGCAGGATGTCACCGAAATTCGTGGGAATGAGAGCCTGCTGAACGCTATCGATTCCAATCAAATAACAGCAGAGTTTAGTGTCGAAGGAGCCATCATTTCAACAAACGAAAACTTTATGTCGGCGTTTGGAGAAGCGAGTTATCGCGGGCAATCCTTTAAAACGATAATCGAATTCGACGCTAAAACCGCTGCTGAAACCGAGGATTTCTGGAAAACTCTGGCAGAAGGTAAGTCTGTAATTGGATTGTTTAAAGGAAGAACTGCAATCGATAGAGCGCTTTGGTTAGAGGGGTCGTTCAATCCGGTTCTAAATTCCGACGGAATACCTTTTAAAATCAACCTTATCGCCAGCGATGTTTCCGTTGCTCACACCAACTTGCAGAATTCTCTGGTGCAACGTGCAAGGACTCAAAAGGAGCAGGAAGCTGTTGTTCTGGCGCTCAGCGTGGCGCTAGATAGGCTTTCGGAGGGCGACCTCACCACCAAAATTAGTGATGCGTTTTCGGAAGATCACGAAAAACTCCGCAAGAATTTCAACGCTGCCGTAGAAAACCTTTGCGCGGCAATGACCGCCGTTGCGAGCAATACTGCTTCGATCCGCCACGAGGCCCATGACATCAGTTGTGCAGCAGATGATTTGGCCAAACGAACCGAACAGCAAGCCGCAACCCTTGAGGAAACGGCTTCCTCGCTGGACGCCATGACTCAGAGCGTCCAGTCCACTGCCAAAGGTGCGCTCCAAGCGAATATTGTTGTGGATGCTGCAAAAGGCAAGGCGGAAAACAGCGGATTAGTTGTGGAAAAGACGATCTCAGCCATGAGCGCAATTGCCGAATCGTCAGACAGAATTTCAAGAATATCCAGTGTAATTGACGAAATTGCTTTTCAAACAAATCTGTTAGCACTCAATGCTGGTGTTGAAGCCGCAAGGGCTGGCGAGGCGGGGCGGGGCTTTGCTGTCGTCGCATCGGAAGTTCGTGATCTTTCTCTGCGCTCATCAGACGCTGCAAAACAAATCAACGAAATAATTCTGGAAAGCGCAAACCATGTAAAGCTTGGAGAACAACTCGTTGGCGAAACCGGATCGGCTCTTCGTGAAATTGTTTTGTCTGTTAAAGATATTTCCGCGCATATGGTGGAAATTACAAATTCTTCATCGGAGCAATCATCTGGGCTTGCCGAAATAAACAATTCTATCAACCAGTTAGACCAAGTAACCCAAATGAACGCAGCTATGTTCGAAGAAACCACAGCCGCGAGCCACTCTCTGACATCGGAAGCGGAAAAACTTAATCACTTGGTCTCAAAGTTCTCAATCTCCCACACTATAGGGGAAGCACAATCAAAGGCACTGGCTCGGAAGACTGCCGCCTAGACGAATAAAATTCGTCCTGTAGCGTTGATTCTGTGTCAAATTGCGTAGGAACTAGGGCTCAAATGCGCAACTTGGTCTTGTCGCAGTTTAGTTCCGGTCTCTTTCGGGCAATGTTTGCCATCAATAACAGAACAATGCCTGAACGAGATCACAAGTAAGGCCAAGATGACGCCATCAAGCGCAACGGTCCAAGGAACACAACCGACAAAAGCCATTAGGCGGCCGACCAATCCGACGGCGCCTTTATGGCGCTGTGACACTCGAATGCCTGAACGCACGTATTATCAAAACAGACTTGGCAGCTTTCGAGCGCCACTCCCGAAACAACCGTCTAAAAGTTTGGTATTCACTTCGTGCCTTTTGTGATGAAAAGGGCATGATCGAAATTCGCGTGGCACGGTAAGTTTCCCAAAGAAAAGCAGACCAATCAGACGGTTTCACCCCTTGGACCCGAGACAACTTCGCGGCGTTTCGCGAATACTCGTCCACTGGCACTAAACAGCGAATGGCCTTTGAATTTATGTACAGAAAATGCGCCGCCTTTGGTGACGCTTGCAACATGGCCAGTGGACAGGCCAAAAATCAAAAATTGACGCCATCTGCCCCCTTTATGTGGATGGCCCCGATTGGATTGAAGCACCGGACGAACTTACCGCATGTCTGGCAGTAGACTCTCAAACTCTTAACAACAGAGCACGGAAAGTCGCATTCATTAAATGCGGCATTTGTGTGGCTCGCCAAGAATTTCTGCTGTCCGTGACAAAGATGATTGCAGTAGAGTAATTTTGGTAAGAACGGCTATTCACCCCATATATAAAGATCCTTACTATGCTGGTGACCTGCGCCCCAAATTCTCTCCTGTTGACACGGCATCCTTGGGGTTAAATCTGTGACCTTACACGGCCATTTTATCCATCACCTTTCGCTGCAAGAATTCCATTGGTGTCATGTTTCTCATTGCTGAATGTGGCCTGTGCCAGTTGCAACCCTCCTGCCACTTTTCCAACGTTTCACGAGCTTCGGCTACCGTGCCAAACAATGTCTCATTGAGGCATTCGTCCCTCAGCTTGCCGTTGAAGCTTTCGGTAAATCCATTCTGTTGCGGCTTTCCAGGGGCGATGTGGTGCCGATCGATTCCAGTATCCTGGACCAATTTGAGGATCGCCATACTGGTAAACTCGGTTCTGTTATCTGAAACAATTGTTTTCGGCATTCCGCGTTCAGCAATTACCCGATCCAACTCTCGCGTCACTCGCTGGCTCGACAAAGATCTGTCGGCGACAAGCACCAAATTCTCTCGGCTGAAGTCATCAAAAAGCGTCAGGATGCGAAACCTGTGACCCTCCGTCAGTCCATCCGATACGAAATCTAAACTCCAGCGTTGGTTCGGACCATCCGGCTGCACCATTGGCTATCGAGTACCTAAGGCGCGCTTTCTACCGCCTCTGCGGCGCACCAGTAGATTCTCCTCAGTATAAAGGCGCCTCAGCTACTTGTGGTTTATCTCAAAAACCTCCCGCGCGACCATCACGTGGATACGCCCCCTCTCATCGCTGCAAGCAGCGACTGCCGGGCAATGGACGTTTGCTCACCTGATGGACCTCCATCAATTGAGCCACGGCTTTCCGCCTTACTGCGGGTCTCACCATTTTATTGAATTGATATCGCGGAGCATCGAGTTATCCAGCATTGGCTCGGCAAGTAGCTTCTTCAACCTACCGTTCTCATATTCAAGCGCGCGCAGTTGCTTCGCGTCCGAAGGCTCCATACCGCCATACTTTGATTTGTATTTATAGAACGTCACCGAACTGCTTCTCAGTCAATGTTAAGCATTAACCTGCCAGCCAATGGATCCCGTGCCGCCGACATACGTCAATGGTCTTCTCACCAGCTTCCTGTTCCTTTCTCGTCGCAATGATCTGTTCGTCCGTAAATCGTGCCTTCATTTTTCCGTCCTTTTGTTGGGCGGACTCTACACAAATTTGGAGGAAATTCAGGGGCTCAGGTCAATTGGAAATGGCTTTAGCCGCGTGGGTCTGTTGATAGCCATTTATCCTAGTACAAATATTCAAAGCAACGGCAAAGTTGGCCAACAGCGTCTAGGGAGTCTGGCATTACATCCGTAACCTTAACATTGCCCAACATCGCGAGCGCCCCTTGGAATTGAGAAATGTGAGGGGGGACTAATCTCTCTCGCCTAACATTTGGGACCAGCGGGGATAGCCAAATTTACACACGGGCCGTTGAAAGGTAAAAAGTCAGACGCCATTTCCGCCGTGCTGCCGTGAATCCTCTAAAGTAGAGGTATTCAAACATCTTGTTCGTAGAATTCGCGCCAAAACGAAGGATGTTTCCCCAAAACACTTGTTCAAAAATGGCGTCGAAGGCCGCGACCCCGATAGGTGCGCCTATCAAAAGTGTTTAGTAGGGCTAAACAGGGGCTGAAATGCTTCTGCTAGCCCAAGCAATTGAATAATAACTATAGCGAGTTTAAGTGGTGCACCCGAGAGGATTCGAACCTCTGACCCCCTGATTCGTAGTCAGGTACTCTATCCAGCTGAGCTACGGGTGCATTAGGGGTGATTTAGCTGTGCCCGCTAAAGTTTGCAAGGGCTAAACATCAAAAACTTGAGCAAATACTGTAAGTGCATAAAAGCTCCTTCTTTCCTCATCCGAATAAGGCATCCGCTGCACCTCCGACCTTGGGAAGACAAATTAAAAAGCATGTACCCGAAGAATCACTTTGCGCCAATTCAAGCCGACCACCATGGCCGCGGATAAGTTCAGCCGAGATCACAAGCCCAAGCCCAGTCCCACCCTTGCGAATCCCTCCTTGAAAGGCCGTAAATAAATGTTCACGCGCTTTGGGTGGCAGTCCTGGCCCAGTGTCACGAACCTCAATAAGCCAATTTTCTTCGTTCTGGGTAGCCGAGATGGTGACGTTCCCCGCCAGGCCTGTTCCGGCGATGGCCTGTCGGCCGTTCCTTGTTAGGTTCGACAGCACACGATACAACTGTTCCGGATCTGCTCTGACAACAAGGGTTTCTGGCATGTCCGCAGAAATGGAAACCAACGTATCCCCCGAAGCCAACCGCTCGTTTTCGACAACGTCAGTTGCGAGTTGAAATAAGTTCACATCCCGCAAACCCGGAGGCGCTTCTTCGGCCTTCCCGAAGGCAAGTGTTGTTTCACAAAGGTTCACGGCACGCCGAATCGAGTTCAGCAATTTGGGAGCCGCTCGTTTAACTGCAGGATCGTCGGAATCCTCCATACGGTCAGCAAACAGTTGGGCCGTGGTTAAAATATTGCGTAAATCGTGGCTAATCTTGGCCACAGCACTTCCAAGCTGGGCAAGACGCTCTTTTTGTTTCAAGGCCCCCGTAAGCTGGTTTTGCATCGACATCAGAGCCTCTTCGGCTTCACGCAATTCGGTCACGCCTGCGTTGGGTTGGATAATGTGCCGCGGGTCTTCAGGCGCTGCGGCATAGGCCTGCATGTGGCGCACCACACGTTTGATTGGCACCACAAGAAATCCCCGAACCGCGACAAACAAAAGAATTGCGGTGAATACTGAGATTACAGCGGAAAGTAGCAGGATGTTAACGCCATAGGCCAGCATTGCTGCGCGCAAATCTTGTGTATCGGTTGTCAATTCGATCAACAAACCCGCGCCGCGCACGGGTTCACCCATCACACGTATCACCCGATTTTCGCTATCCCAAAGACGTACCATTGCGTCACGGATTAGAGTTACTGGCGATGCATCCCTAAGATCATAGGTTTCGTAAATCGGCGCGGGAATTGGGGAGGACAACATAAGTTGGCGCACCTCGTCCCGCCGTAAAACCACGTTAAAAACTCCAGCATTCGCAAGAAGTTCGCTTTCTAGTTCAGGATCAATCATGTCATCAGCCAACAATGCCAATGACGCAATTTGTGCCTTCTCCAACTTAAGTAAAAGAAAATCTTCTCGGAAGCGCGCGACAGACGGCACAAAGATCATGACTTCTGCCAGCATCACAAAAAGAGCCGTCAAAATCAGAAATCGCCCCGAAAGCGAGTTAAGAACGCTGTTTTTTCTCATTCTTTTTCCCGTTTACCCTAGGGTATAAATCGCTGAATTAGCCGCACAACGCGTTTCACCTTTGAGCTTTCAAAGATCATAGGGCTAAAATAGGCACCCGCCACACGTTTGTTAACCTCCCCCAATGTCGGATAGGGGAGAACTGTGGCCGCAATCGCACCCATTTTGAGGTTATTTGCAATCGCCATCGCCCATGTGCCGATCAACACGCCCGCCTGCGCGCCAACGATCGAGGCCCCAACAGGTCTCGATTTCACAACCATTACTTTAACCAGCCCCTCAGTTTTCGCTTCAGTTATGGCGCGATCATTTTCGCTATAGGGGAATCGAATTACGGTGACACGATCGCCATATTTTTCCCGCGCTTGCGCTTCGGACAGCCCCACTTGCGCCAATTCAGGATCAATATAGGTCGCCCAAGGGAGGTGGTTGTTTTTTGCTTTCGAGGGCAGGCCAAAGAGGGCCGATTTGATCACGACTCCTGCGTGATATCCGGCAACATGGGTAAACTGAAGGCCGCCAGAAACATCGCCAATGGCATAGATTTTTCGGTTGCTGCTTTTTAGTTGCGCGTCGACCGTCACCCCCGATCGCGTGGTTTCAACACCAGCCTTCTCAAGGTTCAAACGCTCAATATTCACCTTGCGACCAACCGCCATTAGCAGGTGGCTGCCCTTAAACACGCGCCCGTCTTTTGCCGTTACTTCAAGCGCGCCGGCCTTTCCGCTCACTTCCGACACGAGTGCGTTTTCTTCAATTATAATCCCCTCGGCCCGCAGGTTCTTCAGGGCGATTTCCGCCAACTCGGGGTCATCCTTACCCAGCGCGTTAGCCCCTTCGATGACGGTTACTTTAGATCCCAATCGCGCATGTGCTTGAGCCATCTCAAGACCGATTGGACCGCCACCAATCACCAGTAAATGCTCAGGTTGATCGCGCAAATCAAAAAGGCTTTCGTTTGTTAAGTACGGCACAGTATCAAGGCCCGGAATCGGCGGCACTAAGGGGGAGGAGCCTGTCGCAATTACAAAACGACGTGCTTTGATAATGGTGTCACCCACCTGCAGTTCCGTCGGCGAAATGAATTCTCCGAATTCCGAAAGTACCGTCACTCCCAAGCCCTCAAAGCGCTCCACAGAATCGTTTGGTTCAATTGTGGAGATAACTGAGTGAACAAAATCCTTAGCCGCCGCATAATTTATTTGTGGTTGGACGGGCGTCACACCAAAGCGCGCGCCCGATGTTTGTGCATGAGCCGCCTTCCCTGCTGCAATCAACGCCTTGGAGGGTACGCATCCGTAATTCAGACAGTCCCCCCCCATTTTATGCCCTTCGACAAGGACAACCCGCGCGCCCATCTGCACAGCCCCAGACGCAACGGAAAGACCCCCTGACCCACCGCCGATAACGCAAATATCTGTTTCTAAACGTTTCATTCAATGAGGTCCTTTTTGAAAATTTTCAATGCAATTGGAAGGAGCGCAAGAGCCGCAAGTCCCAGAATGGGCAGCAAGATATGCGCCTCAAAGATGACACCAAAATCTGGCGTGCCACCCTGCGCTAGAACTTCGCCGACCCCTGCCCCGATCGACGTGTAAACCAATGCCCCAGGAATAATGCCAAGGAAGGTTGAGATGATGAAACGGTAGAGTGGGACCCCCACCGAAGACAGCACCAAGTTAACGAGGAAAAACGGCAAAATCGGTACAAGGCGCACCGCGAAGAGCACAGACCATTGATTTTCGTCGATTCCATCTTTGATTTTTTTTACCGCACCTGAGCTGTTCTCCATTTTCTCGGCCAAGGTTGCGCCAATCCCCCACCGCGCCGCGAGAAAAATGAGCGTGGCGCCAATAGTCGCAGCAGTCATATTCAAAAGAACACCAGGGAATAGCGAAAACAGAAACCCACCCGTGATCGAAGACATACCCGCTCCGGGAAGGGAGAATGTGACGATGAGTGTGTAGATAGTGATAAACCCCAGCATCGTTAGGATAAAATTGTTATCGCGAAAAACAACCAAAGCTTCATGATTCGCGCGCAGCGCCTCAAAGCTCAACTGCTCCCTCAATAGAAAGGCCCCCAAAACGGCCACAATCAAGATCACCACTAAGGGAATCAAACGCAAAAATCGGTGCGTCACCGGAACAGAGTTGTCTACCATCGTTTCGCCTTTATAATCGCCTGTGACGCATAACATGTGGCCAATCGGGTTTGAGCGATAGGGGTATCACGTCTGCTTGATGTTGAGTGATGGGATGGGTACCGTTTGTAACTTATGGGCGCCTCTTTGTAACATTCGTCGGCAAAATCGACCGCCTTGTTGCAAAAACCCTCCCCTCAAGAATTGACTTCTTTGTTGCACACCCCTAAAGAACGGGCTTCGAGATACATTTCTCTTCGATTCCGCTCTTCGGGGCGCCAAGGATTCGCAGGCAACATAACGGAGACGGGCGATGAAACGCACCTTTCAACCATCGAACCTAGTTCGCAAACACCGCCACGGCTTCCGGTCGCGTATGGCAACAAAAGCGGGCCGCAATATTCTGAACGCACGTCGTGCGAAGGGCCGGAAATCCTTGAGCGCATAAGCGTTTAGGCTTTGGCTTGGGCTCGTCATTGGGCCTTTTAGTTCGTTACCGCCGGAACCTTGGGTTCCCGGCGGTTTTCGTTTGTCTATTGCCTCCCCCTTTTCGATCCAGTGAAAACAGCTTATCTGTGGGTCAGTCCTCCTTTTGCGACGACTCGGATTGAGGTCACTATGTTGCTCACTCTAAAAAACCGACCCGACTTCTTAAAAGCCGCCCGCGCGAAGCGTCAGGCAACGGCTGGGTTTATTCTCCAAGCGCGCAAGCGTGACGAGAGTGATGCCGCCGTGAACTCTGAAGACATTAGAATTGGGTATACCTGTTCAAAAAAAGTCGGCAATGCCGTGCTGCGCAACCGTGCTAAGCGTCGGCTGCGTGAAGTAGCGCGCTCAGGCTTGACGTCCGGTGGTCTGCCAGGTTGGGACTATGTCCTGATCGGTCGTCAAGGGGCGACCACAACCCGCACGTTCGCAGCGCTGCAAGAGGATCTGGCATTTGCTCTTCGCAAACTCCACGCGCCAAAGCCTAATTCCTCGGCAGGTCTGTCATGACCCCCATAGCCTTTATCCTCTCCCTCCCCGTGCGCGCCTACCGTGCCGTTTTTTCACCTTGGGTAGGTTTTAACTGTCGCTACCAACCCACGTGTTCTGCCTATGCGCTGGAAGCCTTGGAAAAACATGGAGCCCTCAAGGGAAGCTATTTGGCGGCGAAACGGATTGGCCGCTGCCATCCCTTTGGGAGTGACGGATACGATCCCGTTCCTGAGCCGAAGGCCAAATCAAAAAGAGAATCAGATAATGCTTGATGAGCACGACGAAATTCATCCTCTGTTTTACGGTGCGCCCAAGTCGGCTAGTTTCAAGAAACTACGCAAACGTATTGTGCGCCAGACGCGCGAGGCGATCGAGCAATACGGCATGATCGAACGCGATGCACGGTGGCTTGTCTGTTTGTCTGGTGGCAAAGACAGCTACACGCTGCTCGCGGTTTTGCATGAACTCAAGTGGCGCGGCCTACTGCCAGTCGACCTATTGGCTTGCAACCTTGACCAAGGCCAACCCGGATTTCCCGCGACAGTGCTCCCAGAGTTCCTGAAAAAGATGGGGGTTGAGCATCGAATCGAATATCAAGACACCTACTCAATTGTTATGGATAAAGTGCCGGCCGGACGGACATTCTGCGCCCTTTGTTCGCGTTTAAGGCGCGGCAATCTGTACCGAGTTGCCCGCGAAGAAGGTTGCTCCGCCGTTGTACTTGGGCACCATCGCGACGACATCCTAGAAACCTTTTTCATGAACCTTTTCCACGGGGGGCGCTTGGCAACAATGCCGCCAAAATTGGTCAATGAAGAGGGGGATTTGTTTGTCTATCGCCCCCTTGCGCATGTCTCCGAAGCGGATTGCGAGAAGTTTGCACAAAAGATGGCCTATCCAATCATTCCCTGCGACCTTTGCGGAAGCCAAGACGGGCTACAGCGTCAACAAGTGAAGCAAATTTTAGATGGTTGGGAGAAAAATTCTCCTGGGCGGCGTCAAGTTATGTTCAAGGCCTTAACAAATGCGCGCCCAACCCATTTGTTGGATCCAAACCTCTTCGATTTTGCGGGTCTTGAGCGTAGAAGTGTCGAGCCTAAAGATTCAATTGTAGATAAAAGCAATTCAGTCCCCATTTTACGTTAACCGTCCGCTAAAGGTGACCCGCTAGTTTCCAAATGAACGCACCACAAACGCGGTGCACACCCAATACTGGGTTTCAAAAGGAAACTGTTATGTTGTCTCGGCAAATGATCTACGAAAACGTGAAGTCATTTCGTGGTGCAATCAACGGCCCGCACATCCTAGCCTTCCTTCCAGCGATCACTTTGGGGGCGTTTTGGCTCGGAGGAGAGTCCGCGCTGCTTGTCGTCGCGCTCTTGCTCCCTGCTGCCTTGGGCCTCGTAGGAGGAGCCACCGCGCGTATCCCCCCTCCCGAAGCGCGTGACGGGTTAACCGGCTTACATTTACGCGACGCCGTTGAGGGAGCGCTTGACACATCTTTGGAAAGCCAGCCCAAGAGCGGTCTTTCGACAGCCTGTTTACAAGTGGAACTGGACGATTTTCGGGACTTCACAGATCGATTCGGACGCAAGGCGGCGGAAGACATTTTGGTCCGCGCAAGCGAGCGTATATTGGGCGCATTACGCAGCAATGACGTAATGGCGCGCCTTGATGGTGGTAGTTTCTCGATTGCCGTGGCCCCAATACGTCGCGCTGATTTAGAGAATCTCATACAAATGGGGTCTAGAATTCAATCCACCATCGCCGAGCCCTTTAGTCTCGACGCGACGAATGTGTATCTCACCGCATCAATTGGTTTCTGTCTTTCGACGCGGACGTCTATCCGTTCGGGGTCCGCAATGCTTGAAGCCGCGGAGTGCGCACTCTTCGAAGCAAGGCGACACGGCCCGGGCGGGCTACGAGCTTTTTCACCCGAAATGAAGAAAAAGGCCGAGGACCAGTCCGCGCTTATTGGCGAAGTTGGGGCTGCTTTAGAAGCGGGTCAAATTCAACCATGGTTCCAACCACAGGTATCGACTGACACGGGAGAAATTTCTGGATTTGAAGCTCTTGCACGCTGGAGCCACCCAACCAGAGGTATTGTCTCCCCTGCAGAATTTCTTCCCGCAATTCAACAAGCTGGATTGTCCGAACGCCTTAGTGAAATAATTCTGTTTCACGCCCTGTCTGCCCTTCGCAGCTGGGACCAAACGGGTATTCACATTCCAAGTGTTGGCGTAAACTTCTCATCCGAAGAGCTCCGGAACCCCAAACTTGTAGAAAAAATACGCTGGGAGTTGGATCGTTTTGACATGACCGCTGATCGCCTGTCTGTTGAAATCCTAGAATCTGTCGTCGCTGGTTCGGACGATGATACAATTACCCGCAACATAAGCGGCCTCTCAAAACTTGGATGCGGCATTGACCTCGACGATTTCGGCACCGGTCACGCTTCCATTGCAAATATTCGCCGTTTTGCAATCAACCGCATAAAAATAGACAGATCTTTTGTAACGAAAGTCGATGTCGACCCTGAACAAAACCGAATGGTCTCCGCCATTCTTACAATGGCCGAGAGACTCGAAATCGAGACCCTCGCTGAAGGCGTAGAAAGTGTCGGAGAACATGCGACACTTTCGCAACTTGGTTGCGGACATGTTCAGGGCTTTGGTATCGGCCGTCCGATGCCCCTTTCTGAAACAGTGCTTTGGATGGAAAAGCATGCGGGAAAACTAACCCAAACGCCTGCCATTGGCCGCAAACAAGGGTAAACATACCCGATCCTCACAAATAACAGGGGTTTCCCCTTGACCTTTTCCGCTCAGACGGGTTGAACCTGACTGTGTTTTTTCCGGAAAATGGCGGGTCCAATGGACGATCAGAATAAGAACCTAATCCTTGCAATCGCTTTAAGCCTCCTTGTGCTTATTGGCTGGTCGTTCATAGCGCCTCAGTCAACACCGCTTGTAGACCCTGAGGCCGGAGCAATCACTGCCAATGATGGGGACTTAATGCCGCCGGCAACTTCACTTGTTCCGGCGACAGAAGTTGTAGCCGAGACCATAGACCAGTCGGTTGAAGAACAAAGGATTCCAATTGAAACAGACCGTGTCGTTGGCTCAATTTCCACACGCGGTGGGCGGATCGATAGTCTTTCCCTAAAAGACTACACCGTTGATCTTGACCCCGATTCAGACCTTGTTCAAGTCCTTCGCCCCGAAGGTGAAGAGCATGCGTATTACGCACTCTATGGCTGGGGGCCCGCTGGCGGAATGGATCCAAAACTCGTGCCTAATCGCGGTACAATTTGGTCACTGTCCGAAGGAAAGATCCTCACTCCAGAAACGCCGATTACGCTCGCTTGGGACAATGGTCAGGGGCTTTTGTTTAAGCAAAAAGTTTCAATCGACAAAGACTTCCTCTTCTCCATCGAACAATCCGTCACCAATAATACAACAACATCCCAGCGCCTCTATCCTTACGGCATGATCGCCCAGCACGGCACGCCTGATCAAATTGGCTTTTTCATCCTACATGAAGGCGCCATTCGCATGTCGGACGGCCATCTGACAAAAAACAAATACAAAAAAATGCCTGACATGGACTATTCGGAGCAAGAGAGAGCGCGAGTAGACAAGCAAGAAGTCGTGGAAAGTGGCTGGATTGGCTTCACAGGTAAGGAATGGATGACAACGCTCATTCCTGAACAGGGCCAACCCTTCACATCTGTTGCAAAATACATTGAGAGCCAAGACGTTTATACGGCCGAGGCGCGCTTTCCAGTTATGGAAGTTTCCCCCGGTGGCACTATCCTGAACGATAGCCGCCTCTTTGCGGGCGCAAAAGAATGGTCGCTGATCAAGCATTACGAACGCGACGAAGCCGTCGAGCGCTTCATCGATTCAATCGATTGGGGCGTGTTCTCTATGATCACCAAACCAATGTTCTGGCTCCTTTACACAATTTACGGATTTATCGGTAACATGGGCTGGTCGATCATCGTTTTGACTTTGATCATCAAGGCAATGCTCTTCCCGCTTGCCTACAAGTCTTACGTTTCCATGGCCAAGATGAAAAAACTTCAGCCAGAAATGGAAATAATCAAAAAGAACGCGGGAGATGATAAACAAAAACTCCAGCAAGAAATGATGGCTCTTTATAAGAAAGAGAAGGCGAATCCCGCCTCAGGCTGTTTGCCAATCTTGCTGCAAATTCCAATTTTCTTTTCGCTCTACAAGGTGATTTTTGTAACCATCCTCCTACGCCACGCGCCTTGGTTTGGTTGGGTCAACGATCTTTCTGAGCCCGATCCCAGTTCAATCCTGAACTTGTTTGGTCTTTTGCCCTACGCGACGCCCGAAGCTGGAAGTATTTTTGCGATTATTTCCCTCGGAATCTTGCCAATTATTCTTGGCATCTCAATGTGGCTTCAACAGAAGCTCAATCCAGCCCCCACCGAGCCAACACAAGCAATGGTCATGGCATGGATGCCGTGGGTCTTCATGTTTATGCTAGGGAATTTTGCAGCCGGACTTGTTATCTACTGGATTGCAAACAACATGATCACCTTTACGCAACAGTATCTCATCATGCGCAGCCAAGGTGTTAAACCGGATGTTTTTGGCAACATCATCTCCGGATTGAAACGCAAGAAGTCGGACGCGAAGTGAACCATTCGGCCCCCTTTGTCGCTCAAATTTGGCGTCATCCAATCAAGGCGCATGGGGCCGAACATCTAAAGTGTGTTGATCTCTTGGCAGGAAAGACTCTGCCGTGGGATCGTGTTTGGGCTGTACCGCATAGCGCAGCCAAGACGGATGGCGGAAAATGGGTGTCGTGCCGAAACTTTACGCGTGGTGCTGGCTATCCAAGCCTTATGGCCATTGATGCCCAGTTTGATAGCAATTCCGAAGAGATCACGCTTTCGCATCCTGACCGCGAAAATATTCAGTTCCGACCCGACAATAACCCTGTCGCATTTTTGGAATGGGTTACCCCTTTGCTTCCACCTGAACGCCCCTCGCCAACAGGCCTTTTGCGGGCCACAGCTCAGGGTATGACGGATCAATCCAAACCATGGGTTTCGATTCTAAATCTTGCCTCTTTGCGCGCGCTGTCTGATAAGTTAGGAACAACATTGGACCCGCGGCGCTTTCGCGGGAATTTTTGGATCGATGGATTGCCCGCTTGGGCGGAGCGCGAATGGATCGGTCAAAAGGTATCTTCCGGTTCAGTTGAGTTTGACGTTACGCAACACATTACGCGATGTCGGGCAACTGAGGTAGATCCAGAGACGGGCCTGCGCGATGTCGATACGCTCGGGGCTTTGCACGAAAACTGGGATCACCGGGATTTCGGCGTTTTTGCCCAAGTGTCCACCGGCGGCACTGTTACCATCGGCGACAATGTGGAGATCGCAATATGACACAAACGTTTTCAATCGTAGAAACCCCTGATGCTGAATCCGCCGAAAAAGGGCGCATGCTTTTTGCGGGCGAGACCGAGTTCCTAAAAGGCGTTGTCGAGATGGAAGGTATGCCTCCCGGTGACCTTCTGGAAGTTTGTTTCGCGGGCCGTTCCAACGTCGGGAAGTCTAGCCTTATCAACGCTGTAACGGGTCGAAAGGCCCTTGCACGTGCGTCAAACACCCCCGGCCGGACACAGGAAATTAACTTTTTCACCGCGGCAGACAGCCATTATCTCGTCGATTTACCCGGATATGGCTACGCCAACGCACCCGTCGCCATCGTCGCAAAATGGCAGCGCCTTCTTAAGGCATATCTTTCAGGTCGCGCCAATCTGCGCCGCGCTTTTGTGCTGGTTGACGCGCGACATGGCGTCAAGGTTGTCGACGAAGAAATCATGTCTCTTCTTGATCGCTCTGCTGTCACGTTTCAATGTGTTTTGACCAAAATTGATAAACCCAGCAAGGCGGATCTGGACAAAGTTATTGAGCAAGTTCGTGGCGCACTAGCCAAACATCCCGCGGCCTTCCCCGAGATTGTCCTAACGAGTTCGGAAAAAGGTCATGGAATCTCTGAGTTGCGGTCTATCATTGCAACGCTCATCTAAACATTGCCCATTTTCCAACCTTGGATAACCCGCGTTCACCCACTACCAATAGGGGTGAACCTTAGGATGAGCTCATGAAGAAACAAGATGCGATGAACAAAGACTGGATTGCTACCGCCCGTACACTTTCTCAAGCCCTGCCTTTTTTACAGCGGTATGATGGCGCGACGGTTGTCATCAAGTTCGGTGGACATGCAATGGGCAGCGACGAGGCGATGGACAGCTTTGCGCGCGACGTCGTTTTGATGCAGCAAGTTGGCGTGAACCCTGTCGTCGTGCACGGTGGCGGTCCGATGATCAACGAAATGCTTAGCAAACTCGACATTCAATCCGAGTTCGTCGGCGGCAAACGTGTAACGGATGCGGCGACAGTTGAAGTTGTCGAAATGGTGCTTTCTGGTCGGGTAAACAAGCGAATCGTTCAGGCGATCAATGCGCAAGGGGGCCGCGCTGTCGGACTTTCAGGCAAAGACGCCAACTTGATGATTTGTGAGCAGACGGATGCGAAACTTGGATTCGTCGGTACGCCTGTCGAAATGAACCCAGCCGTCCTTAAAACCTTGTTTGAGGCGGATATGATTCCCGTGATTGCGCCGCTTGGTATGGGCCGTACTGGCGAGACTTACAATGTGAACGGCGACACGGCGGCGGGGGCAATCGCTGGCGCGTTGAAAGCCGATAGGCTCCTTCTCCTTACCGATGTCGCGGGTGTAAAAGACGCATCGGGCGAGGTTGTGACAGAGCTAACGGCCGCCCATGTTCATGAGTTGACTGAACTTGGCATTATTGCGGGCGGGATGATTCCGAAAACTGAAACTGCGCTTGCAGCGTTGCAGGCGGGTGTCCGTGCGGCTGTTATTCTGGATGGGCGCGCTCCAAACGCCTGTTTGCTTGAGTTGTTCACCGAACATGGCGCGGGTACAATTATCCGGCAAGGGTAATGTTTTCGTTGAACCGCGCCGAATTTCGGAGCACCATGAAATATGCAAAATGAAACTTTCCTTAGGCTAGGCGTCTTCCTCGGTCTCTTCGTTGTACTGGCACTCGCAGAGGCCATGCTTCCTCGCCGCCCCAGTACACGCATGGGGCGTTGGCCGATCAATTGGGCCATGATTATTCTGGATTCAATAACCCTCAGGATCATGGCAATTGCCGTGCCGCTGTTGGCCGTTGGTGCCGCGCTTGAGGCTTCACATCGTGGCATTGGCCTGTTCAACCACACAACTTTGCCGTCGTGGATCGAAGTCCTTTTGGCCATCATTATCTTGGACTTTTTTATCTGGTTGCAGCATTTGATCACCCATAAGGTACCGTTTTTATGGCGTTTTCATCAAGTTCACCATGCTGACCCTGAAATGGATGTCACAACGGCCATTCGATTTCACCCTGTGGAAATCGCCCTTTCAGCAGGATTTAAAATTGGTCTGGTCTATGTGTTTGGACCATCGGCGGTTGCCGTGATTTTATTCGAGGTTTTGCTAAATGGCACCGCGATGTTTAATCATGCAAACCTTCGTCTACCGATTCCGTTGGATCGCGTTGTACGGCGAGTTTTGGTGACGCCGGATATGCACCGTGTTCATCATTCGGTTTATCGCGAGGAAACCGACAGCAATTACGGGTTTTCGCTGTCGTTATGGGACCGTTTGTTTGGAACGTATATTGCGCAGCCTAAGGATGGTCATACGGGTATGCGCATTGGTCTTTTGGGGGAATACGCGAAACCCAAGGGTTTCATTCATGCACTTATGATGCCGTTTCGAAAGGGACGGTAATGAAACTTATTTTGATGCGGCATATGAAGTCTGATTGGGACGGAATGACGAGCGATCATGCGCGTCCCCTCAATCCGCGCGGCCGTGCCTCTGCATCGAAGATCGGGTTCTGGCTTGAGAACAAAGGGTTTTTACCTGATTTGGCACTGGTTTCAGATTCCCAACGGACCCGCGAAACCTTCGACGGGTTGGCGCCATACCTGTCGCAAAACCTTGTTCTGGTGTTTACCCGCGCGCTCTATCTGGCGGAACCCGCTGCCATACTTGCGGTCCTTGCAGCCCATAAGCCAGCCCCTACAAGCACGGTTCTCCTGCTGGCGCATAATCCCGGGATTGCGGCGCTTGCGGCCACCCTAGTGGAGGAGGAGCCGCGCCATCCGAAGTTCTATGACTATCCCACGGGCGCGACGACGGTACTGGAATTTGATGGGGAAATCGCACCCCATAAAGGTAAACCACTTGGTTTCGTAATTCCGCGTGAATTGTAGAGTTATTTAAAAAACCGGCCCTCAGAAAGAGCCGGTTTTTAAAGTTATTAAAGTTTTCCAAGACGCCGAAATGGATCCTTAGTGCCCCAAAATCTGGGAGAGGAACAATTTCGTGCGCTCGGATTTTGGATTGTTGAAGAACTCCTCAGGCTCGTTTTGCTCCACGATCTGACCGTCGTCCATAAAGATCACACGGTTCGCAACCTGACGGGCAAAACCCATCTCATGGGTCACGCACAGCATGGTCATGCCCTCTTCGGCCAGTTCAATCATGGTGTCGAGAACCTCTTTGATCATCTCTGGGTCAAGAGCTGAGGTTGGCTCGTCAAAGAGCATGATGCGGGGTTTCATACAAAGCGAACGGGCAATCGCCACGCGCTGTTGCTGCCCACCCGAAAGCATGCCGGGGTATTTGTTGGCTTGCTCGGGGATTTTAACCTTCTCAAGGAAGTGCATCGCAATTTCCTCGGCTTCTTTTTTGGGTGTTTTGCGCACCCAGATCGGAGCCAAGGTACAGTTCTCCAAAATCGTCAGATGCGGAAAAAGGTTGAAGTGCTGAAAACACATTCCCACTTCGGAACGGATTTTGTCGATGTTTTTGAGATCGGACGTGAGCTCGGTTCCATCGACAATAATGTCGCCCTTTTGGTGCTCCTCAAGACGGTTGATACAGCGGATGAGCGTCGATTTCCCCGAGCCGGATGGCCCCGCAATAACGATACGCTCGCCCTGATTGACCGTCAGGTTGATGTCGCGCAGCACGTGGAAGCTCCCGTACCACTTGTTCATATTGTTGATTTGGACCGCAACCTCTTCAGAGACCTGCATTTTGGAACGATCAATTTGGCGTTGTGTAGCAAGTTCAGACATATCGTGAACTCCTTATTAATGGCCAGTCTTGAGCTTGCGCTCCAAGAACATGGAATAACGGGACATAGAAAAGCAAACGACGAAGAAAAGCAGCGCGATGAAGGCATAAAGCTCCCACACAATACCGTTCCATTCTTGGTTTGCGCGGATCGCACTGGACAGGCCAACGGGATCCATGAGGCTAATGATCGAAACCAACGTCGTGTCTTTGAACACGCCGATAAAGGTACTCACGATGCCCGGAATGGAAATCTTGAGCGCTTGCGGCATAATGATCAGCCGCTGCGCCTTCCAATAATCAAGTCCCAGAGCATCCGCCGCCTCGTACTGCCCTTTTGGCAAAGCAGCGAGCCCGCCGCGCACAACCTCGGCCATATAGGCCGACGCAAAGAGCGTTACCATGATCATAACCCGCAGGATCACATCAAAGTTCGTACCCGGAGGCATGAAGATATTGAGCAGGTTGTTGGCCACAAACAGGAGGGTAATCAGAGGCACACCGCGAATAAACTCGATGAAACCGATGCAGATCGATTTCACGATCAGCAAGTCAGACTGGCGACCGAGAGCAAGGAGTACCCCAATCGGCAATGACCCGAGGATCGCGACGATCCCAATGGAGATCGACAGAACGAAGCCCCCAAACTGTCGGCTGGAAACGGCTTCCAGAGCCAAACCAGGCGTTAGATTTGCGAGGACACCCGCAACGGGGCCAGCCGCAAATAGCCACCAAAGGATTGGCACCACGGCGGTCAATATGATCCCGACCAAACTGCCGGTATGAGGGCGCACATAGTGGAAAACCAAATACCCGATCACGAAGCCCGCAAAGGCCATAGTCGGCCCCCAAATCGAGCCACCCCACATGAGGAACACGTCCACAAACGGGAAGAGCATCGTCACGATCAATAACTTGCGCGGTGCTTTTTCCGAAAGAACCGGAAGCAGACCAACGAACATCAGCACCAAGGCCAAATTCAAACGCCAGTAGCCAAGGATCATCACAATCGGGGTCGCAACATGTGCACGTGGGTCGGAACTGATAAGCTCAGGATCAACGCCGCTTAAGGACGACAGAAGACCAACGTCTAGGGGATAGAAGCCATAAAGAAGCTGCAACCAACGATCGTTGATCACACCCCAACAGGCACCATGCCCGCCCGCGCCGATGATCTCGCGGCATTCGGTTAGTGACTTGGCGTTCCATGTTGGAGAAACCCCCCAACCAAGAAGGTTGAGGACCGTCCATACAACGGCGAGGAGAAACAGGACCGATATGATCGAATTCCAAATGCCGTTGAACAGATTTTGACGCAACCAACCGATTGGGCCAACCATGGTTGAAGGCGGGACTTGCTGCGAGAGCATTTCTGTGCGGACAAAACTAACTTCTGGCATATTACCGCTCCACCAATTTAACTGAGTTATTATACCAATTCATCACGGCCGAAATGCTGAGGGAAATCGTGAGATAGATCAGCATCAAAAGCAGGATGGACTCAAGCTCGCGCCCCGTTTGGTTCATGGTGATCCCGCCGAGTGTGGCGGTAATATCCATGTACCCAACCGCAATCGCGAGTGAGGAGTTCTTGGTGAGATTCAAGTAGTTAGAGATCATTGGCGGGATAATCACCCGCATCGCCTGTGGCAAAATCACCAGACTCATGGTGCGTCTCGAACTCATGCCAAGGGCCTCAGCGGCCTCACTTTGCCCTTTTGAGACAGACATAATGCCCGAGCGAACGATCTCGGCGATAAAGGCGGCGGTATAGAGCGAGAGGGCAATCCAGAGCGCGAGCAGGGAGTTGCGTAGATGAGTCCCGCCTTGGAAGTTGAAGCCCTTCAGCGCCGGATAGCCAAGATGAAACCCAAGAGCAACAAGCGCGATCGTTACGGGAAGCAGCACCGCTCCCAAACGCAGATACCATGTGGTCGGTCGAATGCCCGTCGCTTCTTGAATGCGATTTGCGCGCTCTTTGATTTTCTTTGAGACAACGATGCCAGCGATCAGAACAGCGGCAATGAGAACGAGGTTCAAACTAATATTCAAGAACCCGAAAACGCTGATGTCGCCCAAACTCCTGCTGAACAGGGGTTCGGGAACGTAAATGCCTCGGTTCGTTATGGCGACGGTGTCGTTCAAAATCATAGACGCGGTCGCGTTGTCGCCTCTGAAATCATTGGGCTGAGGCAATGTCTCGATCATAATCGCCATCGTAAACACGATCCACAGCAGGACGGGGACGTTGCGGAAGGTCTCGACATAGACCGTCATGATTTTGGAAACGATCCAATTGTTTGAGAGGCGCAGGATGCCGACAAAAACACCGATAATCGTCGCTGTAATACAGCCGAGGAACGCAATCAGCAGCGTATTAAGAAGACCCACGCCCGCCGCGCGCCAATGGCTGTCACGAGAGGTATAGTCAATTAACCGTTGGTTGATGTCATACCCTGCGGAGTCGTTCAAATAAGTAAACGACGGTTCTTTTCCGAGATCCGAAAGGTTTTGCGCTGTATTACCGATGAGCCAAGCAAACACTGCCATGAACCCGAGAAGTGCAACAACTTGAATGGTCATTGACCTGTATCGGGTATCGTAAATCAGCATAGATAGCCGAAACGACTCCTTAGGAGGGTCGGTTATTGTTGTCATGAAAATATCCCCGTCGTCGCTAGGCATTCCGGCGCATTATTTGCGCTCATACAACCTAAGACTGTTGTTTAGTTATTGTTCTTATAGATAGTCAAAAGGGCGCGGAATGAACCGCGCCCTTTTATTAGTAAGCCCTAGCGGAAGGGTGGGGAATAAAGCAGACCACCATTTGTCCACTGTGCGTTCAAGCCGCGAGCGATTCCGATTGGTGTGCTTTGACCAATGTTTTGCTCGAAGATTTCGCCGTAGTTGCCACCAGCCATAATGGCCGCTTTGGCCCAACCAGCGTCAAGACCAAGCATTTCGCCGAGGTTACCCTCTTTGCCCAAAAGGCGTGCGATTTCTGGGTTCGTTGTGCTTGCTTCCATCTCTTCGATGTTTGCAGAAGTCACACCGAGTTCTTCAGCGGCGATCAAAGCATTCAAAGACCAACGAACGATGTCTGCCCATTCGTTGTCGCCGTGGCGAACAAGAGGACCGAGTGGCTCTTTGGAGATGATTTCAGGAAGGACGATGTGCTCGCTTGGTGCTTCGAAGGTTGCACGGGTCGCTGCCAACGCGGAAGCGTCCGTTGTGTAAACGTCACAAGCGCCCGCAAGGTACTGTTGTTGACCTTCAGCGTTTGTTTCGATTGGCACAG
This sequence comes from Falsihalocynthiibacter sp. CO-5D18, assembly GCF_041205445.1. Taxonomy (NCBI): domain Bacteria; kingdom Pseudomonadati; phylum Pseudomonadota; class Alphaproteobacteria; order Rhodobacterales; family Roseobacteraceae; genus Falsihalocynthiibacter; species Falsihalocynthiibacter sp. CO-5D18. The sequence goes on along the minus strand of NZ_JBGFCF010000002.1, from coordinate 26,124 downwards.
GCTCATATGAGAGATTGTTGGCGCGGAAGTAGTCGGCCAAGTTCAACTCAGTTGTCGTCCCAGTTTGAATACAAACCGTTGCGCCATCAAGTTCTTTAGCGGAGCTAACACCCAGCGCTGTTGGAATCATGAAGCCTTGACCATCGTAGTAGTTCACACCTGCGAAATCGAACTTTAGGTCCACATCGCGGCTGAATGTCCATGTTGTGTTACGGGCCAACATGTCGATCTCGCCGGAAGCCAACGCGGTAAAACGTGTCTTACCGGTTGTCGGGATAAATTCTACAGCACTGCCATCTCCCAAAACTGCCGCAGCAACGGCGCGACAAACAGCAACATCAAAGCCGGCCCATTCGCCGTTCGCATCTGGAGCACCAAAACCCGGAACGCCGGTGGTAACGCCACAGTTTAGTTTGCCGCGCGCTTTTACGTCATCCAACGTACTTGCTGCGGCAACACCTGCAGCAAGGCTTGCCACGGTCAGTGCACCAAAAAATACGGATTTATTCATTTTAACCTCTTCCTGATTGTCCACCCTTTTTTGGGTGGTTTGGCCAATGGAGTAACATCGGCAGTAGACATGAAGACAGCAATGCTGTCCGCATTACGCGTAGAATGGACAATTTCTGTTGCAGCCGTCAAGGGGGCAACGATACGCCAGTGGTCCGTTCCCTTGGGGACCCCCCGCAAAGGTGGGGAGCTTCCCGTTCGTTATTCGTAATTCACAGGATCAAAGTGCGACTTGCAGGCCTTGATAGAATTCAAATGCCTCAAAAAACGCTTGCCGCTTTTTCGCGGCCAATTCGGTGGCTTCGTCGTCTTGCCCCCATTGGCTTTCCTGCCAATTTTCATCCAGACGGGAGGCCTGCCAAATGTCTTCGGGGGATTTAAAGGCGTGGAGCGCCGCAAGCCCAAGAACAAGGGAACCACTTATCGCCACAAGATCATGGAAAGCGACCAGTTCAAATGTGTTCAAAGCAAACACAGGCGCCCGCAATTTCGCGATACTTGCCGCGGGTTGGGCGACATGCATGATGCCTTCGCCAAGGACGAGCGGCGCGTCGAAAGTCGTTTCAGCCCAAAGTAAAAAGGGTGTCCAAACCGCATGTTGCTTCTCAACAAGTTCAATCGGGAAGGCCGCGCGGTAACACAACAAATCGGTTTCCCCATAGGACGCAAGCATATCGGCAACCGCGTCGAATTGATGGGCGACCTTGTCGATCGCAGAGTTGGCCATGCGGGTAACCGGCATGGTGACCGGATCAATTTTCGTGTCCTGCGACTGCCATTCATGAGCAACTTTTTGGGCAATCTCAAGGGTTGGGATAACCAATGCGGCCTTGGAGGGCGTGCGCAATTTGCGCCCATCCAACAGGACTTCAAAGCCCCCTTCGGTGGCGGCCACTTCGGCATTTTTCCAAAACTTTTTCGTCGCCCAACTCGTCATTTCCCACTCCAGATTTGGTCCAAATAGGGAATCAATTCGTCAAATCCCTGCAAGATCACTTCCGCGCCAGCTTCCGTTAGGTCAACTTGTGAATGATAACCCCAATCGACCCCAATGCGCCCTACCCCCGCAGATTTTGCCATCGCCATGTCAAAACTCGTGTCGCCAATCATCACCGCATTCGCGGCATCAACACCGGATTCCGAAAGCGCCTGAAAGATCATGGAAGGGTGTGGTTTGGAGGGGTGGTCGTCGGCGACCTGCTGGGTGAGGAATACCTTATCCAAGCTGTGCCCGCGCAAAAGGCTGTCCAAACCACGACGACTTTTGCCCGTGGCAATACCAAGGATATGATGGTCCACCGCCTGAAGCGCGCGCAGGACGTCGAGCGCCCCGTCGTAAAAGGGTGACCCAGATTGCGCGCCCAGTTCTTCGCGTTGCGCGTTGAAGGCCCCTTTATAGGCATCCACCATTTTCTCACGTTGGCTTAACGCGCTGTCAGGCATTAGGCGCAAAACAGCCTCAGGGAGGGAGAGCCCAACAATCGACAAAACCGCCTCCCGACTTGGAGGTGCGACCTCCACCGAGGCGCAAGCGGCTGTCATCGCTGCGAGAATATGGTCCTGACTGTCGACAAGCGTTCCATCGACATCAAAGATTATGAGCTTTAGCTCGGTACTCATTGTTCCTCGTCGAAGGGGTCAAGCGGCACATCGCGCACGTCCCACGCAAGAGTATCCCACGTATGCAACATGTGTTTGGGCATCGGCGCCGTAAACGTCATACGGGCTCCTGTGGAAGGGTGTGTCATGGTTAGGCTGCGCGCGTGCAGGTGAAGCTTTTTCGAGATCTCCCCACCTAATTGTGCGCCCCAACCGTCGCCAAGGTTTTCCTGACCCGAGCCGCCATATTTACCGTCGCCGATAATCGGATGCCCAAGTTCGGCCATATGCGCGCGCAACTGGTGTGTGCGGCCCGTGATTGGCACAAGCGCCACCCAAGAGACCCGCCCACCGAGTGCAGAAAGCACGGCGTAATCGGTTGTTGCACGCTTGGCGCCCTCAGTAGAGTCAACTTCGCGCGGGTGAATACAGTGCATTTTTTCAAAGTCGGCACCCGCTTTCACAAGGCCAAAGCGAATGGTCCCCAAACGGGGTTTTGGCTGCCCTGCGACGGCTGCCCAGTAAATTTTGCGCGATTCGCGGTCACGGAAGGTGCGGGTAATTGCAGCGGCCGAAGCGCGTGTGCGCGCAAGAACCAAGACACCGGACGTGTCTTTATCAAGACGGTGCACAAGGCGTGGCTTTTCTTCCAGCCCAAAACGAAGCGCATCCGCCATACCATCGACGTGACGGTGATGATTGGTGCCGCCCTGTGTTGGCAATCCCGGAGGCTTGTTAATTACAATCATATAATCGTCGCGATACAGGACCGTTGCGCGGATCATATCCGCATCTTCGTCCGACATCGGAGCCGCAGGTTTCGCTTTGGCTGTGATCTGGCTGGCGGTTGGCAGCGGTGGCACGCGGACGATTTGCCCAGTGGTCAAACGCGACGCAGGCTTAACCCGCCCCTTGTCGACGCGGATATCGCCTTTGCGGCAGAGCTTTTCGATCCGTGCTTGGCTAACTTGTGGAAACTGGCGGCGAAACCAACGATCGAGTCGTTGATCATTGTCGTCAGGCGTAATCGTAATATGTTGAACACCGCTCATGCGAAGCCCCCTTTTGCACACCATACCCCGAGCGCAACCGCCGAGAGGGACATAACCATTGATAGAGCGACATAGAGTGCCGCCGAGCCGAGTTGCCCAGCTTCAAAGAGCCGTAACGTATCGAGTGAAAACGCCGAAAACGTTGTGAACCCGCCCAAGACACCGATCATTAAGAACGGCGCCATAACCGAGGAGTCACGCCCTGCAAGTAGCACAAAAAGCAGCCCCATTACAAACGACCCAACGACATTCACACTTAAGGTCCCCCATGGGAAACTCATACCCAAAAGTCGCACCGCGTAAGCCTGAGTCAAAAAGCGCATCACGGCGCCTAAAGCACCTCCGAGCGCCACATATAATAGGGTCAAAAACATCGGCCGTGTTTTCCCTCTAGCGCCCGGAATGTCAACCGCTAGCGCGCTTAGATCTCAGTTTAGCAAAGTAATCTTGACGTTTTTTAAGTTCGCGCTCGAATCCGCGCTCAACCGGTAGATAAAACTCGGGGCGCTCCATGGTTTCGGGGAAATAGTTTTGGCCCGAAAATCCATCTTCGGCGTCGTGATCATAGGCATATCCCGCCCCATACCCTTGCTCTTCCATCAAGGAGGTTGGTGCATTGAGAATATGCTTTGGGGGCGGCTCGGAACCGGTTTTTTGCGCCGCAACCATGGCCATTTTGTACCCCGCATAGGCCGCGTTTGATTTGGGGGCGAGGGCCAAATAGGTCACCGCTTGCGCCAAGGCCAATTCGCCTTCGGGACTGCCCAAACGCTCGTAGACTTGCCATGCGTTCAAACAATGGGTTTGGGCATCGGGGTCTGCGAGGCCGATATCCTCAATTGCCATGCGCGTAATGCGGCGCGCCAAGTAACGGGGGTCTTCGCCGCCCTTGAGCATGCGGGCGAGCCAATAGAGGGCTGCGTCAGGGTCTGATCCACGCACGGATTTATGGAGTGCGGAAATCAGATTGTAATGGGAATCGCCGGATTTGTCATAAACCGCCGCGCGTTTCATCAAGCGTTGGCCGAGCCCTTTTGCGTCCAATGGCTCCTTGACCTTCCAAGCTGAGACCTGCTCAACAAGATTGAGCAAAGTGCGGCCATCGCCGTCCGCCATTTCCAAAAGCGCATCTCGGGCGTCTTGGGTAAGAGGAAGCTCGCGGTCTATTTCGCCTTCAGCCCGCGCAAGCAACAGATCCAGGTCTGCGAGGGTAAGCCGCGTGAGCACCATAACCTGTGAGCGACTTAACACCGCCGCATTGAGCTCAAAGCTGGGATTTTCTGTGGTGGCCCCTACCAAAAGGATCGTGCCGTCCTCCATATGGGGAAGGAAGCCATCTTGCTGGGCTTTATTGAATCTATGAATCTCGTCGACAAACAGCAGAGTCCCCTGCCCGTTTTGGCGACGGATTTTAGCGGCTTCAAAAACTTTGCGAAGGTCAGGCATGCCGGTAAAAATCGCGCTTATCTGCACAAAGGTGAGATCAGTTTCATCCGCCAAAAGACGCGCAATTGTGGTTTTACCAACGCCAGGTGGTCCCCAAAAGATGAGCGACCCCAAACTGTTGGACGCAAGCATCGTCCCCAAGGGCGCCTCAGGACCCAAAACTTGTTGCTGCCCGATCACTTCTGACAAAGTCTTGGGGCGCAGACGATCCGCCAAAGGGCGCGGTGCGTTCTGAACTTTGGCCTCGGAGGCACTGGAATCAAACAAATCTGTCATGGGGTGACCCTATGCCTTGTGTGGAACAGGGGGAAGCATCGTTTTGGTGCGATAAAGGGCCCCTCAGGAGGGGGAGGCCCTTTTTCGTTTCGCGGTCGTTTAGTGCAGCTTAGAACTCAGATTGATGGACACACATTGATAGTCACCATCGCCAATAAACATCGGACGCCCAGCAGCTTCGGCATCCAAACCACACCGGCCAAACCAACGTGGCCAATTCGCTGCGGTCAAAGCAACGATCTTTGTTGCACCCAACTCGCGGGCGGACTTGAGCATCGCCATCACCATATAGGCGTGCACGCGCCGACGAATACGCTGTGGCGTGGTATGGGAAACAAACACGCGCGTGCTCTCCCAAATGTTCTCATCAACAGGGGCTTCCTCAAATAGCAGGTCTTGAGGAATGGTCCCGAGCAACCCACGTTGCGCATCACGGATCATGTAACTATAAATCCCACAGCGCGCGACTGTGGGCGTCAGGCGAATGCCTGCGTATACTTCGCCATATTCGTGGATGGCAATCCAACGACTTGCCGGAGTATCATATTGATCATACTCCATTCCAAGGGCTTCAGGCAGGTCCCAGTTTTTTTGCACAATAAAAGACTGCCGCCTAGCGCGAAACAGATTTGCGAATAGCTCGCCATGGTTGTGCATATTTTCGAACGAAAGTGTAGTTGTTTGCATGGTAGATCCCCCAGCTTGTTTAAAAAACAAAGCCCCACGTTCAAACAACGATCAGATCCGGTTAAAGCAGCCTATAATCCTTCGCGCGTTGAATGGCCTCAGCGGTCGTCCGAGCGAGCAGTTTCTGACGGGCCGCTATTAAGCGTGCTTTAAGGGCGCTTTCTGAGATATTCAATTTTGCAGCTGCCGCCGCATGCCGATCGCCGTCTGCGATACACCGCAGGGCTTCAACTTGAGCCTTAGTTAGGCTCTCCGGCGGCTCTGTTAAGTCATGAAGCCGACGAACTACGCGCGAAACTTCTTCCATTTCGCTATCTGTAAACTCGCGATCGCTACGTGCAAAGCTAGCGATTGTGCGAGAGGAAATCGGACCACAGGATACAGTAACCCCAAAATTGAGTCCATATTCCTTTGCCAGTCCCAAAATATTGAATGTGTCGGGAATCCCGAATTCGCTCCAACGACTCGCGCCATCCGTGCTGAAGCCCCAAGCAATTGTCGGGTCGCGCAGTGCGAACCCTTGCTCGGTATAATAATCCGTCCAGCGGTGATCATACGTCTGAAAAGACATAAGAGGCGCGGCGAAGCGAATATGGAGCCCCAAAAAGTAACCCGCAGGCGCAAGCAACGTGAGCTTATGAAGTTCGAGGTCGAGACCTATCTTATTAGACATGTCTTTTTAGACTAGTTGTCAGAATCTTAGTCAACCTTAAAGTGTATGGTACAGAAATAGTAGTGAGTGATGTTACCGTGAAAACAATGGACATAGATTTAAAGACGAAGTTGAACTCCCTTTCAGAGAGCGCACGTGGCGATTTACTGGATTTTTTGAGAAATTCGCCCTCCGGAGAGAACAGTTTAACAGCTTTGCTGGAGCGAATCGAGAACTCCATTCAGCTTCGAATCGCGGCTAAAAAGTCGCATAACTAGACCTATTCCTAACGGAACGATGTACCAAAACAATAAAAGCCCCGCCAAATCTGGCGGGGCTTTCTATTTGAGATCAATGAAGGTCTCTGAATTATTCTGCTGCGGCGTCTTCTGCCAAAACGCGTGCTTTGTCGCCTGCGCCTTTTGCATTCACGTCGCGGTCAACCAATTCGATGATCGCCATTGGCGCCATGTCACCGTAACGGAAACCAGCCTTAAGAACGCGCACATAACCACCTTGGCGATCTTTGTAGCGTGGGCCGAGAACTTCAAACAATTTCGCAACATAAGCGTCTTGCTTAAGGCGAGCACCTGCTTGGCGGCGGGCGTGAAGATCGCCACGTTTACCAAGAGTGATCAGTTTGTCGATGATGCGCTTAAGCTCTTTAGCTTTAGGCAATGTTGTTTTGATTTGCTCGTGCTCGATGAGTGAGCCTGCCATGTTGGCAAAGAGCGCCTTACGGTGCTCGTGAGTACGGTTTAAGCGGCGGTAGCCTCTAGCGTGACGCATGGTGTATCTCCTATAGCGTTGTTTTACTTTGTCCGGCAGCCGATGCGTGTCAGCTACTCTCCTTGGGGCAATTGCCCTGACATTCCCCGGCATTCCGGGCATTTATGAGGTTGGGGCGGACCGTTAAGCCCACCCCAAATTTCTTAGAATTGATCTTCGAATTTCTTCGCAAGATCTTCAATATTGTCCGGTGGCCAATCTTCGACGTCCATACCGAGGTGCAGACCCATGCCCGACAACACTTCTTTGATCTCGTTCAAAGACTTGCGGCCGAAGTTTGGTGTGCGGAGCATTTCTGCTTCGGTTTTTTGGATCAAATCGCCAATGTAAACGATGTTGTCGTTCTTGAGGCAATTTGCGGAACGTACGGAAAGTTCCAATTCGTCCACTTTCTTGAGAAGAAGCGGATTGAATTCGAGGCCATCGTCTTCTTCTTGACGGTTTGCAGACTCTGGCTCGTCAAAGTTAACGAATGTCGCAAGCTGGTCCTGAAGAATACGCGCAGCATAAGCCACGGCGTCTTCTGGAGGGATGGAACCGTCTGTTTCAAGCGTCAACGTGAGCTTGTCATAGTCGAGAACTTGACCTTCACGTGTGGGCTGCACGTCATAAGACACGCGCTTCACAGGGGAAAAGATCGAATCGATCGGAATAAGACCGATAGGTGCGTCCTCAGGACGGTTCTTGTCAGCGGAAACATAGCCTTTGCCAGTTTCAACAGTCAATTCCATGAACAAGTCTGCGCCTTCGTCGAGGTGACAGATAACGTGATCCTTGTTCAGAACCTCGATACCCGCGCTCTCGGAGATGTCGCCAGCGGTTACAACCATCGGGCCTTTGGCCGAGATGGAAACACGCTTTGGACCGTCTACTTCCATACGTATCGCGACGCCTTTGAGGTTCAGAACCACATCGGTTACGTCTTCGCGAACACCAGAAATCGAGGAAAACTCATGCAAAACATTGTCGATTTGAACGCTGGTAATCGCAGCACCCTGTAGCGAGCTCATAAGCACGCGACGCAGAGCATTGCCCAATGTCAAACCAAAACCGCGTTCTAGCGGCTCTGCAACTACAGTTGCTTGACGCGCAGGCTCGTTGCCTGGCTTCACTTCCAACTGTGTTGGTTTAATCAGTTCTTGCCAATTTTTATGGATCATGCTGTCGCCTCCATTCTTGTTTCTGGCCCATGTCCCTAAGCCGGAAACACCCGAGGTAAAAAATAACAATCTCGGGTCTGGCGTACGAATTACAGACCCGAGATCATTTAGTACTACACGCGACGACGCTTTGGAGGGCGACAGCCGTTGTGAGCCATTGGTGTAACGTCACGAATAGATGTGATGTTAAACCCAACTGCGGCCAGAGCGCGCAATGCGCTTTCGCGACCGCCACCCGGGCCTTGCACTTCGACTTCAAGCGTTTTCACGCCGTGCTCTTGTGCTTTTTTACCTGCATCCTCGGCAGCCATTTGAGCTGCGTAGGGTGTAGATTTCCGCGAGCCTTTAAAGCCCATTGTTCCAGCAGAGGACCATGCGATCGCATTGCCTTGAACATCGGAAATCAGAATTTTTGTGTTGTTGAACGAGCTGTTCACATGCGCAACACCAGAGGCAATATTCTTGCGCTCTTTTTTCTTTGCGCGAACTTTTTCACGTGCCATTGATCAAATCCCCCCTATTTCTTCTTACCAGCAATAGCCCGTGCAGGACCTTTGCGAGTGCGAGCGTTCGTGTGTGTACGTTGACCACGAACAGGAAGATTACGACGATGGCGCAAGCCACGGTAGCAACCGAGATCCATCAAACGTTTGATGTTCATTTGTGTTTCACGACGCAAGTCACCTTCGACAGCGTAGTTCGCGTCGATGTACTCACGAATGGAAAGCACTTCACCATCGGAAAGTTCGTTAACACGACGCGCTGCGTCGATGCCTACGGCTTCACAAATTGCTTGTGCGGAAGTTGTACCGATACCGGTAATATAAGTCAGGGCGATCGGGACCCGTTTATGGGTCGGGATATTTACGCCGGCGATACGTGCCACGTTATGTATTCCTTTTTGTTGCGGTTCCGTATTTCCAGAACCTTTTTTCACAACATAAGCCCGTAGAATTATCTCCTGCGGGCTACGCTGAATTTCTGTTCTCGGCCATATACTTGTCCGCAGATTGCGTATCAATGGACAAAAGCCGATTCTCTTACGAGATGGCTGGAATTAAGCCCTTTTTACCACAAGGTCAACCCGCGATATGCCTAATCCAAGATCACACGAATTGCTTTGGCAACTTCGTCGATTTCACCCAAGCCATTTACCGGAGCCAAATCGCCCTTGGCATAATAATAGCCAATCAAAGGGGAGGTATCACGGTAATAGGCCATCAAACGTGTCTTGAGGGAATCCTCATTGTCGTCGGCGCGGTGCACCATATCTGTGCTGCCACAGACATCACAAACACCCTCGACTTTGGGGGCTTTTAGCTCGTCGTGATAGCCTTCGCCGCAGTTGCCACAGGTATAGCGGCCAGAGATGCGTTTGATCAGGATATCGTCCTGGACGCGCATTTCAATAACGGCATCCAGCTTTTGCCCTACGCGGCCAAGAAGTTGACCAAGCGCGTCGGCCTGCGCCAGCGTGCGGGGAAAGCCATCAAAGATGAATCCCCCTTGGCGGTCGGTGCCTTTGAGCTGCTCTTCGATCAATCCAATCACAATGTCATCGGTAACCAATTCGCCCGCATCCATAACTTTTGCGACTTTCTTGCCCATCTCTGTGCCAGAAGTTTTCGCCGCGCGCAGCATATCGCCTGTGGAAAGTTGGACCATGTCACGCTCTTCAACCAGAAGTCGTGCTTGGGTTCCTTTTCCGGCGCCCGGTGGCCCCAAAAGGATTATGTTCATTTTCTCGCTGTCCCTTTTTTACCGCCGCGCTTCTTGCCACGTAGCTGCGACTTTTCGATCAGGCCTTCATACTGGTGTGCCAGCATGTGTGACTGAACTTGTTGAATTGTGTCCATTGTCACGGATACGACAATCAGAACCGAAGTGCCGCCAAAGTAGAAGGGAATCGAGAATTGGTAACGTAAAATTTCAGGAAGGAGACAAACTGCCGCAAGGTAGGCCGAACCGATGACCAAGATGCGGTTCACAACTTTGTCCAAATACTCGGCGGTTTTCTTGCCCGGACGAATTGCGGGAATAAAGCCGCCTTGGTTTTTCAGGTTGTCCGCAACTTCATCAGTCTTAAACGCCACGTTATGCGTATAGAAGAACGCAAAGAACACGATCATAACTGTAAAGAACGCCAGATAGAGCGGTTTTCCCGGCCCAAAATACGCGAGAATAATGGACAGAACGCCGCTGGTGGAGTCGCCCGAGAAGGTGGCAAGCGTGGTTGGCAGCAAGAGAAGCGAGCTGGCAAAAATCGCAGGAATAACGCCAGCAGGGTTCACTTTGATCGGAAGATGGCTTGCGCCGCCTTCATACATCTTCATGCCAACTTGACGGCGCGGGTACTGAATGTGGATCTTGCGGAGCGCCCGCTCCATGAAGACCACGAACCCGACCACAGCGACAACCATAATAAAGACACCGACAACGATCAGGGGATTCGCTCCAGATTCGGAGGATTGTACGAGGAATTGTGTCAGAGCGGCTGGAAGCTCGGCAATAATGCCCACGAAGATGATCAACGAAATACCGTTGCCAATCCCGCGTGCTGTAATCTGCTCACCCAACCACATTAGGAACATTGTGCCGCCAACAAGGGTCACAACGGTCGAAATACGGAAGAACCAGCCCGGATCGGTCACAAGGCTACCTGCCTCAAGACTGACCGCAAGGCCATAGGCTTGGAACGTCGCCAAGAATACCGTGCCATAACGGGTATATTGATTGATCTTCCGGCGACCCGCGTCGCCCTCTTTCTTGAGTTGCTCAAGCGGGGCCCACATGGAGCTTAGAAGCTGGATAATGATCGAGGCCGAGATGTAGGGCATGATGCCGAGCGCAAGAATGCCCATGCGGCTCAGGGCACCACCGGTAAACATCGAAAGAATACCACCGATACCAGCGGCCGCACCCTCCATGAAGTTGCGCAGTTCAGCGCCGTCAATACCCGGGACGGGGATATAGGTCCCCAAACGGTAGACGATCAAAAGACCGATGGTGAAAACAATACGTTGGCGAAGCTCGGTGGCTTTACCAAAAGCCCCCCAGCTCATGTTGGCTGCCATTTGTTCTGCTGCGGATGCCATTCGGCCTCTCCCTGTCACGAAAAGCGCCGCCAGACCATTCTCCGGTCGGCGGCGCTGGAAAACTAATTTGTATGTAAGCGGCCAAGCGACCGCTCACAAGCGCTTATTCAGCTGCGGCCTTAGGTGTTGCTGTAACAGTCAGTTTACCACCGGCTTTTTCAACAGCTTCAACAGCTCCAGCAGAGGCACCCGTTACTTCGATCGTAACTTTGGATGTGATCTCGCCTTTGCCCAAAACGCGGATACCATCGAGTTTGCGACGAACCAAACCGCACGCAATAAGTGCGTCTTCGGTGATCGCTGCTTTTGCGTCGAGTTTTTTGGCGTCGATAAACTTTTGGATCATGCCAAGGTTCAATACAGAGAACTCTTTGCGGTTTGGCTTGGTGAAGCCACGCTTAGGAAGACGTTGGTACAAAGGCATTTGACCGCCTTCAAAACCCTTGATCGCAACACCCGAACGGGATTTTTGACCCTTGATACCACGGCCACCAGTTTTACCGGTACCGGAACCAGCACCGCGACCAACGCGTTTGCGGTTCTTTGTTGCACCTGGGTTGTCGTGCAGTTCATTCAATCTCATGTCGCTACTCCTTCTTGCCGGAACTGTCCCAAGAGCGACCAAAGAGACAAACACGGCGTTACAAATGATTCTGTTCCCACAAGGGGATACCGCGCGTGTCTACACAGATACATCTCATGGATCAAGGGCCGACAGGCCACTTTGTGCCGGAAGATTTCGCAAAACTCACGTTATTGTAAATTCTGCGGGAGTCCGTCCGTGATCTCATAATAATCGCCTTTGTCTGCGACAAATATGTGCAAGTCCATCTTTGTGTGGGTTGGGCCATCAAAAGCCCCCATGGAAATGGCAATCCAATCCAGATGCGGCGGGTCAAAGAACAAAGTTGACCCACAGTGCTGACAAAACCCGCGATTCACTTTGACGGATGAGCTGTACCACGTCACGTTCTCGGCCCCTGTGACAGTCAAATCGGTTTTCTGAACGCCCGTGCTCACAAGGAAATGCCCCGTGTGTTTGCGGCATTTTGTACAGTGACAGGCATTGGGGGCAGCAAGGTCTCCGTCAACGGTAAAACTCACAGCGCCACACAGGCAGGATCCTTTATGCATGATGTCCTCCTTGGTTGTTCCCCCAAACGAAACCACCGAACCCCACCTTAATCAATCCCATTCAGCCATAAAAAAAGCGCCCTCAGTTTCCCGAGAGCGCCTTTTAAGGTCTTTAGAAGAAGGGCTTAGCCTTTTTCTTCGATGATCACCACCATGTGGGGAAGTTTCGCAACCATGCCGCGTACGGCAGGTGTGTCTTCCAACTCACGGGTTTTGTGCATCTTGTTGAGGCCCAAGCCGATCAGCGTTTGACGCTGTTTGGCGGGACGACGGATCGGAGAACCGATCTGTTTTACAACGATAGTTTTAGCCATGATATTTTTCCTATGCGTCTGCGTCTGCAGCTTCTACTTCGGCCGGAGCCTCAGCAGCCGGAGCAGCACCACCACGTTGAAGAATGTCAGCGACTTTTTTGCCACGACGTTGTGCGACCATACGAGGGCTGCTCTCTTTTGTGAGACCATCAATCGTTGCACGGATCATGTTGTACGGGTTTTGCGAACCAATAGATTTCGCAACAACGTCCTGTACACCAAGCATTTCGAACACAGCGCGCATCGGACCACCGGCAATAATACCAGTACCCTGTGGAGCTGTACGCATCACAACTTTACCAGCGCCATGACGGCCCTCGATGTCGTGGTGCAACGTACGGCCTTCACGCAATGGAACGCGCACAAGTTGACGTTTAGCTTGTTCAGTTGCTTTGCGGATAGCTTCGGGAACTTCTTTTGCTTTCCCTTTGCCAAAACCCACGCGGCCTTTTTGATCTCCAACAACCACGAGCGCGGCAAAGCCGAAGCGTTTACCACCTTTCACGGTTTTGGAAACGCGGTTGATCGCTACGAGACGATCCGCAAATTCTGGTGTCTCTTCGCGGTCGCGACGAGGGCCGCGACGGTTGTTATCACGTTCTGCCATGTGGCATTCCTTTCTTCAGGCGCTCTGCGCCATAATCTGTCAATCCGAGTGGGGCCGCTCAGAACGAACAGCCCCCTGGATCATCGGGGTGGCCTAAGAGCCACCCACACTTTTTTAGAACTTCAAACCACCTTCACGAGCAGCCTCGGCCAAAGCCTTGATCTTACCGTGAAAGAGGAAGCCGCCACGATCAAAGTAGCATGCTTCAACACCAGCTTTTTTAGCACGCTCAGCAATAGCTGCGCCTACTTTCGTTGCTGCGGCGATGTTGTTGGTGTTCAAAACGCCCAGATCCTTCTCGAGAGAAGAAGCCGAAGCGATCGTTACGCCGTTCAAATCGTCGATCAACTGTACGCTGATGTTTTTGTTGGAACGATGAACAGACAGGCGCGCACGCCCATTTGCCATCTTCCGAAGTTTGTTCCGAACGCGCAGGCGGCGCTTCAGAAACAGAGTTCTTTTGCTGTTTGCCATTTCCTGGGTCCTTATTTCTTTTTACCGGCTTTGCGGAAGATGTACTCGTCTTTGTACTTGATGCCTTTGCCTTTATAGGGCTCGGGTTTACGCCATTCGCGAATATTCGCCGCGACTTGGCCAACAAGTTGAGAGTCGATACCTTCAACAAAGATGATCGTGTTTTTTGGTGATGTGACGGTTACGCCAGCAGGCACCTCGAAGTTAACTTCGTGAGAAAAACCAAGGCTCAGTTTCAGAGTAGTCCCCTGAACTGTAGCACGATAACCAACACCGTTGATTTCCAGTTCTTTCTTGAAGCCTTCCGTAACACCGGTCACCAAATTTTGGATACAAGTGCGGGACATACCCCATTGTTGACGCGCGCGCTTAGACTTAGAGCGCGGCACAACAGAAACCTCATCATTCGCAACAACGATTGAAATATCATCCGTTGCTGTGAAATTCAAAGTCCCTTTAGGGCCTTTTACTTCGACTGTTTGTCCGGAGACCGCGGCACTAACTCCTGCGGGCAACTTAACAGATTTTTTACCAATTCTTGACATCCGATCCTCCTAGAATACGGTGCAGAGCACTTCGCCGCCAACATTGGCATTGCGTGCAGATGCGTCCGACATCACACCCTGAGGTGTGGAGACCACGGAAATTCCCAAGCCCTGACGGACGACTGGGATGTCTTTAACGCCCATATAAACGCGACGGCCAGGTGTCGAAACACGCTTTAGGTCACGGATAACTGGAGTGCCATCAAGATACTTCAAGCTAATGTCGAGAGCCGGATGGCCATCTTTGCCTGTTGTCGCTTCATAGCCACGGATATAACCTTCAGAAAGAAGAACGTCGAGAACCCAAGCACGAAGCTTAGACGCAGGAGTCTCTACTGTTGATTTGCCGCGCATTTGTGCGTTGCGAATACGGGTGAGCATATCACCGATAGGATCATTCATATCGTCTCTCCCTTACCAGCTGGACTTAACCATGCCGGGGATTTGGCCATTCGAGCCAAGTTCCCGCAGCGCGATGCGGCTGATTTTGAACTTACGGTAGTAAGCATGAGGACGACCCGTCAGCTGGCAACGGTTGTGAAGCCGTGTCGCGGACGAATTGCGAGGAAGTTTAGCAAGCTTCAGGCGAGCAGTGAAACGCTCTTCCATTGTCTTGCTTTCATCGTTTGCGATCTCTTTAAGAGCAGCACGTTTACCGGCGAATTTCTCCACCAAAAGTGCGCGCTTTTTCTCGCGTTCGATCATTGCTTTTTTAGCCATGTCTAACCTTTCCTTCCGCGATCAGCTGTTAAAGGGCATGTTGAAAGCTTTCAACAGCGCCTTTGCTTCCGCGTCGGTTTTTGCGGTGGTGGCGATTACGATATCCATACCCCAGATTTCGTCGACTTTGTCGTACTCAATCTCAGGAAAGACGATGTGTTCTTTCAGACCCATGGCGTAGTTGCCACGACCGTCAAAGCTTTTGCCAGAGATGCCGCGGAAGTCGCGGATACGAGGCATTGCAACGGTGATCAAACGATCCAGAAATTCGTACATCTTTTCGCCACGAAGAGTCACTTTAACACCAAGCGGCATATCTTCACGAACGCGGAAACCAGCGATGGATTTCTTGGCTTTTGTGATGAGAACCTTTTGACCAGCAATCGCAGTGAGGTCAGCCTCAGCGGATTTGATCTTTTTGGTGTCGCGTGTTGTTTCGCCGATACCCATGTTCAAGACAATTTTGTCGAGCTTAGGGATCATCATTTCGTTTTTGTAAGCGAACTCTTCTTTAAGAGCTGCACGAATGACGTCTTTGTAAACAGTCTTCAAACGGGGGGTGTAGTTTGCAGTATCAAGCATTATACGGTCTCCCCTGTTGTCTTCGCGAAACGCACTTTCTTGCCGTCTTCCTCACGGAAGCCAACGCGAGTTGCCTTACCTTTGGAGTCGAGCAGTGCGAGGTTAGAAAGTTGAATTGGCATCGCTTTAGGAACGCGACCGCCTTGGTCAGTTTGCGAAGCACGCACGTGGCGGATCGCAACATTGACACCTTCAACAACAGCTTTGCCGGACTTAGGATCGATAGACGCGATAGCGCCCTCTTTACCTTTGTCTTTACCGGCAAGCACGACGATTTTATCGCCTTTTTTCAATTTAGCAGCCATCTTACAGCACCTCCGGTGCAAGCGAGATGATCTTCATGAAGCTTTTTGCGCGCAATTCACGAACAACTGGGCCGAAGATACGTGTACCTACTGGCTCATTAGCGTTGTTCAGAATAACGGCTGCATTGCGATCAAAACGGATCACTGTGCCATCTTCACGAAATACTTCTTTAGCGGTGCGTACGACGACGGCCTTACGGACGTCCCCTTTTTTAACGCGCCCACGAGGGATGGCTTCTTTAACCGAGACGACGATAACGTCACCTACGGAAGCGTATCTACGCTTAGAGCCACCCAAAACCTTAATGCACTGAACACGGCGAGCGCCGGAGTTGTCAGCAACATCGAGATTTGTCTGCATTTGGATCATGCGATTTCTCCCGACCTATGGGGGCCATCCAATGGCTTGTCCCCAGGGTTTCGTAAATCTGAAAAGTCCCCGCTTAAGCGGAAAGAACTTCCCAGCGTTTCGTTTTCGACTTTGGTGCACATTCTTGAATGCGAACTTGATCACCAACGTTGAAAGCGTTCTGTTCATCGTGCGCCCGATATTTTTTGGACTTACGAATGGTTTTCTTCAAAACAGGGTGCGTGAAGCGACGTTCAACGGAAACAGTTACTGTTTGCGCGTTTTGGTTGCTTGTTACAGTGCCAGTCAAAATACGTTTAGGCATATCGTGGCTCCTATTCGCCAGCCGCTTTTGCGGCCTTTTCGTTAAGAATTGTTTTTACACGAGCGGCTGCACGACGTGCAGTTTTAACTTGTGCGGTGTTTTCGAGTTGCGACGTCGCTTGCTGGAACCGTAGATTGAACGACTCCTTTTTCAGCGCAACCAGCTCGTCTTGAAGCTGGTCTGGTGTCTTATCACGTAGTTCATTGGCGTTCATGCGCCTCTTCCTTTCTCAAAACACCAGCCGGCCCCTGACGTTATTTCAGGGTCACCAAAAGCCTGGTGGATGAATAGCAAAACAAGCGAATCCCAGCGAGCTGGAATCCACGAGATGTGTGTCTATAATTGGGAGTCGCAGGGAGGGCAAGGGAAAGTTTCCCGCGGCCAGTAAATGTTGAGGTTTCCCCACTGGGAGCACCAATTTCGAGGTATTCCAGTATGCGAGTAACAGGCCGCACAATCGCACAAGACATGCCCTCCCCCACCTGATAAACTGCGCTCACGGATTTTCCCACACCAAAGACCACACAGGTATCCCTCAAATGTCACAGATCAATTCCCTCTTTGTTACCCGCCTCTATCGCGCCGCCTTAAATGAGTTCGGGGATGCCATTGATGCGGGTGAACTCGAAACGTCGTGCCTCTCAATCGCCGAAGATGATGAGGCGGGACAGCAATGGTGCGAAGACAATGATTTTCCGGGTTATACCAGCTATGCGTCCCTCACGGATCTGGGCTGGCGGTTTCCCATCTTTGAGGATCTCGTCAAAGCGCTCGACAAACATGTTGCGGCCTTCGTCAAAGACCTCGAATTTGATCTTGATGGCAAGGAAGTTGTTCTCGACAATATTTGGATAAACATCCTGCCCCAAGGCGGCATTCATACCTCCCATATCCATCCCCACAGCATCGTTAGTGGCACGACCTATGTCACCATGCCCGAAGGAGCGAGCGCGATTAAATTCGAGGATCCCCGCTCCCAAATGATGATGGCCGCACCAACCCGCATTGCCAATGCCCGACCAGAAATGCGCAACTTCACCTATATCAAACCAGAAGTGAGTGACGTCCTATTGTGGGAGAGCTGGCTGCGCCACGAAGTACCGATGAATATGACAGAAGAGGAACGCATTAGCGTGAGTTTCAACTACGCTTGGCGCTGAACTCAGCCTATTGCCGTTTCCTGATTTGCGCCGTCACATTGATTTTTATGACGCTCCCCACAAGAGTGTCATATCCCGCGACGTTGAACGCATTTCGATTGATTTGACCGGAAATCCTGATCGTCAAATTGTCTTGTTCATCGGGGTTTGAATCAGGTGCACGATAGAGTTTCGCAAGGAGCGTCATTGGACGCGTGACATCTTTGATCGTCATGTTCCCCCTAATGCGGACACTTTGCCCCACCGTATCAATTTTTGTCGACGTAAACCGAATGATCGGAAACTTCGCCACATCGAGGACCTCGGGCCCGCGCAAAGCGTCTGTGGCGAAGATAATTCCGCCTCTGACGGTGCGCGCATTGAGCGTCACATCGACTGTTGATTTCGAGACGCTGTCGAAATCCAGAATAAGCTTGGTTGAAAAATCCGGAAATGAGCCTGAAAATTCAAGGCCCTTAAGCGAGTAAGAAAACGACACTTTGCTGTGTTGCGTATCCATGTCGTAGGGCAAAGGCGCCGCGCGCACTGGGGCCGCAAGCACAAAGAGTCCCATCACCAGCGTTCGGAAAAACTTATTCATCCACCCATCCTACTTGAGAACCCGTCTTCAGAACAGAAAAACCCCCACCGATTGCTCGGCGGGGGCTTCAATTTTTTCACCATATGCGCGGAGCGCTTGGGGTAGATTTACCAGTCTTCGCGAACAACTGTGCGGGTTTTCACCGGCAGTTTCATCGCTGCAAGGCGAAGAGCCTCACGAGCAGTAACTTCGTCTACACCGTCGATTTCAAAGAGAATCCGACCAGGCTTAACTTTCGCGGCCCAAAAATCGACAGAACCTTTACCTTTACCCATCCGAACTTCGGTTGGCTTGGAGGTGACGGGCAAATCTGGGAAAATCCGGATCCACACACGGCCTTGGCGTTTCATGTGACGTGTCATTGCACGACGCGCGGCTTCGATTTGACGCGCTGTGATGCGTTCTGGTTCAATGGTTTTGAGACCATATGTACCGAACGTTAGCGTCGATCCGCCTTTTGCAAGACCGTGGATACGGCCCTTAAACATTTTGCGGAATTTACTGCGTTTTGGCTGAAGCATCTATCTTCTCCTTAGCGACGACCGCCAGCACCGCGAGGTGTTGGACCGTCTTGGAGTTCCTGTTGCTTACGCTCATGCGCCGAAGGATCGTGTTCCATGATCTCGCCTTTGAAGATCCAGGTTTTAATCCCGATGATGCCATAGGCAGTC
The DNA here is from genome assembly GCF_041205445.1 of Falsihalocynthiibacter sp. CO-5D18. Lineage (NCBI taxonomy): Bacteria > Pseudomonadati > Pseudomonadota > Alphaproteobacteria > Rhodobacterales > Roseobacteraceae > Falsihalocynthiibacter > Falsihalocynthiibacter sp. CO-5D18. The sequence continues at coordinate 7,092 of NZ_JBGFCF010000002.1, read as the reverse complement.
ATCGCTTCGACATGTGCGTAATCGATATCGGCACGAAGTGTGTGCAAAGGCACGCGACCCTCACGGTACCATTCGGTCCGCGCGATCTCGGCACCGCCAAGACGGCCCGCAACGTTAACACGGATACCAAGGGCACCCATACGCATTGCGTTTTGCACCGCACGTTTCATCGCGCGACGGAAAGAAACCCGACGCTCGAGTTGTTGTGCGATATTCTCACCAACGAGAGCAGCATCCATCTCTGGCTTGCGAACTTCAACGATGTTGAGGTGCAATTCAGATTTGGTGAAAGCTGCGAGCTTCTTGCGAAGACCTTCGATATCGGCGCCTTTTTTACCAATGATCACACCGGGACGGGCTGTGTAAATTGTTACACGGCACTTACGGTGTGGACGCTCGATAATCACCCGGGAGATGCCAGCTTGCTTGCATTCTTCCTTGATGAATTCGCGCATCTTGAGGTCTTCCAGAAGAAGATTCCCAAAATCTTTAGTGTCGGCATACCAGCGGCTATCCCAAGTACGGTTAACCTGAAGGCGCATGCCAATTGGATTTACTTTATTACCCATTATGCTTGCTCCTCATTCTGGCGAACCAAGATAGTTAGTTCCGAGAATGGCTTCAGAATTTTGCCGAACCGGCCACGTGCGCGTGGACGACCACGTTTCAGTGTCAGGTTTTTACCAACATAGGCTTCGGCAACGATCAACGAGTCAACATCCAGATTGTGGTTGTTTTCTGCGTTAGCGATCGCGGACTGGAGACATTTCTTAACGTCAGCAGCAATACGTTTGTTGCTGAAGGTCAGGTCTGTCAAAGCCTTGTCAACTTTCTTGCCACGGATCATCGCCGCAACAAGGTTCAGCTTGATAGGGGAAGTGCGGAGCATTTTGACTTTCGCCATTGCTTCGTTTTCCGCTACGCGGCGTGCGTTTTTTACTTTTGCCATGACTTATTTCCGCTTCGCTTTTTTGTCAGCAGAGTGGCCATAATAAGTACGAGTTGGCGAATACTCACCAAACTTTTGACCAATCATGTCTTCTGTGACGTTTACGGGAATATGTTTATGGCCGTTGTAAACACCGAACGTCAAACCCACAAACTGGGGCAGGATCGTGCTACGGCGGGACCAAATTTTAATAACTTCATTGCGGCCAGATTCACGGCTCTTTTCGGCTTTCTTAAGCACGTAAGAGTCGACAAATGGGCCTTTCCATACAGAACGAGACATGGATTAGCGCCCCTTTTTCTTGGCGTGACGCGAGCGGACAATCAGCTTGCTAGACGCTTTTTTCTTGTTACGTGTACGCGCACCTTTGGTTGGTTTGCCCCATGGCGTCACAGGATGACGACCACCGGATGTCCGACCTTCACCACCACCGTGGGGGTGATCGACCGGGTTCATGGCAACACCACGTACAGAAGGACGGATGCCCTTGTGACGGTTGCGACCAGCTTTACCAATGTTTTGGTTGCTATTATCGGGGTTGGACACGGCACCAACGGTGGCCATGCATTCCTGACGGACCAAGCGCAATTCGCCAGAAGAGAGGCGGATTTGTGCATAGGCACCATCCCGTCCAACAAACTGAGCATATGTCCCAGCAGCACGAGCGATTTGACCGCCCTTACCCTGTTTCAGCTCGATGTTGTGAACGATTGTACCGATAGGCATGCCAGAGAAAGGCATCGCGTTACCAGGTTTGATGTCAGCTTTTGCAGAGGAGATGATTTTATCCCCAATTGCGAGACGCTGAGGCGCGAGAACATAAGTTTGCTCGCCGTCATCATATTTGACCAACGCAATAAACGCCGTCCGGTTCGGGTCATACTCGATCCGCTCTACGGTGGCTGCGATGTCCATTTTGTTGCGTTTGAAATCAACGATACGGTAAAGGCGCTTAGCACCCCCACCAATGCGACGCATTGTGATTCGTCCGGTGTTGTTCCGGCCGCCCGATTTCGTCAAACCCTCTGTGAGGGTCTTGACGGGACGTCCTTTCCAAAGCTCCGAACGGTCAATCAGAACCAGCCCACGCTGGCCTGGCGTCGTCGGTTTATACGACTTTAATGCCATGCTTTCTGTCTTCCGTTTAGCTAAGCGAACCCTGCCCTACTGGCGTGATCCGCGGTGTGAGCCCCCCGAAGGTGGCCAAATTATAGAGCCCCGAAGGTCCCCGATAAAAACAGCAAACAGCCCCAGAACGAATCTGAGGCCGAGAACCATTGGCGGGGAGTACCAGATTAACCTGGGGGGGTCCACACCGGATGGGGATTATTTTCGTGGGATGGCGGGAAAGGGTTTGGGACACTCATAATTAGGCAAAACAAACGTTCGGGTCAATGTCCGCTGTTGTGGAAGGTTATCGAATGAAGAAAGAAAACAAGCACCCGTCGGTCACCGCGAAGCGAACGGTAGCTTGGAGGGCTACAGCCTCAAGTTTAAGGCTCATTCTGTAGCTATTTGATACTGTCCTGCCTGAATCGCCACATATTGAGGACATTCCGAATTTGGTTCTAAGTACCTGACAAAAATGTGAAATATTCGCGAAAAAACATGCTCTTGTTCAGGAAAATCACGAATGCTGAAATTGAGAGAAGCTTTCTGCTCATTTTTACGGCAGACTTTCTCCTAAGAGGGCAATCAGATCCTCAAACGAGTAAAAACAGCAAAAACGGAGGATGGAATGAAACCGAAGATTGTTATTGGACTTGACGGTGCAGAGACGGGAGACCGCGCTTTAGCATTTGCCAAAGACTTGGCATCCAGAATGGATGACTGCGAACTGCTCGCCATTTACGTTATCGAATGGTCCCCGTTCACCTTTCAAACTGCGGAAGAAAACGCGCAACGGCACAAACGCCGTGAGGAAGAGATTGCGCTCGCCACATCGCGGATTGTTGACCCTGCGGTTAAGGCCCTAAAAGAGGCGGGCTTTAATGCCAGCGGTCTCGTGCGACATGGGGATGTTGCCGAAACTTTGAATGAACTCACCGTTCAAAACGGCGGTACGCAGATCATTGTTGGTCGCGCATCATCGCATGGGTTTGCGAAGCGTATTTTTGGTAGCTCAACACAAAACCTTGTGATGCACGCCGATGTGCCTGTCACAGTTGTAGGATAGGGGACACTATGAAAATCACATCAAAAATCTCGCTGGCCTCAATAGCCTTGACCATCGCCGCCAGTCCTCTAATGGCACAAGAGGCGATGGGGATCGATGAAAAGGTCAACCAAATCTTCGCAAAAATAACCGGCCCATTCGTGAGCCTAATTTTCGCACCCTTCCCCGGAACAAGCTTTCCGTGGATCGTGATGTGGCTGGTGATCGCCGCCTCTATTTTTACCGTCTACTTCGGTTTTGTTCAATTTCGATTTCTTCGGCATTCTATCGAACTGGTTAAAGGCGATTATTCCGATCCCAATGACGCGGGCGAGGTTAGTCATTTCCAAGCGCTTGCCACGGCTCTGTCGGGAACTGTCGGCTTAGGAAATATCGCGGGTGTCGCTGTTGCCGTTGGGATTGGTGGGCCGGGGGCTACGTTCTGGATGATCCTTGCCGGTCTGCTTGGCATGGCGTCCAAATTCACCGAATGTACGCTGGGCGTGAAATATCGTAACGAATACCCCGACGGCACTGTTTCGGGGGGCCCAATGTACTACATCTCGAAGGGCTTCAAAGAATTGGGTTTGCCGGGGGGTAAATTCCTCGCGGTTCTTTTCTCGGTCTTTTGTATTCTTGGTGCTCTTGGCGGCGGTAATATGTTCCAAGCCAATCAAGCGCATGCACAGATTTCTGGTATTGTCGGCGAATATCCAGGCTGGATCACAGGGATCATTTTCGCAGTTGTTGTATTCTCGGTTATCGTGGGCGGGATCAAATCCATAGCCAACGTAACAGAAAAAGTCGTGCCATTTATGGGCATCCTGTATGTCGGTGCGGCGTTGATCATTCTGCTGGTAAACTACGACAAAATCGGATGGGCTTTTGGTCAGATTTTCGACGGTGCCTTTACAGGGCTTGGCGTTGCTGGCGGTTTTGTCGGGGCCTTGATCCAAGGTTTCAAACGGGCCGCATTTTCGAATGAGGCTGGTGTTGGGTCTGCGGCGATTGCCCACTCTGCGGTGAAAACCAAAGAGCCTATCACCGAGGGCTTTGTGTCCTTGCTCGAGCCATTGATCGATACTGTCGTGATTTGCACAATGACCGCATTGGTGATCGTGATTTCGCAACAGTTGGTTCTCGACCCGGCAACAGGTAACTACCTTCTGAACGAGGCAGGATCGGCTATTGCAACAGTCGACGGCAACACAGGCGTTGCACTAACATCTGCGGCCTTCGGGTCTAGCATCAGTTGGTTCCCGTATGTCTTGGCCATCGCAGTTGTGCTGTTTGCCTTCTCAACGATGATCTCTTGGTCCTACTACGGCTTGAAAAGCTGGACCTATTTGTTTGGGGAAAGCAAAGCATCAGAACTGACGTTTAAAGTCATCTTCTGTGTGTTCATCGTAATCGGGGCTGCGGCGTCGCTGGGTCCTGTCATCGACTTCTCCGATGCTGCGATCTTTGCCATGGCGGTTGTGAACATCTTCTGCCTCTACTTCTTGATGAAGTTGGTTCGTACTGAACTTGCGTCCTATTCTTCGCGCCTCAAAAGCGGCGAAATCAAAAAGTTCACGCATTAAACAAACATCTCTGGCGCGCTGCAATGTGCGCCAGAGTCTATTTCACTAGGCGTTTAATCGTCTAGGACTGAGGTAAGCATCACGTAAACAGCCGTTGGTCAAATGCTACTGAACGGCACAAAAGTCCGCTTAGCGGTCATCCAACACAAACGCAAAGAGGCCCCCGCATTTCTGCGAGGGCCTCTTTAAAGCTTCAGAAAGCTAATCTTAGAGTCCGGTGGACACGTCGATTGTATTGCCTTCTTCAAGGGTCACATAAGCCTTTTTAACGTCTTTACGCTTGCCTGGGCGGCCGCGGAAACGTTTGGTCTTACCCTTAGTGATCGTGGTGTTTACAGCTTTGACCTTTACGCCAAAGAGCGCTTCAACAGCGTCTTTGATTTGGGGCTTGTTGCTGTCGATCGCGACTTCAAAAACAACGGCACCGTTTTCGGAAACCATAGTTGCTTTTTCAGTAATGATCGGCTTACGGATCACATCATATTGTGCTGCTTTGGTGCTCATTTTAAACGTGCCTCCAATGCTTCGAGACCTGCTTTAGTGATCACAAGAGTGTCACGCTTCAGGATATCGAATACGTTAGCGCCCATCGATGGCAGGATATCCAAGCCTTCGATGTTACGTGCGGCGCGCGCAAAGTTTTCGTTCACGGTGGCACCGTCGATGATCAATGCGCGTTTCCAACCCAGCTCTTTAATAGCTTTCGCCAGAACCGAAGTTTTTACGTCATTGAAATCGATTGAGTCGATAACAACCAATTCACCAGCAACTGCCTTAGCGGACAATGCGTGGCAAAGACCAAGCTTGCGGAATTTCTTCGTCAGCTCGTGGCCGTGGCTACGGGGCGTTGGGCCCTTGTAAACACCACCACCGCGGAAGATCGGCGCAGAACGGGCACCGTGGCGAGCGCCACCGCTGCCTTTTTGGCGAACGATCTTCTTGGTCGAGTAGCTCACTTCTGAGCGTGTCTTAACCTTGTGTGTACCAGCTTGCGCATTGTTGCGCTGCCAGCGAACGACGCGGTGCAGGATGTCAGCACGTGGCTCAAGACCAAACAGGGCCTCGTCCAAATCCAATGTGCCGGCACTGCTACCGTCGAGTTTGATTACATCGGCCTTCATTCTACTGCTCCTTCTGCGGGAGCCGCGACAGCTGCTTCAACAACGGCACTTTTCAGTGCTGCTGGGAAAGGAACGCCGTCAGGCAGTTTCTTTTTCACTGCGTCTTTGACAGTGACCCAACCGCCCTTGGAACCAGGAACAGCGCCTTTAACCATGATCAAGCCACGGTCAGCATCTGTACGCATAACTTCAAGGTTTTGAGTTGTCACACGAGCGGAACCCATGTGTCCGGCCATTTTCTTACCTTTGAAAACTTTGCCGGGGTCTTGACATTGACCAGTAGAGCCGTGCGAGCGGTGGGAAACGGACACACCGTGAGTAGCACGAAGGCCCCCAAAGTTGTGACGCTTCATAGCACCCTGAAAGCCTTTACCGATCGACGTACCAGAGACGTCAACTTTTTGACCTGCAATGTAGTGCTCAGCAGAAATCTCTGCGCCAATGGCGATGAGGTTTGCTTCGGAAACGCGGAATTCCGCAACTTTCCGTTTTGGCGCTACGTTGGCTTTAGCAAAGTGGCCGCGCATCCCTTGGGACGTGCGTTTTGCTTTGGCCGTACCAGCACCAAGCTGAACAGCAGTATAGCCGTCACGATCAGACGTACGCTGATCAACGACTTGCAAGTTTTCGAGTTGGAGAACGGTTACAGGAATCTGTTTGCCGTCTTCCAAGAAAAGGCGGGTCATACCAACCTTTTTTGCGATTACACCAGAGCGCATCAAATACCCTCCTTAAACCTTGATCTCGACGTCAACACCCGCAGCAAGGTCGAGCTTCATCAGCGCGTCTACTGTTTGGGGTGTTGGGTCGACGATATCCAGCAGGCGCTTGTGCGTGCGGATTTCGAACTGATCACGGGATTTCTTGTTCACGTGAGGACTGCGAAGAACTGTGAACTTCTCGATTTTGTTCGGCAGCGGGATAGGTCCACGAACTGTGGCGCCTGTGCGCTTTGCGGTGCTTACGATTTCTTGTGTGCTGGCGTCCAGTACACGGAAATCAAACGCCTTGAGCCGAATGCGAATATTTTGCGACTGCATGTCGTAGCCTTTCGCGGCTTTTAAGAATTGAGAGGTGGGACCGCACGGGATTGTACGACCTACATCGAATTCAGATTCTTTAAGAAGAATTGGCGCCCCAAGTAAGGGACGCCAATCAATTGGTCAAGCAGCTAATGCTTACTCGATGATTTTAGAGACAACACCGGAACCAACAGTGCGGCCGCCTTCGCGGATCGCAAAGCGCAGGCCAGCTTCCATGGCGATTGGCGCGATCAGTTCAACT